>JBDKFA010000001.1:0-10732 GCA_039798945.1 Pseudomonadota bacterium
GGCGAGAAGCAGGCCGAGATCAACAAGGCCCAGGGCGAGGCCGCGGCGATCACGGCGGTGGCGGAGGCCACCGCCGAGGCCATCACCCGGATCGCCGAGGCCATCCGCCAGCCCGGCGGCGAACAGGCCGTGCAGCTGAAGGTGGCCGAGCGCGCGGTGGACGCGTATGGCCAGCTCGCCAAGGCCAACAACACGATGATCGTGCCGGGCCACATGGGCGAGGTCTCGACGCTCATCGGCACGGCGATGGCGTTGATCAAGGGGCACGCGGCCAAGTGAGCACGCCCGCGCTGAACGTGCTGGGCACCGAACTGGTGCCCTGCTCCTACGACCCGCTCACCGGCTGGTACCGCGACGGGTGCTGCCACACCGACGAGCACGACCACGGCAGCCACGTCATCTGCTGCCGGGTCACGGTCGAGTTCCTGAACCACCAGTTCGAGCAGGGCAACGACCTCATCACGCCCCGCCCCGAGTACCGCTTCAAGGGCCTCGTGCCGGGCAACCGCTGGTGCGTGTGCGCGCTGCGCTGGAAGCAGGCCTATGCCGACGGCTGCGCCCCGCCTGTGGTGCTGGAGAGCACGCACCGCCGGGCCCTCGACTTCGTGCCTCTGGCGTGGCTGCAGGGCCACGCCTGGCACGCGCCCTAGCCGTCCACCTCGGCTACACTGCGCGCCGTCCCGCGGAGGGATGGATGAGTGGTTTAAGTCGCACGCCTGGAAAGCGTGTGTGGGTTAACAGCCCACCGCGGGTTCGAATCCCGCTCCCTCCGCCAGACACCTAAGAAAATCGTGCCTTCTAGGCCCATTTGGCCATCAGGCCCAACATTAGGCCCAACAATACCTAGACCCCTTGAAGGGCAACCAGTACTGAGGGATCCATCATGGAGAGCAAGCCGAAATTCGGTGCTGGTATTGCAGCAATGTGGCCACGGTCGCCATGGCTGCTAAAGGCAACTGTTGTCGGCATGTTTGTGGTGACTTTGGGAAAGCTCGCGGGCACAGACAGCACGAGCACGACAACGCCATCGGCGCCTGCTCGCCCGGTGGCTGTCCAACCAGGTAAGAGCGTCATCGAAGCCTGCGTTGACCGAGGCATCAGCTACTTCCAGTCCATAAGCTCCTACCCCACCCTGTCTGACGGAAGGAATGCTGTGGATGTGGCCAGGGAGCGGTGTTCGAGAACCCAGACTGCCTTCTAGCGTTCTTCGACCCTCTTGCCGCGCCCGGAGGTAGTCCTGCATCGGCACGGTGGCGCTGAGGATCCGCCATACCGTTCCGGTTGCCCTGGCTTGTGCAGCCCGCGGTAGCTCACAACGACATGCGCCAGATCTTCTGCGTCGATTTATCGGGCTGGCCATGGTGCAGTGCATAGGCGGCTGCTGTGCCTTTGTCAGCATCGCCGCCGCTCTGGCGCGGATCGGCCTACCCGCCCGCTAGTCATGCTCGTTGAATATCACAAGTTGCGCGGAACGGCTTTCGGTGAGTCTTTCCTGCGCAGACTGTGTGACAGCCAGTGACGCTGCGTGACGTTCAGCCTCGCAGCGGGCTCAGCTGGCTCACCGTGCCGTCCGTCAAACCGATCTCTTGTCGTCATGGTGCCGGTCTCGGTTGGCAGCGGGACATCAACGATGCCACCGCTCCAGCTGAGGCCTTCAGTTGCCATGCCTCGCTGGACCGGTCTTGGGCTGTCTTGAAGGTTGCGCCCCTCGCCACCGCGTGGGTCTTGAAGAGTTTTCAGCGCCTATAAAAAGGGGCTGGCGCGCCAATTTGCCATTACATCGGCAGATGATCTGGAATCCGATCTGGGCCCTGCCCGTCCCCCTCCCGCCATCGAGCCTCAGCAGATGGCTTCTCTAAGAGGAGACACCCGCTGCGGGAGTGCATTTCCGTCTGATACCCCCTCATGCACTACCGCAGCGGGCCTGCAAGGGGGTAACTCCGGTGCATTCACTCCCGTTGCGGGAGCGCATTCAATGGATTCACTCCCGCGGCGGGAGCAGGCTTTGAGTTTTCCAGAACTACGTGGGCGGTGCCAACGTGCAGGGCTGGAGTCAGTAGGCGCCTCCTCCGAGAATGGCACTTTGCGCCAGTCGGAGGCCGCCCATGCGCCCGGCCCAACCTCGAGCCCCTTCGACTCGCAGTGCATCGGAAACAGGGTGATGCCGAACAGTCCGACGCTGCCCCTGAAGCCCCGGCGGGTGCGCACCAGCAGCCCGGCGTCCTCCAGTTCGCGCAGGGCGGCGTAGGCGCTCATCTGGCTGGTCCAGCCGTACTTCTTCAGCGTGCGGGCGTGAGCATCGACACGTCCGTTGCCGAAGTGGTTGCTGCGAAGCTGAGCCATCAGCGTAAACAACATCTTGACCGCCAGTGGCGAAAGCTCGGCGCAGGCGCGGGACCGGAAGAATCCAACCGGCACGCCGAACCAATCCCCATCGACGGCGACGGTGGCGCGCTTGGGCTTCGCACCCTTACTCATGCGGAGCCTCCTGCGGCGGCAGGCGGTATGCCTTCACGCGACGGACGGAGCCCGTAGCAGTAGGTGTCAGCACCCAGCGGTCGATGACCGGCAGCCGCTCACGAATAGCATTGAGGCGGGCGTGCGGTTCGGCGGTGTCGAGGTACTTCACCGCCTCCTCAGCCGTGATCTCGCCAGTCGTCATCGACTTGATGACGCGCAGCTCGTGGCTATAGGTGGTCGCTGCGATCTGGCGCAACTGGGCCGTTCGGGTACCGCTGGTGCGGTAAGGGTGCGCCATCTCCCGCTCGCTTCGGCGCTGCTGTTTTACAACCTGCATGCGCGAGTCCTTGGCAGAATCGAAATTGAGGTTGTTGCTCTGGGCCGCGTTCGTAGCGCGGCCCTTTTTCTTGGTGGCGGCCACAGCCGCGCACTCCTACTGAGCGCGGCTGTTGATCCAGCCGTGGATGTCTTCGATGCGCCATGCGGTAACACCTGCCGACAGCTTGACCGGGGTCGGGAACGTGCCTTTGCCGACCTCGCGCCAGAGGGTCGCGCTACTCCACGGCACGAAGGTCGGGATCAGGTCACGCTGGCGGATAAAGCCCGTGGCGGGCAGTATCGTCAGGCGCGGCTGGTGGCCAGCTACGGCCTTGCGGCTGGCGGTAGTGCGGGTGGTCTGGATAGCCATGTCTGCGAGTCCTTTCGCGGTTGAAAGGCTTCACATTGTTTCCATCCCAGTATCAGGCGCCAGTGACGCGATTTAGCTAATCGTGTCACCGGACACTTCACGCTGCGTCGTCTCTCTTCTTCCTCATCCGCCGATGATGGGCCTGCTTCACTGCTTCCGGCGTCAGGCAGTGACGATTGCCAACCCAGGCGTAAACCTGGTCCATCGTTATCGGCGCAGGCACCGACCAACTTCGGCTCTTCAACTTCTCGGTGATGGCCTCCTCGGGCAAGCCTTGACGGCCCAGCCATTGACGTGCGCGCACCAGACGCCTCTCTTGGTTCGGCACGAACTGCTCGTTACAAAACCGTCGATACCTCAAGGCGTGATCGAGGTCGGCGAGCAACGCCTCGGTCTGCGGCTTTGCGCTCTTGCGGGCATCGGGGCGGTGAATCAGTGCAGCAGCCACGAACCGCCGCTCCTCATCGGTGCGGACTCCCCAACGCTCGACAAACTCGGCCAGCAATTTCATGTCCCCGAGATTCGCCCTGCGTTCTGCCTCCACCCAGTCGCTGATTCGGTCGAGGTCGTATGTGTCGTCCCGCTGGCCCTGGGCTACCGCATCCAGCCCCAGACACGAAGGGTTTGCCCTGGTCTCTGCCTTGGCTGGGGCCTGAGAGTAGATAGCCTGGGGCCTGTCTGAGGGCATTTCTGGGCCTGCCTGGGCCTTCTCTGCCCTTCCTGGGGGCTTACTGGGCCCTGAGGAAGTCTGCATGCTGGTGCTGGGCTTCTTGGTGCTGCTCATTGGCACCCCATCAGGCAGTGCGCCTAGCCATGGGGACCACGGTGCCGGCCGGCGCTGGCAGCGCAAGGAAAGCGGCCCAGTCATCCATCAGCCGGCGGCGCTTCTCGTACAAGTCGCCGCGCCGGTAGGCGGCCTCGACGGCGTTGCCGACCACGTGCGCCAGCGCCATCTCGCAGACGTGGTTCGGGTAGCTGGTGGCTTCGGCCGTCCAGTCACGGAAGGTGGAGCGGAACCCGTGCGGTACTGCGTCCACCTTCATGCGCCGGAGCACGGCGGTGAGCGTCATGTCGGACAGTTGGCCACCACGCAGCGCCGGGAAGACGAGGTCGTTGTTGGCCATCTTGGGCAACGCTTCCAGCAGCGAGACAGCGGTCGACGACAGCGGCACCCTGTGGTCCTTGCCCGCCTTCATCCTGGCGCCGGGAACAGTCCAGACTTTGGCTTCGAGGTCGATCTCTGCCCAGGTCGCGCCACGCACTTCGCCGCTGCGGGCGGCGGTCAGGATCACAAACTCCAGGGCTCTGGCACCCATGCCGTGGGCGGCGCGCAACGACTCCATGAAGGCGCCGATCTCAGACCACTTGAGCGCAGCGTGGTGCTCGACCTTAGCGATCTTCTCCGGCCTGGCCAGTTGGGCGTCGAGGTTGCCTTTCCACGACGCCGGGTTGTCGCCGCTGCGGTAGCCGCGACCTTTTGCCCAGTCGAGCACTGACTCGATACGGCCCCGCAACCTGCTGGCAGTCTCTGTCTTCTCGTGCCAAATCGGCTCCAGCACCCGGAGCACGTGGGCCATCTCGACGTGACGAACCTGCATGCTGCCCATCACGGGGTAGGCGTACTGCTCCAAGGTGTTGCGCCATTGCTGCCCGTGCTTGGCGTTGCGCCAGCTCCCCTCATGGGCTTCGATGTAGGCCAGGGCGGCGTCCTTGAACGTCAGTTCCTTGGCCTGCGCCGCCCTGACCGCGCTCTTATCGGTGCGCTTCCGCTCGACGGGGTCGATGCCGCTGCTGATGGCTTCACGGGCCGCCAGCGCTGCCGCCCTGGCCTTGGCCAACGTCATGCCCGTCTGGGAGTAGCCACCCAGGCCGATATCGCGTCGCTTGTCACCGATCTTGATGCGCAGAATCCAGCCCTTGGCGCCAGATGGCTTGATCCGCAGATGAAGACCGGGCGTGCCACCGACTGCGTGCAGGCCCGGTGCCGACAACCTGGAGACCTCCAGCGCAGACAGTTCTCGCGCCAACTTAGGCATGGACGCGTCCCGCTGCCGCTGCGGCGGAGCGCGCACGGCGCTCCTCGGCAGCCTCCAACGCCTCCTCGACCCACTCGCGCACCTTCGCCTCCTGCGAGGCCCGATCCAGCTTGCGGAACCATGCGTGCGTGGCGCCGACGCCGTAAGCCGCCTTCACGAGCCTATCCATGCGCCGCGCCTCGCGCTGAGCGAACAGTTCGACGCCCGCCCAGGGGGTGGAAGAATTGATCCTAGCCATGCGCACCTCCTACGTGCAGTGGTTAGGGGCCGGCTGCTGTTCCACCAGCTACCGGCCCCGCCTTGCCCTTGGAGACCGCCCATCAGCCTTACCAGGGAGTCAGGCCCAACATCAGGCCCAACATCAAGGGTGAGACTGCATGTTACTACGTGACTCTCTTTGACCCTCCATGGTAGCCCTATTACCTCTGGGATAACGAATATCACGAGGCGACATGAGACAGCCGGAAGTTCTACGGAGGGGGACGCTCCCTCCGCCAGATCTCGACAGCCTCAGGCTCGCTGCACCGGGCGCGGCCTGACCCCCATCCAGGTGCTCGCGGCAGCCCCCGCCGAGAGGGCGGCACACATCGCGATCACGGTGCCATAGCTCCCCGTACCGTCGAACAGACGACCCGCCACCCAGGGCCCGATCAGCACACCACAGGCTGCGCTGGTGTACAGCGCACCGATGATCGATGAGACGGCGCGCGCGCCGTACAGATCCATCATCAGGGCCGGCAGCAGCGACACGATGCCGCCGTAGCTCAGGCCGACGCACAGGGCGAATGCGGCGAACGCCAGATAGTGTCCGCCTGCAAGGGCCCACACCAGGAACGACGCCCCCAGTGCCGCCTGCGCCACCACCAGCGTCACCGGGCGCCCCAGACGGTCGGCCA
The DNA here is from genome assembly GCA_039798945.1 of Pseudomonadota bacterium. Classification (GTDB taxonomy): domain Bacteria; phylum Pseudomonadota; class Gammaproteobacteria; order Burkholderiales; family Burkholderiaceae_C; genus Rubrivivax. Next base: position 6,081 of record JBDKFA010000001.1, read on the forward strand.
GCGCCCCGACCGAGAAGCGGCCGACCAGGCTGCCCACCCCGATCAGGCCCACCAGGCCCACGGCCTGTGCGTCGGCGATCCCGGCGTCGCGCGCGGCCGCCGAGACATGGGCGAAGGGAACCATCTGGCTCGGGCCTGCGAGCAGACCGCCGAGGTAGATCCACGCGAAGCTGCGCGAGCGCACCGCCTCGCCCAGGGTGTACCCGGCCGGGGGTTGGCCCGCTGCAGCCCTGGCTCGTGGTGCACGACGCAGCAACAGCGTCGCTGCGAGACCCAGCAGCACCACGCCGAAGGCTATCGCCTGCAGCGCGCCGCGCCACCCGAACGCCGACACCGCCCACGTGGCCACGAGCGGCATCACGAGCGTGCCGGCCCCGATGCCTGCGCTGGCGATTCCCGAGGCAAAGCCCCGCCGCCGCACGAACCATGGCGGCACGCTGCCGATGGCCGGCGTGTACACGAGGGCGATGCCCGCGCCCACGCCCAGCCCGTAGCCCCACATCACCTGCTCCATCGAGCCCGCGAGGCTCGCGGCGAGCAGCCCGAGCGCGATGCACACCATGCCCACGCTCGTCACCCGTGCCGGCCCGTGGCGGTCGGCGAGCATGCCACCCCCGGCGCCGAGCACGAAATACAGCAGCCCCGACAACCCGAAGACGAGCGAGACCTGGGCACGGTTGGCCCGAAACTCGGCCGCGAAGGACTCGAAGAAAGCGGCGAAGGAGTACGCGACCCCGAAGATCACCGCCAGGGCGGTGAAGGTGGCCCAGACCACGACCCACCCGTAGGCCGGTTCGTCCGAGTAGTCGGGGCGTGCAGGCCGATGGGCGTCCATGGGCGCGAGCTTACGCCCGCGCCCGGGGCCGCCTCACTCACCCAGCGCGGCGTTTCCCGCCATGCGCTCGCGCAGGAAGTTCGCGAAGCCGACGTGACCCCACCTTTCGGCCAGGGCGATCGTGCGGTCGCGCTCGATGCGCAACACCATCTCCACGAGCCAGAGCTCATCGTTCAGACGATTCCGTGCCCCCGGGTCACGGCCGGTCGTGCGCGGAAGCGGGGTGGCGGGGGTGTCATCTCGGCGGGAGACAGCGCCTCTGTCGAGGCCGGCAACCGATGCGTGCTCATGCCGCACATCAAAGCACACCGACCGCTTCATCTGCGTTTCAGGGAGGCTGGCGCCTCGCACCACGCCCAGCGCCGGCGCAGGCAGGGTTCCCACTCGAGCGGGAATTCGCGAACCATCTCCTCGAGCCAGGTGCGGTAACGCACCCGGAGAGCGGCAGCCTGCTCCGCGTCGCACGCATCCAGGACCCGTGCCAGTGCGGCGAGCGTGCCACCGCGCCAGATCGTGTGGTCCGCGTGCTGCCCCTCCGCGGCGAGCGCGGCCCGTGCATGCCTGTGCGCGAGATGCGGTCGCCCGAGTCGCAGCTCCAGCTCCGCCAGGTGCACGACGGCGCTGGCCGCAACCCCGAGGCGGCCACACTCCAGCGCCTCCGATCGCACACGCTGCACCACGGCGAGCGCCGGCTCCGGCTCGAGGCTGCGCGCGTGGATCAGGTCCAGCGTCATCGCCACCTGCGAGCGCCCGCTACCCAGGAGCTGCCGCCCGGACTCGACGGCAGGCCGAGGGTCGAGGCCCCGGCACTCCCATTCGGCAGCCACCACGGCGGCCTCCCAGGCGCGCCACCGGCGGCTCAGGGCCACGGGCGCCGGCACCTGGGGCTGGGCCAGCGCGGCGTCGAAGGCGTCTTCCCGTCCGACGGCCTGCCACAGGAGCAGCTGCCCCACCCGCCGGGCCCAGTGCGCATTGGGCTCCAGCGCGTCGTCGCCTTCACGCGGCTCCAGTGCCCGGCTGGCCCTGACCAGATCGCCCGCAGCCACCCACATCGTCATGTCGACGAACGACTGCAACCGACTCGGGCGGTGGCGATGTGCGATGCGCGTGCGCAGCCCCTCGAGCGCCCCCGATGTGCGCAACCAGCCGCTCACATGTCCGGCGTAGTCCATGGATGCCCGCACGATGACGTGCAGTCGGTACAGGTCCACGACACGGTTGGACTCCCGCAGGCGCGTGGCTTGACGGCGCATCTCCTCGGCTTCGAGCGCGAACTGGCCGCCCAGCAGCAGTCCGTGCGAGAGGCGGCGCAGATCCGCCATCGGCAGGGCATCGACTGCGCCGGGCTGGCGGCGCACGAGCTCGGCCAGCTCGGCGCCGAGCAGCCGGGCCCAGCCGGCGTCCGCCATCAGGTACACGCTCAGGTTCAGGGCCGAGAGCAGGTTCATGCGGTGGGGGCTCGCCGGCGGCACCGCGGCGAGCAGCTCCTCGACGCTGGAGCGCATGTGGGCCGTCTCCCCGGCGGACCACGGCAGGCAGATCGCGCGCGCCACGGCGGCCCGCTCGTGCTCGTCCGCACTCCGCGCCCAGGCCACCATGCGCGCTGCGTGGTCGGGCACGGACCCGTCCGCCCAATGCGTCAGCCTGCAGCGCCACTCGCACAGCTCGAAGGCATGGGGCGCCCACGGCGGGTTCTCGCCCAGGACCCGGTCGAGCATCTCGAGGGCCTCCTCGTCCAGCCCGAAGCTCTCGCTGCTCTGGCGCACGGACGTCAGCGCGTAGCCATACGCCGCCTCGCGACGATTCGCCGCGAGCAGGCGCGTCGCGACCGCGTCGGCCGGGGCTTCGGTGCGGATCAGGAAGTCGGCGATGCGCGACTGCAGCAGCTGCAGGCTTCCGGCCGACAACTCGAGCAGCACGGCCTGCCTGGCCAGGTCGTGCGCCATGCCTCTGTCCGCCAGGAACCCTGCCCGCTCCAGGCTGCGCCATGCGCGGGCGAAGGCCAGGGGCGTCAGCCCGAGGAGCTCGTCCGCCATCGCGGTGGAGAAGTCGCTGGAGGCCACCGCCACCAGCACCGCCAGTTCCTGCTGCACCGGTTCCAGGCGCTCCAGTCGAGCCGCGAGCATCTCGAGCACGCCCACAGGCTGGCCCTCCAGGCGGCTCGGATGCGCAAGCCAGCGGGACTCCCGGATGATCTCGAGCGCCAGGTAGGGATTGCCGCCGGAGCGCCGCATCAGCGTGTCCGCTGCGGCGTCGCCCTGCAGCCACGCCAGGCCCATGCCGCTCACCAGCGCATGCAGGCCCGCCCTCGACAGCGGCTCGAGCTCGAGGCGCTCGAGGCTGTCGCGCCCCCGCAGCAGGGCCATCAGCCGCATCGCCTCTGCCCGGTGCTCCTGCGGCCGCGAGGCCAGGATCAGCGCCGGCAGCTTCGGCGGCTCGGCGCCGTACCGGGCATCCAGCACATGCTCGCACCACAGATGCAGGACCTCGGCCGATGCGCGGTCGATGAGGTGCAGGTCGTCCAGTGCGATGGCGGGAACCCCCTGATCCGCCGCGTGCCGCCACAGCGTTTCCAGGGCTGCCAGCACCTGCGACGCGTCGAGCCGATCGCGCGCGGCATCGCCGGAGCGCAGCAGCGACAGGGTCCGCAGCGCGCGGGCTCCAGGGCCGGAGGGCGTGTCCAGTCCCAGGCCAGTCGGTTGGGCAGCCACCAGCCGCGCCAGGCTGGCGTAGGGCTGGGTCGAGTCCGACTCGCGGCATGCGACGATCCAGGCGCCCGGCAGTGCGCGCAGGGCCTCCGCCAGCATCCGCGACTTGCCGATCCCTGCGGCACCCGTGAGCCAGACGATGCGACCTTGGCGCAGCGCCAGCCACACACGGGGCAGGAGCACGTCGCGCTCCACGAGCGGCGGAGCATCCAGCGCGGCTGCGCTGGGTTCCCCGCACGGCTGCTGGTCGGCGGCCGCGTCGCGCGAGGACAGGATCGAGCGATGCAGCGACGCGGTGGCCGGCGAGGGCCCGACCCCCAGATCCTCGGACAACGCCCGCTTGCAGCGTTCGTAGACGACGAGTGCCGCCGGCCGTTCGCCTCGCGCGGCCAGAAGCCGCATGGCCAGCCTGCAGGCGCGTTCGTCCGTCGGACGTTCGTCACCCACGCGAGCGAGGATGCGCAGGGCTTCGCTCGCCAGGCAAGCGTCGGCAGCCAGAGCCTCCGCCCGCTGCAGCAGCGCATCCAGCGCACGCTCCCGCACGACGCCTCGAAGCCTGTGCAGGTAGGCCGAGAAGTCGTCGAGCTCCGGGTACGAGAACCCTCCGAGCACAGGCTTGGCCAGGAGCTGCTCGGCCGCAGCGGGGTCGAGGTGATGGGCTGCTCGGGCACGCAGGTCGACGAGGTCGCAGCCGATGCCACGGGCCAGCTGCACCGCCGGGCCTGTTTCCCACAGGTTCACTCCGGCCGCACGCGTCAATCGGTGCCTGACCACCCGCAGGTTGGTCTGAGCCTGCTGCGTGGCCACGCCCGGCCACAACAGGCTCAGCAGCCGCTCGCGGGTGATGTCGGGAGTCCAGGCGAGGATGCACAGCAGGGCCGCAGGCTTGCGCTCCAGCGCGATGCCGGCGCCATTGCCGACCATCAGGCGAGGCGGGCCGCACAGCACCACCACCGGGCCAGCCTGCGCCGGCTCGCCCATCGGACCGATGCCTCGGTGGGCCGTGGCGTCAGGGCGAGCAGACGGGGCGTGAGAGGGTGACCAGGAGGCAGGCAAGACAGTCGTGTGCGGGGCAGCGGTGAGGCGGTCAGGGTGGAGACGATAGAGCA
>JBDKFA010000002.1:0-19858 GCA_039798945.1 Pseudomonadota bacterium
CCGGCGGCCTGGCAGGGGCCTGAAGGCAGAAGACAAACCGATCCGAGCCAATTCACCCAACCGCCTCACACACAGAAATCCGGACAACCCCAACATCCGCCTTCTCAGGGTCAGCGATAAACCCAACGACGCTATCAGGGAAGCATCCTTCAATCCCCAGGATCGCACTCTCAGCGATGTTCGCAGCGATGGTGATACAGAGCGTTCCAGGCTTCCATAGCTTGCTTTGCGCGAGACCTTCTTCGCTGTAGGTCTGCGAGTACTCGGTCAGATAGAAATTTGCAGCCTTGATGTCGCCTGTTTGAAAGAACGGATAGCGACCACCGTAAAGAAACGCAGCGTTGCGGGGGCGGTGTCGCGACCTTCCTCGTCCGACGAAGCCAAGATCGTCTAGCTTTTTCGGCTGCCACTGGGAGGTAGCCACACTCACGCCCCCAATATCCCCGCGACATTCGCCGCAATCGTCCGCTCCAACTCCCGCGCCTGCGTGTTCAGCGCCTCCAGCTCCTCGTTCAAGCCCTGCAACTGCGTCCGGAAGTCTTCGTCGCTCACCTCCTCCCCCGGCGCCACGCCCACATAGCGCCCCGGGTTCAGCGACCAGCCCTGCGCCTCGATCTCGGCCAGCGTCGCGGCCTTGCACAGGCCGGGCACATCGGCATACGCGGGCTTTGCACCGAATACCTCCTTCAGCTTCGCCTCGGCCTCGGCACCGCCTTGGGTGTAATCAGGCGCCTCGCCACGGTACAACCGCACCACGTTGGCGATGAAGCCGATCTGCGCGGGCGCCCAGTCGCGGTGGGCACGGTCCACCTGACGGTAGATGTGGCGGGCGTCGATGAAGAGCACATGGTCGGCATGGTGCGCGCGCCGGGACTTGCCCCGGTCCAGGAACCACAGCGTGCAGGGCAGCGTGACCGTGTAGAACATGTTGGGGCCCACGGCCACCATCACGTCCACCGAGCGCGCTTCGACGAGTTTCTGGCGAATCTCCTGCTCGCTGCTGCGCGCATCGGAGGCCGAGTTGGCCATCACGAAGCCGGCGCGGCCTCGCGGGTTCAGCGCCGAGTGGAAGAGCTGAATCCACAGGTAGTTGGCGTTGTCGGTGCGCGGCAGCCCGAACGGAAAACGCCGCGCCGGGCCGACCATGTCCTTCAGCCGCTCCTTGTCCACCGCGTTCACGTTGAAGGGCGGGTTGGCGAGCACGAAGTCGAACTGCCCGGTGGCCGCGTGCGGGTCGTCGTAGTAGCTGTTGACGTTGCCGCCGTGGCGGATGTCGCCCTCCAGCCCGTGCACCGCTAGGTTCAGGCGGCACAGGCGACCGGTCTCGTCGGTCTTCTCCACGCCGCAGATGGCAAGTTCAGCAGCCGGGTTCTTCTGATGCTCGGCCACGAAGCGGGCCGACTGCACGAACATGCCGCCCGAGCCGCAGGCCGGGTCGAGGATGCGGCCGTGGAAGGGCTCGATCACCTCGGTGAGCAGCTTGACGATGCTGGAGGGCGTGTAGAACTCGCCGCCGCCCTGGCCCTCGCTCATCGCGAACTCGCCGAGGAAGTATTCGTAGATCCGGCCGAAGGCGTCGAAGTCCAGCGACACCGGAATCTCCGAGACCTTCTTCAGCAGGTCCTTAAGCAACGTTGGCGTGAAGAGATAGTAGGTCTTGGGCAGCACGCCCGCGAGCTGCGGGTTGTGCTTCTCGATGGCGCGCATCGCGTCGTTGACCTTGGCGCCGATGTCGGCCACCTCGGGCAGCGCCAGCAGGGCGTCGTAGCGCGCCTCAGGCGCGAGGTAGAGAACGCCCTCGGCCTGGTACGCGGCGGGGTCGTCCACCCGGCTGCCGCGGCGTGAACTGCTGCCGGCGGCCTCCAGCTTGTTGCGCAGCGCGGCGAAGCGCGCCTCGGCAAAGCGCAGAAAGATCAGGCCGAGGATGGGGCCCGAGTATTCCTGGGCCTTCAGGCCGGAATTGGCGCGGAACTGGTCGGCGGCATCCCAGAGGCGTTTTTCCAGGGTGGCGGAGGCGGCGTCTTTTTCGGAGGGGGCTATCCAGCGCATCAGCTCAGGCTCCGCGGAGGTGGGGCGCGCGGGGTGCCTGGCCTGGGCCAAGCCTCCCTGCGATGTTGTTTGGGCCGAAGTCTACGGGCCCGAGCCTGGGTTGGAGGCGTCTTCGTGGCGCCTGGTGCGGCCACCAGGCAGGAGTGCGATCCCCCCCTACTTCCCAATACAAAACCTCCCAAAGATCTCCCCCAGCAAATCCTCACTCGTGAACACCCCCGTGATCTCGCCCAGCGCGTGATGCGCGAGGCGCAGCTCCTCGGCCAGCAGGTCGAGTGCGGGAGCCGGTGAGTCGAGGTGGGCCGCAGCAGCCTCGAGGTGCCGAGCCGCCTCCTGCAGCGCCTGCACGTGCCTTGCGCGCGCAATGGCCACGCCCTCGTGCGCAGCGTGCCAGCCGGCCTGCTCGAGCAGCGCGTGGCGCAGTGCGTCCAGGCCCTCGCCCGTGCGCGCGGACACACACAGCTTGGGCCGGTCGCCGCCCTGCTGCGCCGCCGCATCCGCCTTGTTCCACACGTCGATGACAGCCACCCCCTCGGGCAGCTTCGCCGCGATCTCCCGCTCCGCCTCGTCATAGCCCACATCGCACCCCACCCGCGTGAGGTCGTGCAGGAAGAGCACCACATCGGCCCCTTCGATCGCCCCCCAGCTGCGCCCGATGCCGATGCGCTCGACCTCGTCGGCGGCCTGCTCGTCGGGGCGCAGGCCTGCCGTGTCGGTGATGTGCAGCGGCACGCCCTCGACCTGGATCGACTCGCTCACGCGGTCGCGCGTGGTGCCGGGAATGGGCGTGACGATGGCGAGCTCGGCGCCGGCCAGCGCGTTGAGCAGCGAGCTCTTGCCCACGTTGGGCTGGCCGGCGATCACCACGCGCAGGCCCTCGCGCAACAGCGCGCCCTGGCGCGCGCCGTCGAGCACGGCGCGCAGCGCCGCGTCGATGCCGCGCAGCTGGCCGCGCGCGTCGGCCTGCTCGAGAAAGTCGATCTCCTCTTCGGGGAAGTCGAGCGTGGCCTCCACCAGCGTGCGCAGCCGCACGAGGCGTTCGGCGAGCGCGTTCACGCGGCGCGAGAAGTCGCCCTGCAGCGCGCGGCCGGCGGAGCGCGCAGCGGCCTCGGTGCTGGCCTCGATGAGGTCGGCCACGGCCTCGGCCTGTGCGAGGTCGAGCTTGTCGTTCAGAAACGCGCGCTCGGTGAACTCGCCCGGCCGCGCCAGGCGCGCGCCAGGCAGGGCCTGCAGGCAGCGCGCGAGCAGCAGCTGCAGCAGCACGGGCCCGCCGTGGGCCTGCAGCTCGAGCACGTCCTCGCCCGTGTACGAATGCGGCGCGGGGAAGTGGATCGCCAGGCCCCGGTCGAGCGTCTGGCCGTGGGCGTCGAGGAAGGGCAGCAGCGTGGCCTGGCGCGGCTCGAGCGCGCGGCCGCACACGGCCTGGATCAAGGGGTGCAGGTCCGCGCCCGAGGCACGCACGATACCCACCGCCCCGCGCCCGGGGGCGGTGGCGATGGCGACGATGGGGGCATCGCGCGAGGAGAGGGAGGGCTCGCCCATGGGGCGCGATCATCCCCGAAGACGGGGCTGACCGCGCGCGGTCAGCGTTCAGTGCCGCTCAGATCTGCGGCCCGTCGGCCGGCCAGAACGCGGCGCGCACCTGCCTGCGCATCACCTTGCCCACGGCCGAGCGCGGAAGGTCGTCCCAGATCCGGACGTCCTTCGGCGCCTTGACACCACTGAGCCGCTCGCGGCAATGGGCCACGAGCTCCTGCGGGGAGGCCTGCATGCCGGGGCGCAGCTGCACCACGCCGGTCACGCGCTCGCCCCAGTCGGCGTCGGGCGCGCCCACCACCGCGCACTCGGCCACCGCCGGGTGGCTCGCCAGCACCTGCTCCACCTCGGCGGGGTAGACGTTGAATCCGCCCGTGATGATGAGGTCGCGCCTGCGGTCCACCAGGTGCAGGAAGCCTTCATCGTCGAGGAAGCCGAGGTCGCCGGTGTAGACGAAGCCCTCGCGCAGCACGGCCGCGGTGGCCTCGGGATTGCGGTCGTAGCCGGACATGGCGAGGTCGCTGTGCACGCGCACCTCGCCGACTTCGCCGACAGGCAGGCGCGCACCCTGGTCGTCGACGATCTCCACCGTCGTGCCCAGGGACGGCCGGCCACAGCTCGACAGCCGCGCATCCTCGGCCACCTCGCCGTGGCGGTAGTGGTCCGCGGGAAGCATCGCCGTGATCATCGAGTGGCACTCGGTCTGGCCGTAGCACTGGGCCATCACGGGGCCGAATGCGCGCAGCGCCTCGCGCAGGCGCGCCACCGACATCGGCGCGGCGCCGTACAGAAAGTGGCGCAGGCTCGAGCAATCGGTGCGGCCGAGTGCCGGGTGGTCGAGCAGGCGGTAGATCGCCGTGGGCGGCAGGAACAGGAGCGTGATGCGCTGCTGCTCGATGGCCTGCAGCACGAGGCCCGGCTCGGCGCGTTCGATCACGTGCACGCGGCCGCCGCGCGCGAAGACGGGCTGCGCGAGCGCGCCCGCGGCGTGCGTGAGCGGCGTGGCCGCGAGCATCACCGGCTCGGGGTCGTGGAAGGCGAACCAGAACTTCTCGACGTAGGCCACGCGTGCGCGGTGGCTGATGTGCACGCCCTTGGGCTCGCCGGTGGTGCCGCCTGTTTGCGAGATGCTGGACGTGTCGGTCAGGCGCGGCGCCGGGCCCCGGTACACGGGCGGTTGCGGGCCGCTCCAAGCCTGCATCGACGTGCAGGCCCCCGCGGCGCCACCCTCGAGATCCACTTCGGCATCGAGGCAGACCAGGCGCCTGAGCCTCGGGCAACGGCTTTGCAGCGCCTGCACGCGGGCAGCGAGCGCCGCCTGGAAGAAGAGCACTTCGACGTCGAAGCGCACCAGCGCCCGCGCGAGCTCGTCGTCGGTGGCGGCGCTGCTCGCGGGCACATAGGCCAGGCCGGCGACCTGGATGCCATAGGCGGCGAGCAGGGCCAGCGGGTCGTTGCCGGCCAGCACGCTGCCGCGCATGCCCGTGCCGAAGCCTTCGGCGCGCAGCGCATTGGCGATGCGCGAGACCGTGGCAAGCCCCTGCCCATAGGTGATGACGCGCCCGCCGCCGCTGAGCATGGGCCGCTCGGGCCCGCGGCGCAGGCCGTGCTCGAGGATGCTGAGCAGGCTCACTGAGCTGCCCTGCGCGCTGCGCGCTCGTTGAGGGGCTGGATGCAGACCGCCATGCTCATGACGAAGTGGGCAAGAACGGGGCCAGCGCGCCGCGCACCGCCGCCGCCTGCGCGCGCTTGCCTGCCGGCGACAGGCCGGCCGTGAGCCCTCCGTCCACCACCAGGTCCTGCCCAGTGATGAACCCGGCGGTGTCGGCGGCAAGCAGCGCGACCGCGTGCGCCACGTCCTCGCCGCGCCCGGCCCGGCCGAGCGGTATGTTCTGCGCGAAGACGGCCTGCAGGCGCTCGATGGCGGCCGCATGGTGGGCTTCGGCGATGCCCGCCTTCTTGGCGAAGATGGCCGTGGGAACCGCCCCCGGCGAGACGGTGTTCACGCGGATGCCGTGCTCGGCCAGCTCCAGCGCCGTGCAGCGCGTGAAGTGGCACACCGCGGCCTTGAGCGCGCTGTACACGCTCGACGACGAGTGCGCCCGGTGCGCGGCCGTGGAGCCGATGTTGACGATGACGCCCGCGCCCTGAGCCTTCATCAGGGGCACCACCGCCGAGGTCATCAGGACCACGCTGCCGAGCACCGAGGCCATGTAGCCGGGCAAGGCCTCGGCGTCGATGCGCTCCACGGGCACGTCCGGCGGGGGCGCGGCGGCGTTGTTGACGAGCACGTCGATGCGGCCGAGCCAGGCGGCGGCCTGCTGCACCAGCTGCGCCACGTCCCCCGCCCGCGTGACATCGGCCGCGACGAACCGCACCGCCTCGCCCAGGGACTGCGCGCGGGCCTGCCCGGACAGCGCCTGGCGGCCGCAGAACACCACGCGTGCGCCCTCCTCCACGAAGCGCCGCACGATGGCCGCACCGATGCCGACGCTGCCCCCCGTCACCAGCACCCCCCGGCCCGCAAAGCGTGGCTGATCCATATCGACTGCCCCGGGGTGGCTCAGTACACCGAGGGCAGGCCGGCGCCTGGCACCTCCACGCGCGCCGTGAACAGGCGGCCCGAGGGTCGCTGCCGCATCACCGCGCGGTCGATCGCGTCGCTGGTGGTGATGAGCAGGGTGCGGCCGTCCTCGCCCCCGAGTGCGCAGGCCGTGGCCAGGGCCTCGCCGGTCGTGACTTCGTCGAGCAACGTGCCGTCCAGCCGCAGCCGCACCACGCGGCCGTGGTTGGCCACCCAGACGGCGCCTTCGGCGTCCAGGCACAGGCCGTCGGGCAGCTCGCCGGGAAAGTGCGCCACCACGTGGCGCGGGCCCAGGCGCCCGCCCTCGCCGATGGCGAAGGTGCCCACGCAGTGGTCGCGCGAGTCGGCGACCACGAGAGCGCGACCATCGGGCGTGATCGCCATGCCGTTGGGGAAGAACATCTCGTCGCTGGCCACGCCCACGCTGCCGTCGGGCCGCGCCATGAGCAGCCGGCTGCGGGACCGCTCGACCTCGCCGCGCTGCGCGCGCAGGAAGTCGAAGTCGACGGAATTCACGTAGCAGGTGCCGTCGGCCGCGCGCACCATGTCGTTGATGCCCCAGCCGCGCACCGGCGCGAAGTCCACCGCCACCTCGGCGGTCGGCTCGGGGCCGAGCGTCAGGCGCAGCAGCGTGCAGTCGTGGGCGGCACACACGAGCAGGTGCTGCGCGCTCTCGAAGGCCAGGCCCGAGACCATGCCGGTGTGGCGGTACAGGCAACGCGAGGCCTCGCCGGGTCGCCACCGGTGCACCTCGCCGCGGTCGATATCGCTGAAGAAGAAGGCGCCGTGGCCCGCGTGCCAGCGCGGGCTCTCGGGGAACATGAGGCCGTCCAGGGCCTGGCGGGCAAGCTGCGCCATGCGTGAGCTCCTTCGTGGTTCAGGCCACGGCCTCGAAGAGCGACACCACCACGGCGCCCTCTTCCACGTCCATGAAGCCGCCGCCGTTTTCCTGCAGGGCGATGCGTGCCCCGGCCACCTGGCGCGGCCCGGCCTGCCCGCGCAACTGCGTGACGAGCTCGAACACTTGAGCCAGCCCGGTGGCGCCGATGGGGTGGCCGCGGCACTCCAAGCCGCCGGAGGGGTTCACGGGCAGCCGCCCGCCCAACGAGCTCGCGCCCGAATCGGCGAACGCGCCACCGCCGCCCGGCTCGCACAGGCCGAGCAGCTCGCAGGCAAACAGTTCGCCGAAGGACGCCGCATCGTGCACCTCGGCCACGTCCACGTCCTGCGGCCCGAGGCCGGCGCGGGCATAGGCCTGGAGCGCGGCGCGGCGCATCACGTGGCCGTCGAAGTCGTCCCACGCTCGGGGCGCGGCCGAGGCGAGTTCGCACGCACGCAAGCGGACGCGCCCCGACCCGCCGCCTGAGAGACGACGCCAGACGCTCTCGCTGCACAGCAGCGCCGCAGCCGCGCCATCGGACATCGGTGAGCACATGGCCACCGTCAGCGGGTAGCCCAGTGCGCGCGAGGCGAGCACCTCGTCGGCCGTCATGGCGCGGCGGAAGTGGCAGCGTTCGTTGTGCAGCGCATGCTCGTGGTTCTTGGCCGCCACCTGCGCCATCTGCCGTTGCGTGGTGCCGAAGCGCTGCATGTGCGCCCGCGCGATGGCCGCGTAGATGTCCATGAACACCGTACGCACGCCCTCGCCAGACGGGCCGTGGATGTCGGGCGAGAGCCGCTCGAGCACGGCCAAGGCCGCAGGCCCGGTCTCGATGTCCATGCCGCCGCTGAACCCCTGCAGCACGCGCTCGCGCCGCACAGGGTCGTCGTAGACCATCTTCTCCGCGCCCACGGCCAAGGCGAAGTCGGCCTCGCCGCTGCGAATGGCCTGCGCCGCCAGCCACAAGGCCGTGCCCGCCGAGGCGCAGGCGTTCTCCACGTTGGCCACCGGTATGCCCGTGATGCCCGCCGGCCGCAGCGCGATCTGCCCGCGCAGCGCGTGCTGGCCTTCGACGCGGCCCTGGCCGGTGTTGGCAAAGAAGGCGGCCTGCACCTGCGACGGCGCCGCTCCCGCATCGGCCAGGCACGCGTGCACCGCCTGCGCCGCGAGCGACTTGACGGTGGCCGCGGGCTGCGGCCCGAAGCGCGTCATGCCCACGCCCGCGATGAAGACCTCGCTCATGCCCGTCTCGGCGAACGCGGCTGCGTCACTCGGGCTTGATGCCCGCTTGCCGGATCACGCGCGACCACTGCGCCGACTCGCGCGCGATCAGCTCGGCCATCTCGGCCGGCGTCGCGGTGGCAGCCTCCACGCCCAGGCTGGCCAGGCGCTGCCGGACCTCGGGGATCTCGGTGGCTGCGCGCAGCTCCTGGTGCAGCCGCTGCACGATGTCCGCGGGGGTGCGCGGCGGCGCGAGCAGGCCGTGCCAGCCGGTGATCTCGAAGTCGGGCAAGGTCTCGGCGAAGGTGGCCACGTTCGGAAGCGTGGCCGCCCTTTTCGGCGTGGTCACCGCCAGGCCCTTGACCTTGCCGCCGGCCACGAGCGGCACGGCGCTGGCGGTGGGGTCGATCTTGACGTGGATGCGGCCGGCGATGAGGTCCGTCGTCGAGGCGCTGCTCGTCTTGTAGGGCACGTGCAGCATGTCGATGCCGGTGGCTTGCTTGAGCAACTCCATGCCGATGTGGGCGATGCTGCCGGAGCCGGTCGAGCCGTACACCAGCTTGCCGGGCTGTCGCTTGGCCAGCGCGATCAGCGAGGGCAGGTCGTTGGCTTCCAGCGTCGGGCTGCCCACGAGCGTGTAGCCGCCCCGCGCCACCAGCGTGATCGGCGTGAACCCCGCAGCCGCGTCGTAGGGCAGCTTGTCGTAGAGGTAAGGGTTGATGGTGACGAGCTGGTTGTAGCCGTACATCAAGGTGTAGCCGTCGGGCTCGGCCCGTGCCACCGCGGCCGAGCCGAGGGCGCCAGCCGCACCCGGCACGGGGTCGACGACGAAAGGCTGCTGCAACCGGCGCGCAAGGTGCTCGGCGAACACGCGCGCGAGCGTATCGGGTGCGGTGCCGGGCCCGGCGGGCACGACGATGCGCACCGGCCGCGCCGGGTACGGCGCACCCTGTGCCCAGGCGCGCGGGCCGGCTGCGACGCCGCACAGCAGGGACATCACCGCCGCGCGGCGCGCGGTGTCGGGGCGATCGGGCATGGTGGCCTCCTGAAGCCGCGGACAAGGGATGGATGGCGGCAGCCCCATTTTCATACATACGTATGAATGTCCGGAAGCGGTAGCATCTCGGGGTCAACCCGAATGCGGTGTGCCGGCCAAGCTCTGCTCGAAGGCGCAGTCCCCGCATGGCGAACCGTCTTGTCCGATGCCCGCTCCGCGCACGCGTTCCACTTCTGGCCGCAGCCCGCCGTCTCGCGGGCAGGATCGCCCGCATGTCGTGAAGCAGGCCGCGGCGGCCGTCGCGCGCCCTGAGCCCCAGGCCAGCACGATGACGCGCCTGCTCGACGCCGCCGAGGCCTTGTTCATCGAGCGCGGCTACGCGAACGTTCCCGTGCGCGACATCGTCGCCGCAGCAGGGGCCAACCTGGGCGCCATCCCGTACCACTTCGGCACCAAGCAGAACCTGTTCAAGGCCGTGCTCGAGCGGCGGGTGGGTCCTATCCAGGCGGCGCGGAGGGAACGCATGCAGGTCCTGGCGCAGTCCAGCAGGCGGCTCGAGGTCGAGGAGATCATCCGCGCCCAGATCGAGCCTGCGTTTCGTGCCAGCAGCGAGAGCGAAGCCTACCGGCGTCTCACCGGCTACGCTGTGGTCGACCACCACCCCGAGGTGCGGCAGATCGTCTCGGAGGTGCTCGACGCGCAAGAGCCGCTCATGCCCAAGTTGCTGCGCCAGGCCTGCCCGCACCTGAGCGACGAGGAGTTCTTCTGGCGCCTGTACTGCGTGTACGGCGCCATGGTCTACATCCAGGTCGACAACGGCCGCATGCAGCGCATCCTGCGCCGCGACTTCGACACCAGCGACCTGGTGCCCGCCACGGAGCACGTCGTGGGGTTTCTGGCGCGCGGCTTTCTAGGGGAGCGCTGAACGCACAACGCCCCGCTCGAGGCGGGGCGTTGGGGTGTGTGGCGCGGGTGGAGAGGGGGCCGGGGGTGAGTGCCGTCCCGCGTAGCTCCTGAGCCGGCCTGCTTCAGCCGGGTCGACCCGCATGGGTGCATCCTGCGCCCACCCGCCCCGCCCCGCAAGCCTGCTGGCTGGGGACGGGCGGCAGCGGGTGTGACGAAACGCACATGTTGCACTGCGTTGCCACAGCCGCACGGCCAGGCCAGGCCACCTGCCAGCCACGCGCTGGCCTCATGCTGCCGAACCTCCGGCTACTTCCCCAGTACCCCCAGCCGCTTGTTGATGAACCACTGCTGCGCGATCGACAGGATGTTGTTCGTCAACCAGTACAGCACCAGGCCCGCCGGGAAGAAGAAGAACATGAAGGAGAAGGCCAGCGGCATGATCCACATCATCTTGGCCTGCACGGGGTCGGGCGGCGTCGGGTTGAGCCATGTCTGCAGCAGCGTGGAGCCCGTCATCAAGAGCGGCAGGATGTACCAGGGGTCCTTCGCCGCGAGGTCGGTGATCCAGCCGATCCACGGCGCCTGGCGCATCTCCACGCTGGACAGCAGCACCCAGTAGAGCGCGATGAAGAAGGGCATCTGCACGAGGATGGGCAGGCAGCCGCCCAGCGGGTTGACCTTCTCCTCGCGGTAGATGCGCATCATCTCCTGCTGCATCTGCTGGGGCTTGTCCTTCAGGCGCTCGCGCATCTCCATCACGCGCGGGTTGATGGCCTTCATCTTGGCCATCGACTTGTAGGCGCTCGCGTTCAGCCAGTAGAAGGCGATCTTGAGCAGCACCACGAGCGCCACGATCGCCCAGCCCCAGTTGCCGATCATCGAGTGGAGCTTGTCCAGCAGCCAGAACAAGGGCTTGGCCAGCACCGTGAACCAGCCGTAGTCCTTCACGAGCTCC
Source organism: Pseudomonadota bacterium (assembly GCA_039798945.1). Taxonomy (GTDB): domain Bacteria; phylum Pseudomonadota; class Gammaproteobacteria; order Burkholderiales; family Burkholderiaceae_C; genus Rubrivivax. Next base: position 11,129 of record JBDKFA010000002.1, read on the forward strand.
AGGCCCGGGGCGAGCGCAGCGAGCTTGTTCTCCTCCTGCGGGCCGGCGAACAGCCTCGACTCGAAGGCCTTGCTCGCACCCGGGGCGATCTCGCCAAGCGGCACCACCATCGCGATCGTGTAGTGGTTGTCGGCCACCTTGGCGGTGCGGAACTCGCGCGGCACCTTCTCGGGCAGCAACCAGGCCGAGGCGAAGTAGTGCTGCACCATCGCCACCCAGCCGTTGTCCGCGCTCTTGTCGTGGCTCGCCTTGCCCTTCTCGATGTCCTTGAAGTCGATCTTGGCGAACTTGTTCGCGTCGGTGTACAGCGCCGGGCCCGTGAAGGTGAAGTAGAAGGCGCTCTCGCCCTCGGGCGGGTTGCCGTCGCGGGCAAGCTGCAGGTACAGCTGCGGCTGCACCGCGGCCGGACCCTCGTTGAACACCTCGTGGCGCACGCCCACCACGTAGTCGCCGCGCTTGAAGGTGTAGGTCTTCACGAGCTTGCGCCCGTCGATGACGGGCGACTCGAGCTTGAGCACGAGCTCGCTGGCGCCATCGGCCAGGCTGCGCTCGGTGCTCACCACCTTCATCTGCGAGAGGTGGTTGGGCAGCACCAGGCCGGGCTGGTTCGTGATGAGGCCGGTCTGCGCGAGGTACAGGCGCTTGGCGCTCTGGTCGAAGAGCAGCACGTTGCGCTGCGTGTCGTTCTGGTCGGTGTACTTCAGCAGCTCCAGCCGCGTGATCGTGCCGCCGAGCGTGTCCACCGTCGCCTTGATCACGTCGGTGGTGAGCGTCACCTGCTCGCGCGCCACCACCGGCGCATTGCCGGGCGCAGCCGGCACTCCCGCCGGCGCCGCGGTACCCGTGGCCGGTGCGGGCACTGCCGCAGCAGCAGGCACGCCAGCCGGGGCAGCGGCCGGGGCACCCGCGGGCACCGTGCCGGCGGAGCCCGGCGCCGGCGCAGGCGGCGCCGCGGCAGCGGGCGCAGGCCGCGGCGTGCCGAAGATGCTCGGCTGGCCGGTGTGCTTGTTCCAGGCGTCCCACAGCAGGACGAGGGACATCGTGAAGACCACCCACAGCAGGGTGCGGCGCATATCGGTCATGGCAAGGGGGGTCCGGAAAGAGGGCCGGCTACAGGGCCGGCCGCATTCTGATTCGATTCAGGGATCGGGGTGGCGGGCAGGGTCGGGCACGCGCGCCCGCCCCCGAGCAGGCCCGAGAAGAGCCGAGCCGGCGCGGCGGGAACGGGGTCGCAGCCCCCCGCACACCACGGGTGGCAGCGCAGCAGCCGGCCCGCGGCGAGTGCGCTGCCCACGGCCGCGCCATGGCGCTCCAGCGCCTCGATGGCGTAGAGCGAGCAGGTGGGCTCGAAACGGCAGGCGCTGCCCAGCCACGGCGACAGGAAGAAGCGGTAGCCGCGCACCAGGGCCACCAGGCCCCGCCGCGGCAGCGCGGCCACCCGCGGCCACAGGCTCATCGCGGGCCTCCGGACGGCAGCGGGCCTTGCAGCAAGGTGTCCAGTTCGGCCCGCGCCGCGGCGCGCAGCGCGGACGAATCGGCCGACGGGAACTGCTTGACCGGAAACCCGCTGCGCAGACGAAGCAGCCACAACCCCGGGGCGAGCGACTGCGCATGCCGCTCGGCGGCCGCGCGCATCTGGCGCTTGAGCATGCTGCGGGTGACGGCCCGACGCGCGTGGCGCTTGGGCACGACGCACCCGAGCCATCGGCCGTCGGGCTGTGCAAGGCCTGCCGAGCGATCAGGACCGGTGGAGTTGTCCACAGGCTTTGTCAGAATCCCGGATGATCCTGTGGAAAACTCTTCGGGGCCGACCGCCTTGGCCACAGGACGGGGCACGGTGGGCGTGCCCTGCACGAACTGCAGACAGAAGTGGGCACTGCGACGCTGCACCGGTGCAGCGAGCAACCGCTGGAAATCGGCGCCTTGGCGCAGACGGCCGATCATCGTGGGGGCCCAGCAGCTGCCGGCCCGCGCGCTCAGACCGCCAGGCGCTTGCGCCCCTTGGCGCGGCGGGCGTTGATGACCGCACGGCCACCACGCGACTTCATGCGTACGAGGAAGCCGTGGGTGCGGGCCCGGCGGGTCTTCGACGGTTGGTAGGTGCGCTTCATGGCCATGGCGTGCTCGCTGCCGCAGCGTGGCGGCGGATGTGTCGGTTTGCGTGGGAAGGCGGGAGGATGTGGGCCCGGGGCGACACGCGCCCGGGCAAACCGCAAATGGCCCGCCATTCGGGAAACCCAGCATCATAGCAAAAACGTGTTCTGCCTCAAAGACTTGCACCACAACCCGTGCCTTGCAAGCCCGCACAGCTCCCGTTGACGCGGCACGCCAGATTGTGGATAACTGCGGTTTGGGCGGTCGCCGGCAGGCGTCTGCCGGCTTCTCACGATGAACTTGTCCACAATTCCTTCGAGGGCCCTAGACGGCCCCGCGCTCTGGGCCGAGGGCCGCGCCCGGCTCAAGGCCGAACTTCCCGCCCAGCAGTTCGACACCTGGATCCAGGGCCTGCCCGACCCCGAGGTGCGGCCGGTGGACCCGGCCGAAGCTGATTCAGCCGGCACACCCGACGAGGAGCCGGCGGGCGCGCTGGCGGTGGTGCTGCGCGTGCCCAACCGCTTCAAGCTCGACTGGATCCGCGCGCAGTACGCCGGCCGCATCGAGGAGGTGCTGGCCGACGTGGCCGGCTGCGCGGTGCGGCTCGAGCTGAGCATCGCGCCGCGCGAGGCACCCGGGCGGGTGAACGGCACGGGCTCCTCGAACACCCCCGGCAGCGCGAACGGGCCGGGCACCGATGCGTCCGCTGCGGGCGAGGCCTCTTCGCGTGCCGCCGGCATGGCCGCCGCAGGCCCGGGCATGCGCGCCTCTCACGCTCCGGCCGCTCCGGCCGCCCCCGCCGCAACCACCCACAAGCTCAACACGGCGCTGACCTTCGACACCTTCGTGCCCGGCCGCGCCAACCAGATGGCGCGCACCGCCGCGCTGCACGTGGCCGGCGCGCCGGGGGTCATGTACAACCCTCTGTTCATCTATGGCGGCGTGGGCCTGGGCAAGACGCACCTGGTGCACGCGGTGGGCAACGCGCTGCTGGCCGACCGGCCCGACGCGCGCGTGCTCTACCTGCACGCCGAGCAGTTCATTAGCGACGTCGTCAAGAACTACCAGAGGAAGACCTTCGACGACCTGAAGGCCAAGTACCACTCGCTGGACCTGCTGCTCATCGACGACGTGCAGTTCTTCGCCGGCAAGGAGCGCACGCAGGAGGAGTTCTTCAACGCCTTCGAGGCGCTCCTGGCCAAGCGCGCGCACATCATCATGACGAGCGACACCTACCCGAAGGGGCTGGTGGACATCGACCAGCGGCTCACGAGCCGCTTCGACGCCGGGCTCACGGTGGCCATCGAGCCGCCCGAGCTCGAGATGCGCGTGGCCATCCTGATCCGCAAGGCCGAGTCCGAAGGTACGCAGATGCCGGAGGACGTCGCCTTCTTCATCGCCAAGAACGTGCGAGCCAACGTTCGCGAGCTCGAGGGCGCGCTGCGCAAGGTGATCGCGTATGCCCGCTTCTCGCAGAAGGAGATCAACATCGTGCTCGCGCGCGAGGCACTGCGCGATCTGCTGTCGATCCAGAACCGGCAGGTGTCGGTGGAGAACATCCAGAAGACGGTGGCCGACTTCTACAAGATCAAGGTCGCCGACATGTACTCCAAGAAGCGCCCGGCGAGCATCGCCCACCCGCGCCAGGTGGCGATGTACCTGGCCAAGGAACTCACCAAGAAGAGCCTGCCCGAGATCGGCGAGCTCTTCGGCGGGCGTGACCACACCACCGTGCTGCACGCGGTGCGCAAGGTGGGCACCGAGCGCTCCACCAACACCGAACTGAACCAGCAGCTGCACGTGCTCGAGCAGACGCTCAAGGGGTGATCAAGCTCGGAAAGAGGCTCGTGGCCCCCCGCTCGCTCGCCGGGCCCAGGCACGCCCTCTGGACAACGCTGTGGAGCGTTTTGGCACAACCTCCCGGATATCCACAGGCCCGGGCCTTCCCGCGAACTTCTCCCCAAAACCCGGACACCGCGCACCCTGCCCCACCCACAGCCCGGCCCACAGCCTAAGCCCTTGAGAAATCAGGCGAAAATCACGTTCTCCACAGGTTGGCGCCGGGCCTACCACGACTACCACCCTTCTTTTAAGAAGAACACATCATGATTGTCCTGAAGGCAGCCAACGAGAAACTCCTCGGCGCCCTGCAGTCGGTGGCCGGCATCGTCGAGCGCAGGCACACGCTGCCGATCCTGGCCAACGTGCTGCTGCGCAAGAACGGTGCGAACGTGGAGTTCACGAGCAGTGATCTCGAGATCCAGGTGCGCACCGCCGCCGAGCTCGGCGGCGACGCCGACACCTTCACGACGACGGTGGGTGCGCGCAAGCTCATCGACATCCTCAAGTCGATGCCGCCGGACCAACTCGTCTCGCTCACGGCCACGCAGAGCAAGCTCACGCTGCAAGGCGGCAAGAGCCGCTTCACGCTGCAGACGCTGCCGGCGGACGACTTTCCGCTGGTGAGCGAGTCCGCCGAGTTCGGCCCGGTGTTCTCGGTGCCGCAAAAGACGCTGAAGAACCTGCTCGACCAGGTGCACTTCGCGATGGCGGTGCACGACATCCGCTACTACCTCAACGGCATCCTCTTCATCGCCGAAGGGCGCACGCTCACGCTGGTGGCCACCGACGGCCACCGCCTGGCCCTCGCCCAGGCCACGCTCGAAGGCGACCTGCCCGCGCGCCAGGAGGTGATCCTGCCGAGGAAGACGGTGCTCGAGCTGCAGCGCCTCTTGCGCGAGGAGGACACCCCCATCGAGATGAAGTTCGCCCACAACCAGGCGAAGTTCGGCTTCTCGGGCATGGAGTTCGTGACCAAGCTCGTCGAGGGCAAGTTCCCCGACTACAACCGCGTGATCCCGAAGGCGCATCGCAACGCGGTCACGCTCGGGCGCGAGCCGCTGCTGGCGAGCCTGCAGCGCGCGGCCATCCTCACGAGCGAAAAATTCAAGGGCGTGCGGCTGAACTTCGAGCCCGGCGTGCTGCGCATCGGCGCGACCAACGCCGAGCAGGAAGAAGCGGCCGAGGAGATCGAGATCGACTACGCGGGCGACGCGATCGACATCGGCTTCAACGTCACCTACCTGATGGACGCACTGGCCAACATGGGCGTGGAGATGGTGAAGATCGAGCTGCAGGACAGCAGCGCGAGCGCCCTCCTCACCGCGCCTGCGCAACCGGGCTTCAAGTACGTCGTGATGCCGATGCGCATCTGAGGCGCCTACCCATTCTTCCCGGTGCCACCTGCGCGGGCGGCGCCTCCAGCCGGGCGTGTGCGCCCTGAGCAGCCCTCCTCATGACCGAACCTCAAGACAAACCCGCCGCACCCAGCCCGGCCGACGGCGGCTACGGCGAATCCAGCATCCAGATCCTCGAGGGGCTGGAGGCGGTGCGCAAGCGCCCGGGCATGTACATCGGCGACACCTCCGACGGCACGGGCTTGCACCATCTCGTCTTCGAGGTGGTGGACAACTCCATCGACGAGGCGCTGGCCGGGCACTGCGACGACATCATCGTCACGATCCACACCGACAACTCGATCTCCGTCATCGACAACGGCCGCGGCATCCCCACCGGCGTGAAGATGGACGACAAGCACGAGCCCAAGCGCTCGGCTGCCGAGATCGCGCTCACGGAATTGCACGCGGGCGGCAAGTTCAACCAGAACAGCTACAAGGTGTCGGGCGGCCTACACGGCGTGGGCGTGAGCTGCGTGAACGCGCTCTCGAAGTGGCTGCGCCTGACGGTGCGCCGCGAGGGCAAGGTGCACTTCCTCGAGTTCAGGAAAGGCGTGCCGCAGGAGCGCGTGCTCGAGCAGCGCGAGGGCTTCGAGGTGAGCCCTATGAAGGTCATCGGCGAGACCGACAAGCGCGGCACCGAGGTGCATTTCCTGCCCGACGAGGAGATCTTCACCAACGTCGACTTCCACTACGACGTGCTGGCCAAGCGCTTACGCGAGCTGAGCTTCCTGAACAACGGCGTGAAGATCCGCCTCGTGGACGAGCGCCACAACAAGGAGGACAACTTCGCCTTCGCCGGCGGCGTCAAGGGTTTCGTGGAGTTCATCAACCAGGGCAAGAAGACGCTGCACGGCAACGTCTTCCATGCGCTCGGGGACAAGGCGAGTGAGCAGGGCACCTCCATTGGCGTGGAAGTGGCCATGCAGTGGAACGACGGCTACAGCGAGAGCGTGCTGTGCTTCACCAACAACATCCCGCAGCGTGACGGCGGCACGCACCTCACTGGGTTGCGCGCGGCGATGACGCGCGTGATCAACAAGTACATCGACGACAACGAACTCGCCAAGAAGGCCAAGGTCGAGATCAGCGGCGACGACATGCGCGAGGGCCTGTGCTGCGTGCTGAGCGTCAAGGTGCCCGAGCCCAAGTTCTCGAGCCAGACCAAGGACAAGCTCGTGAGCTCGGAGGTGCGCGCACCGGTGGAAGACGTGGTGAGCAAGGCGCTCACCGACTACCTGCTGGAGAACCCCACCGACGCGAAGATCATCTGCGGCAAGATCGTGGAGGCCGCGCGGGCGCGCGACGCTGCACGCAAGGCGCGCGAGATGACCCGCCGCAAGGGCGTGCTCGACGGCATGGGCCTGCCCGGGAAGCTCGCCGATTGCCAGGAGAAAGACCCGGCGCTGTGCGAGATCTACATCGTCGAGGGCGACTCCGCCGGCGGCAGCGCCAAGCAGGGCCGCGACCGCAAGTTCCAGGCGATCCTGCCGCTGCGCGGCAAGATCCTGAACGTCGAGAAGGCACGCTACGAGAAGCTGCTGTCTAGCAACGAGATCCTCACGCTGATCACGGCGCTCGGCACGGGCATCGGCAAGGGGATGGGCGGGGACGACTTCAACCCGGACAAGTTGAGGTATCACCGGATCATCATCATGAGCGTGGACGGGGACGACCACGTCTTCGTTCGCGAGGGCAGAGACGGTGCGCGCATGGTGCGCATCGGCGCCTTCATCGACGAGGCGCTCGCGCGCCACGGTGCGGTGGAAGACGCGCACGGCGTGGCCCGCGTGAAGGGCGCCGCGCTGGGAGAGGTGCTGTGCTTCGGCGTGGACACGCACGAGGTGCGCTTCAAGCCGATCAAGGCCGTCATCCGCCACCCCCAGGAAGAGACGCTCTACGCGGTGAAGACGGCGTATGGCCGCACCGTGCGCGTGACCTCCAGCCACAGCGTGTTCGTGCACGAGGAAGGCCGGATCCGACTCAAGCGCGGCGATGAACTCAAGGTGGGCGACGAGGTCGTAGCCCCGCGCCGCATTCGCCTGCCCGAGGCCGCGCCGGCCACGCTCGATGTGCTCGAGAGGCTGTGGGCCGTGCCGCAGGCGGCGCAGCAGATCTGGCTGCGCGGGCCAGCGGTGGAAGACTGGTGCCGCTCGCGCGTGCTCGCCAAGCATGGCGAAGGCTCGGACCTGACGAGCCCGCGCGTGGAGATTCCCGAGGACGTGCGCGAGGAGCTCGCGGCCTGCCGTCGGGCCAGCGGGCTGACCCAGCGCGAACTGTGTGAGATCGTGGGCATTCGCCAGCCCGTGACGATCCACGCCTGGGAGACCGGGTCATCACGCCCCTCACTCGCCCACTTCACGGCCTACCTGAAGGCGGTGGGTGCCAACGAGGACGTGTTCCTGCGCCGCGTAGCGGTCGGAGAGAGCCGCCTGCAACGCCAGTGGGCTGCCTCCCCGGGCAAGCCCTCAGGCCGCAACCTGGTGCGCGACCGCGTGCGCCTGAGCGACCTCCAGGCCGAAGACCTCGCCTGGTTCGCCGGCCGCGACGACGTGCAGCTCAGCCCCGAGCACTACGCGGGCCGGGGCCTCGCGCGGCAGGTGCCCGTGAACGCCTCGCTGATGACGCTGCTGGGCTTCTACGTGGCTGAAGGCTCGTGCTCGGCGCGCAACGGCGCGCGGCTTTCCATCGGGAACGGCAACGCACGCTTCGCGCCCGAGATGACCAGCCACGCCCAGGCCGTGTTCGGCCAGGTGCCGATCCTCTACCAGCAGGCCGAGCGTGCGGCCGAGCTCAAGATTGTCAACCGCGTGGCGGCGCTCGCGTGGCAGCACCTCTTCGGTTTCGACGGGGCCACCTCGCTCACCAAGCGTGTGCCCGATCTCGTCTTCAACGTGAGCGAGGAACTGCGCCTCGCGTTCCTGCGCGGCTACTTGCTGGGTGACGGCTCCGTCAACGGCAAGCACGTGGTTTTCTCGACCTCGTCGTACGACCTCGCCAGCGGCATCATGTACCTGCTGTCTTCGTTCGGCGTGGTGGCCTCGCTCTCCAGGCACGAGCCGGATGGCGTGCAGCGCCTCGTGCGCGAGGAGCCCTGCCAGACGCGCCACCCGTACTGGACGATCACCGTCTGCGCGAAGGACGATCTGCGGCGCATCGAGCCCGCGTGGCGCGACCATGCGGGCGCCGAGCGGCTGCAGCAGACGCTCGCACGGCCCGCCACCAACGCGAAGAACCGGCGCTTGCGCGCGATCGACGGCGACCTCATCGGCCTGCCCATCACCACGATGGAGCCCGTGGCCGCGAGCAACGGCAACGTGTACGACTTCTCCGTGGAAGGCGACGAGAACTTCATCGCCGGCATGGGTGGCCTGTGCTGCCACAACACCGACGCGGACGT
>JBDKFA010000003.1:0-2988 GCA_039798945.1 Pseudomonadota bacterium
CGCTCGACCGCCTGCGCGGCGGCAAGGTCCAGCGTGGAGTTCAGGAAGGCGGCGTGCACGCCGACCTCCTCCAGCGCGCCGACCTGGTCGTGCATCAGCGCGATCAGCGGGCTGACGACCACCGTGATGCCCTTGCCCTGACGCTGCCGCACGATGGCCGGCACCTGGTAGCACAGGCTCTTGCCGCCGCCGGTGGGCATCAGCACCAGCGCGTCACCCCCATCGATGACGTGTTCGACGATCGCCGCCTGCTGGCCCCGGAAGGCGCCGTAGCCGAACACGTCGGACAGCACCTGCAGGGCGGGGCTGGCGGCGCGGGATTCGGTGGACGTCATGGCGGCGGGGTCGGGGGAACGGGCAACGGGGAACGGGCAGCCGGACGACCGGCGGCGCGGCAAACGCGCGATGGTAGCGGCGCCCCTGCGGCCGGCCGCCCCCCCGTCGTCCCCCTCCGAGGCGGGATGTCCGCCGCAGGGTCGGCTGGCACAATCCCCGGCTTCGCGGCGGCTTGCGGACCGCTGCGGAACCCCATCCAAGACACGATCACCTCACCTCAAGATCTCAGGAGCGCGCCCATGGCCTCGGTCAACAAAGTCATCCTCATCGGCAACCTCGGACGCGACCCGGAAGTCCGCTACACGCCCAACGGCGCAGCGGTCTGCAACGTCTCGGTGGCAACCACCCGGAACTGGAAAAGCAAGGAAGGCGACCGCCAGGAAGAGACCGAATGGCACCGCGTCGTCTTCTACGACCGCCTCGCCGAAATCGCCGGCGAATACCTGCGCAAGGGCCGCCCGGTCTACGTCGAAGGCCGCCTGAAGACCCGCAAGTGGCAGGACAAGGAAGGCAAGGACGTCTACACCACCGAAATCATCGCCGACCAGATGCAACTCCTCGGCGGCCGTGAAGGCGGCGGTGGCGGTGGCGGCATGGGCGGCGGCGAGGACCACGACATGGGCGCCGACATGGGCGGCGGTGGCGGTGGCGGCATGAGCGCCCGCAGCGGCGGTGGTGGTGGTGGCGGTGGTGGTGGCAGCTACCGCCGCGAACCCTCCAGCGGCGGCGACCGCCCCGCAGCCCGCGCCCCGGCCCCTCGCGCCCCGGCCGCACCACAGAAGTCGGCCACCGGCTTCGACGACATGGATGACGACATTCCGTTCTGAGCGACGGTTCCAGTCGGTCAAGAAGAAGCCCCAGGCACTGGTCGCCTGGGGCTTTTTTCATGGTGGTGAGGATCGGGGGGGGCTGGCTGGGCAGGTTCAAGCCTGGTGCGAGCGGTCACGCAGAACCGCTGCCAGAGCTTTCACCGGGCGGGCAACAGCGCATCCAGCGGGCTGCGCGCCCCCATGCCGCCCACCTTCAGCACGTGGGTGTAGATCATGGTGGTGGCCACGTCGGCGTGGCCGAGCAGTTCCTGGACCGTGCGGATGTCGCTGCCACCTTGCAGCAGGTGCGTCGCAAAGCAATGCCGCAAGGTGTGAGGCGTGGCCGGCTTGGTCACCTCGGCTGAAAGCAGCGCCCGTTTGAAGGCCCGCTGAAAGGCTTCGGCGTACAGATGGTGCCGACGAACCTCGCCACTGCGCGGATCGGTCGAGTGCCGGTCCTGAGGAAACACCCAGAACCAGGTCCAGCTGCCGCCTGCCCGCGGGTACTTGCGCGCCAACGCATCCGACGGCATCGCCACACCGGCCCGGCCGGCCTCGACATCCGCCGCCCACAGTTGGCGGGCGGCGCCCAACTGATCGCGCAACTCGGCCACCAGCGCGTCGGGCAGCATCACGACGCGATCCTTGCCGCCTTTGCCCTCACGCACCATCAGCGCGCGGTGGGCAAAGTCAACGTCCTTGACCCGCAGTTGCAGGCCTTCGGTGATGCGCATGCCCGTGCCGTACAACAGCCGCGCCAGCACCCGGTGCACGCCCTGCAGACCGTCCAGCACGGCGGCCACCTCGTCACGCGACAACACCACTGGCAATCGCCGCACCGGCACCGGCCGGCCGATCTCTGCCAGCCACGGCAACTGCAGGCCCAGCACCTTGTCGTAGAGAAAGATCAGGGCGGACAAGGCCTGCCGATGGGTCGATGCGGACAGGCCCTTCTGTGCGGCCAGGTGCATCAAGAACCCCTCCACCTCCGTCTTGCCCATCTCGGCCGGGTGCCGCAGTTCATGGAAGCGGATAAAAGCCCGCGCCCAGTACACATAGGCCTCTTCAGTGCGCAAGCTGTAGTGCAACAGCCGGATGCGCTCTCGCAACTGGTCCAGCAGCCGAACGGACTTCAAAGGCGGCAGCACCACCTCTGGACCCACGGTTCGCAGGGCCGCACGTCCGGGCCCCTGAACTTGTCGCGCAAACGCCATGGTTGCCTCCCTTGGCAAGGCGGCGCACTGTCGACAGAATCGTCAGCAAACGCCGCTTTTGACGGCAAAATTAGTACTGTATGAACGTACAGTCAACGGGGAGAAAGGTCAGATGCGACAAGCACATAGGCCACGTCAGGCGCACCCGATTAGGACGACAGTTGCCGTGTTAGGCGACAGGCTTGTGTCGTCTATAACAAGTTAGGCATCGCAATGAGCCAATACAAGTCATGCGCACATCTAGAGCCGTTGCTGCAACGAGCACTGCTATCGAATTGCTCAATTGAAGGAATCTCAGAAGAATGGTCAAAGGTGAGGCGAGTGGTCAGTCTTACGGGCACTCTGCCCATAGCTAGAAATGACCAAGAGCACTTCTCGGTGGCGACACTGCGCTACTACTCAACCGAAGCATCACCTCACAATCCGGCAGAAGAAGGCTACATATGCGATTCGTGTCTTGTTGCCCTCTCGTTGCCAAGAGGCGCTTTCTAGCCACCCCCCCCCGACGCCACTAAGGCTTCCAGCTCTAGTTGAAGTAGAACTCAGCACAAAAGGTATGAGTTGCGTGAGAAGCCGGGAAAGCAATACAAAGAGGTTGCGCTGTGCGAAGAGCGCTGCCTAACCCTTCG
>JBDKFA010000004.1:0-5102 GCA_039798945.1 Pseudomonadota bacterium
ATGGCAGCCGCTTGAAGGGACGATCGAACATGAGCGCATTGGAGACCACCGGGCTGGGCATGGTGCCCATCGTGATCGAGCAGTCGGGGCGCGGCGAGCGCGCCTACGACATCTACAGCCGCCTGCTGCGCGAACGCATCGTGTTCCTGGTCGGCCCGGTGAACGACCAGAGTGCGAACCTCGTGTGCGCGCAACTGCTGTTCCTGGAGAGCGAGAACCCGGACAAGGACATCTTCCTGTACATCAACTCCCCGGGCGGCAGCGTCAGTGCCGGGCTGTCGATCTTCGACACAATGAACTTCATCAAGCCCGATGTCTCCACGCTGTGCATGGGCATGGCGGCGAGCATGGGCTCGTTCCTGCTGATGGCCGGTGCCAAGGGCAAGCGCCTGGCCCTGCCGAACGCGAAGATCATGATCCATCAGCCCTCCGGCGGGGCGCAGGGTCAGGCAAGCGACATCGAGATCCACGCCCGCGAGATCCTCAAGACGCGCGAGCAGCTCAACCGGCTGTATGCGGAGCGCACCGGCCAGCCGGTGGAGAAGATCGCGGCGGACATGGAGCGCGACTACTACATGTCCCCAGCCGAAGCCCGCGACTACGGCCTCATCGATCAGGTCATCGAGCGCCGTCCCTGATCCGCACGCGTCGAGGCAGCCCTGTGCGGCACACCGGGCGGGCCCGCCGGTACCGCCCAGGGTGCGGTGAGGGATCGACTATCATCAGCTTGACATTCCAGCACACAGGCGAGGACGCGCACGAACATGGCCGACAAGAAGGGCACATCTGGCGAGAAGGTGCTGTATTGCTCGTTTTGCGGCAAGAGCCAGCACGAGGTGAAGAAGCTCATCGCCGGGCCCTCGGTGTTCATCTGCGACGAGTGCATCGAGCTGTGCAACGACATCATCCGCGACGAGACGCCTGCTGACGCCGGGGCGGCCAAGGCCTCGCGCTCGGATCTGCCGGTGCCCACCGAGATCAAGGCGATCCTCGACCAGTACGTGATCGGCCAGGAGGTCGCCAAGCGGACGCTGTCGGTAGCGGTCTACAACCACTACAAGCGGCTGCGCCACATGGGTGCGGGCGGCTCCAAGGAGGGCGTGGAGCTCAGCAAGAGCAACATCCTGCTGATCGGCCCTACGGGCTCGGGAAAGACGCTGCTGGCGCAGACGCTGGCTCGCCTGCTCAACGTGCCCTTCGTGATCGCCGACGCGACCACCCTCACCGAGGCGGGCTATGTCGGCGAGGACGTCGAGAACATCATCCAGAAGCTGCTGCAGAACTGCAACTACGAGGTCGAGCGCGCACAGCGCGGCATCGTCTACATCGACGAGATCGACAAGATCAGCCGCAAGGCCGACAACCCGAGCATCACCCGCGATGTCTCTGGAGAGGGGGTCCAGCAGGCTCTGCTCAAGCTGGTGGAAGGCACGATGGCGAGCGTTCCGCCGCAGGGTGGTCGCAAGCACCCGAACCAGGATTTCCTGCAGATCGACACGACGAACATCCTGTTCATCTGCGGCGGCGCGTTCGACGGTCTGGAGAAGGTCATCCAGAGTCGCACCGAGAAGTCCGGTATCGGCTTTGCGGCCAGCGTGCACAGTAAGAGCGAGAAGCGGGCAGCCGATCTTTTCCGCGAGGTCGAGCCCGAAGACCTGCTCAAGTTTGGTCTGATCCCCGAGCTGGTCGGGCGGCTTCCGGTGGTGGCCACCCTCGGGGAGCTGACCGAGGATGCGCTGGTACGCATCCTCACCGAGCCGCGCAATGCGCTGCTCAAGCAGTACCAGACCCTGTTCTCTATGGACGGCGTCGATCTGGAGATCCGCCCATCGGCGCTGGCCGCCATCGCCCGGCGTGCACTGGCGCGCAAGACAGGGGCTCGCGGTCTGCGCTCGATCGTCGAGCATGCGCTGATCGACACGATGTTCGAATTGCCAACGCTTTCCGGCGTGGCGAAGGTCGTTGTCGATGAACACACGATCGAGGACGGCACCAAGCCCCTGCTCGTCTACCGCGAGCAGGCCAAGGCGAGCGCTTGAGGGCGCTTGCGTCCCGGCGCTTGCCTGCCGGCCTTGCATTCGGGGCCCCCGTCCCCACTTCGGACTGAGAAAGCGAGGTCCTCATGTCAGGTCACCCCATCCTTCCGGCCGAGGAAGTCACGCTGCCGCTGCTGCCGCTGCGCGATGTCGTGGTCTTCCCCCACATGGTGATTCCCTTGTTCGTCGGCCGCCCGAAGTCCATCAAGGCCCTCGAGGCGGCGATGGAGGCCGGGCGCCAGATCATGCTTGTCGCGCAGAAGGCTGCCGGCAAGGACGAGCCCAAGCCGGAGGACATGTTCCAGATCGGCTGCATCTCGAGCATCCTGCAGATGCTCAAGCTGCCCGATGGCACGGTGAAGGTGCTGGTCGAGGGCATCCAGCGCGCCCGCACGCGGCGCATCACCGAGGAGGGCGAGCACTTCAGCGGCGACGTGCTGCCAGTGCCCCCGGCCAGCGACAACACGCCCGAGATCGAGGCGCTGCGCCGGGCCGTGACTCAGCACTTCGACCAGTACGTCAAGCTCAACAAGAAGATCCCGCCGGAGATCCTCACCTCGATCGCGGGTATCGATGACCCGGGTCGCCTGGCCGACACGATCGCTGCACACTTGCCGCTGAAGCTCGAGGCCAAGCAGTCCGTGCTCGACCTCTTCGAGGTGTCCGCGCGCCTGGAAAAGCTGCTTGAATTGCTGGAGCACGAGGTGGACATCCTGCAGGTGGAAAAGCGCATCCGTGGGCGTGTCAAGCGCCAGATGGAAAAGAGCCAGCGCGAGTACTACCTGAACGAGCAGGTCAAGGCGATCCAGAAGGAACTCGGCGACGGCGAAGAGGGCGCTGACCTCGAGGAACTGGCCAAGAAGATCAAGGCTGCGCGCATGCCCAAGGAGGCGCGCAAGAAGGCCGAGGGCGAGCTCAAGAAGCTCAAGCTGATGTCGCCCATGTCGGCCGAGGCGACGGTCGTGCGCAACTACATCGACACGCTCGTCAACCTGCCGTGGGCCAAGAAGAACAAGGTGAAGCATGACCTCGGTTTCGCCGAGTCCGTGCTCAACGAGGACCACTACGGCCTGGAGAAGGTGAAGGACCGCATCCTCGAGTACCTCGCTGTTCAGCAGCGGGTGGACAAGGTGAAGGCGCCCATCCTGTGCCTGGTGGGCCCGCCGGGCGTGGGCAAGACCTCCCTCGGCCAGAGCGTGGCGCGCGCGACGGGGCGCAAGTTCGTGCGCATGGCGCTGGGCGGTGTGCGCGACGAGGCCGAGATTCGCGGCCACCGGCGCACCTACATCGGGTCGATGCCGGGCAAGGTGTTGCAGAGCCTGTCCAAGGTCGGCGTGCGCAACCCGCTGTTCCTGCTCGACGAGATCGACAAGCTCGGCATGGACTTCCGTGGAGACCCGTCGTCGGCGCTGCTCGAGGTGCTCGACCCCGAGCAGAACCACACCTTCAGCGACCATTACGTCGAGGTCGACTTCGACCTCTCGGACGTGATGTTCGTGGCGACCTCGAACTCGATGAACATTCCGCCCGCCTTGCTGGATCGGATGGAAGTGATCCGCCTGTCGGGTTACACCGAGGAGGAGAAGCTGAGCATCGCTCAGCGCTACCTGCTGCCCAAGCAGATGAAGAACAACGGGGTGAAGGACGAGGAGGTCGAGGTCACCGAGGGTGCTCTGCGCGGGGTGGTTCGCTACTACACCCGCGAGGCCGGCGTGCGTTCACTGGAGCGCGAGATCTCCAAGATCTGCCGCAAGGTCGTCAAGGGCCACCAGCTGAAGAAGTACGACGGGCGGGTCGTCGTCACGGAAGAGAACCTGAACGACTTCCTGGGCGTGCGCAAGTTCGATTTCGGGCGTGCCGAGAAGAAGAACCAGGTCGGGCAGGTCGTGGGCCTGGCGTGGACGGAGGTCGGTGGCGACCTGCTGACGATCGAGGCAGCAGTGATGCCCGGCAAGGGCAACACGATTCGTACCGGGTCGCTGGGTGATGTGATGAAGGAGTCGGTCGAGGCCGCGCGCACCGTGGTGCGCTCGCGTGCACAACGGCTCGGCATCCGCGACGAGCTCTTCGACAAGCGTGACATCCACGTGCACGTGCCCGACGGCGCCACCCCCAAGGACGGCCCGAGCGCAGGCATCGCGATGACCACTGCCATGGTCTCTGCGCTCACCGGGATTCCTGTCAAGGCCGATGTCGCCATGACCGGCGAAATCACGCTGCGAGGCGAGGTCACGGCCATCGGAGGCCTGAAGGAGAAGCTGCTGGCGGCGCATCGGGGCGGCATCCGCACGGTGCTCATCCCCGAGGAGAACGTGAAGGACCTGCAGGACATCCCCGAGAACGCCAAGAGCAACCTCGAGATCGTCCCGGTCAAGTGGATCGACCGTGTGCTGGAGGTCGCCCTCGAGTCGGTGCCGGTGGCGCTGCCCGACGACGAGGCGGCCGCCAAGCCTGCCGAGGCGCCGGCCGCGACGCCGCCTTCGGGTGAAGTCGTGGCTCATTGAGTTGAGCCACAACCGCCACCACGACACGTTGCGATTTCTGTATATAATGTGAGGCTTACGCGGGAATAGCTCAGTTGGTAGAGCGCAACCTTGCCAAGGTTGAGGTCGCGAGTTCGAGACTCGTTTCCCGCTCCAAATGCCGAAAAAGGGAAGCCCAGGCTTCCCTTTTTTCCAGCCGCCACCGCTGCGGCCCGGCCGGATTCCTGGCGCGATAGCAAAGCGGTTATGCAGCGGATTGCAAATCCGCGTAGGCCGGTTCGACTCCGGCTCGCGCCTCCAAGACCCTTGCGTTCGAGATAATCCCGGCGCGCCCGGATGGCGGAACAGGCAGACGCAGCGGACTTAAAATCCGCCGCCCTCGAAGGGGGGCGTACCGGTTCGATCCCGGTTCCGGGCACCACCGCCCTGCGGCGTGAACGCCGTCTCCCCGCACGTCAGATCCGCCTCAGGGCTTGCACCTAGAATCGAGGGCTCTTTCGAGGAGTTTCCGAGATGAAGGTGCTGGTGCCCGTGAAGCGGGTGGTGGACTACAACGTGAAGGTGCGCGTCAAGGCTGACGGCA
>JBDKFA010000005.1:0-49331 GCA_039798945.1 Pseudomonadota bacterium
TCCAACTCCGGCGTGGCGGTGCCTGCTGCGGACGGCGCGGCGACGCTGGTTGCCGTCGAGGAGGGATGGCCGACGATGCCGAGCGCCGTCTTCTGGTTCACCGACGAGGACGAGGCGGCCACGTTGCCCGGCGTGCAGCAGGTGCCTGGGGCGCTCCCGCGGGCCTATGGCCGCGCCGCGATCCGCGCCTATGTGGAGGGGGCGGGCGGGCGGCTGATGCGCTCGCTGAAGTCGATCCTCGGCTCCGCGCTGGCCGACCAGGCGACCGACCTCGGCGAGGGCCACGCGGTGCGCTACCTCGACACCGTCACCGGCTACCTGCGCCACCTGCGGCACCTGGCCGAGGCGGCCTGCGGCAGCCGGCTCGAGCGCGTGGTGCTGGGCCGGCCGGTGTTCTTCGTCGACGACGATCCGCAGCGCGATGCGCTGGCCCAGGCCACGCTGGAGAAGGCGGCGCGGGCGGCGGGTTTCGCGCAGGTGCGCTTCCAGTTCGAGCCGATTGCCGCGGCCCTGGACTACGAGCGCGGCGTCGGGCGTGAAGAGCGCGTGCTCGTGGCCGACATCGGCGGCGGCACCTCGGACTTCTCGCTCGTGCGCGTGGGCCCTTCGCGGCGCGAGCGCACGGACCGCCGCGACGACATCCTGGCCAGCCACGGCGTGCACGTGGCCGGCACCGACTTCGACCGTCGCATCGAGCTGGCCGCCGTGATGCCCACACTCGGCCTGGGCGCCCGCGGGCCGGCCGCCCTCGGCGCGCGCGAGGTGCCAAGCGCGATCTACCACGACCTCTCCACCTGGCACCTGATCAACACCTGCTACCGGCCGCAGCGCGTGGCCGAGCTGCGCGGGATCGCCGACTGGTACGCCGAACCTGCCCTGCACGGCCGGCTGATGCGCGTGCTCGACGGGCGGCTGGGCCACCAACTGGCCGCGTGCAGCGAGGCGGCGAAGATCGAGGCCGCCTCGTCGGGGCGTGCGGGCATCGACCTCTCGTGCGTGGAGCCGGGGCTCGGGACTGCCCTCGATGAAGCCGAGGCGCTGCATGCGCTGGAAGGCGACGTCGCGCGCATCGTCGAAGCGGCCCGGCACACGGTGCGTGAGGCCGGCGTCGATGCCGCCACCGTGGACGCGTTCTACTTCACCGGCGGCTCGACGGGGCTGGCACCGCTCACGCAGCGGCTGGCGGCCGCGTTCCCGCAGGCCCGGCCAGTCCACGGCGACCGGCTGGCGAGCGTGGCCAATGGCCTGGGGGTGTTCGCCGGGCGCGTGTTCGGCTGAGGCTGCGTGGCCCGCCCGGCGCTTACTGCGTCGATCCTCGCCATCCGGTTCGGTGCTCAGTTCAGCACCACCCGGTACACCGCCGACTGCACCATGAACACGAGCGCCCCGCCGGTGATGAAGGCGGTGCCCGTGGGTGTCGTCTCCACGCGAAGCGTGCTGCGCCCCGTGGCCGCATCGAAGGTGTAGACCCGGCCCTGCTCGACGAAGGCCACGCGGCTATCGCCATTGGCCAGCAAGGTCGAGCTGCTGAGGTTCGACAACGTGAAGGTGCTGGTTGCGGTGCTCGCCTTGATGGCGCGCGCGCCGCCCGCGGCGCTCTCGGCCCAGGCGAGCACGCCACCGCGCAGCAGGAAGCTCGTGGCCGTGCTGCTCACCGCGGTGGTCGCACCGCCGGAGAGTGGCTGCGTGACGAGCGTGAAGGTGTTGTCGCTCGTGCCGCCCGTAGGCGTCTGCTGCCAGGCCGCCCGCACGCCGTCGGTCTGCGTGTAGATGCTGCGCCCGGCGGCGGTCGTGAGGCGGGTGGAGGTGCCGGTGTCGGAGCGCCACTTGAAGACGTCGAAGGTGGAGGTCATGCCCTCCCCACCGGTTTGCGCCCAGTAGTAGAAGTGCACGACCCCGTCGACGACTGCGAAGT
Organism: Pseudomonadota bacterium; assembly: GCA_039798945.1. Taxonomy (GTDB): domain Bacteria; phylum Pseudomonadota; class Gammaproteobacteria; order Burkholderiales; family Burkholderiaceae_C; genus Rubrivivax. The sequence goes on from JBDKFA010000005.1 coordinate 1,916, forward strand.
CGTAGCTCCAGTTGCCTACATAGCTCGCGCCCGAGGGCACGCCCACGCGGGTGTAGGTGCCGGTCTGCAGGTTGAACAGCGTGTAGCGGCCGGTGGCGTTCGTGATCACACCCGTGTCGGCGGCCTTGTCGTTGACCCACACGACCCAGTCGCCGCGGGCCACCGGGTGCTGGTCGGCTGCCCGGCCGCCGCCGATGTTCGCGGCGGCCGAGTACGGGTTCGGGTTGGAGAGATTCGTCACCTGGCCATTCGCACCCCACAGGTAGATGCAGTAGTTGATGCAGTCCGCTCCCTTGCCGTAGGCCACCACGCGCCCACCGGCGAGCTGCCAGCCGGTGACGTACTGGATGTCCGCCGCGCCGGCGAGCGTGGCTTCCCCGCCGGTGGCGAGGTCGCGCACCCGGTAGCCCGCGGTTCCCAGCGAGTACAGGATGCGCGTGCCCTCGGCCGCGAGCAGCTGGCCGCCCGTGGGCAGCGCGAACACGGGCGGGTGCGCAAGGCTCGCCATGGAGGTCACGATCACCGTGCGCTGCACCTGGGTGCTCAGGTTCGTGGCGTCGGTGGCGCGCACGGTGAGCAGGTAGGAGCCTGGTGCCAGGCCCGAGACATCGTAGTTCGCCGCAAAGCTCGGGCTCGTGGTCTGCAGGAACTGCACGTCCCCGAGGCGCGCCGTGACCGTGACGGCCCCCGTCTTGTCGGTGCTGCTCGTGCCGCTCACGCTGAGGGTGCCGAACACGAAGCCGCCGTCGGCCGGCGCCGTCACGTTCAGCAGCGGCGGGTTGTTCACGGGCACGGGGACGCTCGCCGTCTGCGTGGCCCCGCTGCCGTCGGTGACGGTGAAGACCATCGTGTGGTTGCCCGACTTGGCCACCGCCGCGTCCACGTTGAAGCGGTAGGCGTTGTTCGTCGGGCAGCTGAAGCGCGACGTGCAGGCGTTGGGCGCGGTGAGGGTGCCGGCATCCACACCGTCGAACGTGGCCCTCACGCGCGTGATGCCAAAGGGCGAGCTCGGGATCGCATCCACTGCAATGGTTCCGGTGGTGCCCGAGACCTGGGTGGAGATCGTGATGCTTGAATTGGCCAACGTCACCGTGCGCCGGATCTCGTAGGCCGAGTCGGTGCCCGGCTGCACGCGGGCCACGAGCAGGTGCGAGCCGTTGGCCACACCGGTAGTCGCCCAGCTCACGCTCGGCGCCACGCCGATCTGCCGCAGGTCGACGAACCAGGTGACGGTGCCCACGACCGCCTTGCTCAGCGAGAGCTGCACCGTGCCCGACAGCGGCTCGCTGCGGTCGACGACGATGGTGGGCGCGTCCGCCGGGATGGCCGTGACCGTGACGGTGGCTGGCGTGCTGGATGCCTTGCCGTCGCTCACGACGAGGGTGGCGACGTAGGTGCCCTCCTTGTCGGCCACGAAGGTGGGGCGCACCCCGTTCGCGCTGCTCAGCGCCGCGGTACTGCCCGAGGGGCGGCTCGTGAGGAGCCAGGCGTAGGTGAGCGCGTCGCCGTTGGCGTCGGTGCTGCCCGAGGCGTCCAGCGTCACGGTGCTGCCGGCCGTCACCGCTTGCGCGAGGCCTGCGCTGGCCATCGGCGGCACGTTCGCGGGCCCGGCCGTGATGGTGACGGTGGCCGGGTTGCTGCTGAGCTTGCCGTCGGTGACCACGAGCGTGGCCACGTACACGCCGTCGCGGTCGGCGCTGAAGGTGGGCTGTGCGGCACTCGCCGAGCTCAGCGTCGCTGCGCTGCCCGCCGGGCGCGTGGTGAGCGCCCAGGCGTAGGCGAGCGTGTCGCCGTTGGCATCGGTGCTGGCGGTGCCGTCCAGCGTCACGCTGCGCCCTGTCACCACGTTCTGCGCGGGGCCGGCGTGGGCCACCGGGGCCACGTTGCCGGTGGCAGCGGTGACGAGGGTCGTGGCCGGCTCGCTGTCCACGCGGCCGTCGTTGACGATGAGGGTGGCCACGTAGTCGCCGGCCCGGTCGGCGCTGAAACTCGGCTTGGCGCTCGTCGCGTTGCTGAGCGTGGCTGCGCTGCCTGCCGGCCGGGTGGTCAGACTCCAGCGGTAGGTGAGCGCGTCGCCGTTGGCGTCCGAGCTCGCCGAGCCGTCCAGCACCGCAAGCCCCCCGACCACGACGTTCTGGTTCGCCCCGGCACGCGCCACTGGGGCCACGTTGGCGGCGGCGCTCGTCACGACGACCGTGGCGGGCTCGCTGTCGAGCGCGCCGTCGTTGACGATCAGCGTGGCCACGAACTTGCCGGCCACATCCGCCGTGAAGGTCGGCTTGGCGGAAGTGTTGGAGCTCAGCGCCGCGCTGCTGCCGGCAGGTCGCGTGGTGAGGCTCCAGCGGTAGGTGAGCGCGTCGCCGTTGGCGTCGGAACTTGCCGAGCCGTCCAGCGTGACGGTGCTGCCCACGGTCACGTTCTGGGCGGCCCCGGCCTGCGCCACGGGCGCGGCGTTGCCCGCGGCCGCGGTCACGGTGACGGTGACCGGCGCGCTCGTTGCGCGGCCGTCGGAGACGACGAGCGTGAGGGTGTAGCTGCCTGCCCGGTCGGGCACGAAGGAAGGCCGCACGGTGGTGGGCCCGCTGAGTGCGGCCGTGCTGCCCGAGGGTTGGCTACTCAGCGTCCACGAGTAGGTGAGCGCATCGCCGTCGGCATCGGTGCTGGCGCTTGCGTCCAGGGTTACAGCGGTGCCCTGCACCACGCTCTGGCCCGGGCCGGCCGAGGCAACGGGAGGCGTGTTCACGACCACGGGCGGGGGCGGCACGGGGTCGGCTCCACCGCCGCCACCGCAGGCGGCGAGCAGTGCGGATAGCGCAGCTGCGCAAACCAGCCGCGCCCAGCGGCGCGACCTCACCGGTTGCGCGCGAAGAGCGCCCGGAGTCTGCATGGACCTCATCTTGTTCTCCCTGAAGGCCTTGGCCGGATCTTCGGCCACTGCAGCATCTTGCACAACCGATGGCTCAGGAATTGATCTGGATGGAATCCCAGCAAGAGATGGGTGACGTTGCGTCAAGGCTTGCGCGTTCTCCCCATGATCGAAGACACCCACGAGAGGAGGCTGCATGGGCTCGCCTTCGGAGCCGCCGCCGCAGGCAGCGAGCAGAACCGACAGCGATGGTCGTCGCCTCGTACGTCCGCTTCACCTTCGAGACCGGGTACTCGCCCGGTTACTTCCGGCCGCGGTCGACGAACGACCGGTCCGGCTCACGGTGGACTGAAAATCCCGACCCCGCAGCGACATCCAAGGGCTCGAACTCGTCGCCCTGAAGCCGCCGGTCGGATACCCCTGCTGTCACCCGCAAGAGGCCGCGCGGCGGACGGGATACCTCAACGGACTGCGACGGTTATTGCCTTACAATCGTCTTTCTAGTAAGGAATGCCGCATGACTGAGTCCACCATCACCTCGAAGGGTCAGACGACTGTCCCGGCGGAGATCCGCGCCTTCGTGCACGCCAAGCCAGGAACGCGTCTCGTCTGGTCGGTGATGCCTGACGGCACCATCATCGTCAGAGCCAAGACGAAGTCCATTCTGGACATGGCTGGCATGCTCAAGGCGCCGCAGGGCAGGCGCGTGCGTGTGGAAGAGATGAATCCCTGGCGCTGAGGGTGGCATGCCCGCTCTGGATACGAATGTGCTGGTCCGCTATGTCGTGCAAGACGACAGCGGGCAACTCGCCGCCGCCAAGCGCCTGATTGCCCGGTGCGTGGGCGAGGGACAGTCGCTGTTCGTTCCGGTTACCGTGACGCTCGAGTTGGAGTGGGTACTGCGTGCCAGCTTCGGATACGGCAAGGACAACGTCCTGCAGGTTCTCTCCAGCCTGTTCTCGGCGGCGGAGCTGACCTTCCAGTCCGAACGGGCTCTGGAAGTGGCTCTGCAGCTGTATCGCGAGACAGCGGCGGACTTCGCCGACTGCCTGCACATTGCGTTGGCGACCGAAGTTGGCGAGCAGCCGCTTTGGACATTCGACAGGGGGGCGGCGAAGGTCGTCGGCGCACACCTGCTTCGGAGTCGGTAGACAGGTGGCCGACGGGCGCGGCTGTCCGCCGCGCGATAGGGGCTCGCTGAGCATGACCGGTGGCCTCTCAGCAGCCGTTGGCGACGGGCAGCTCCTGGCCGACAGCCGAAATTCGACGTCGGCATTCAGAGGCCGGCGCGCAGCTTGTCCTTCTTGCTCGGCCGCCGGCCCTTCACGCCCCCGGCGGCGGGTGTCGGTGCCGCGGTCTCCGTCGGTTCGAAGCCCGGCACCTGCTCGCGCGGCACGCGCCGACCCTGGCGCTTCTCGATGAGGCGGAAATGCGCCTGCGTCTCCGCGCTCACGAAGCTCACCGCCAGCCCCGCCGCGCCGGCGCGCGCCGTGCGGCCGATGCGGTGCACGTAGTCCACCGTGGAGCGCGGCAGGTCGTGGTTGACGACCACCGGCATCTGGGCGATGTCGATGCCGCGTGCGCCCAGGTCCGTGGCCACCAGCACGCGCAGCTTCGCGGCCTTGAAGTCGGCCAGCACCTGCGTGCGCGCGCCCTGGCTGGCATCGCCGTGGAAGGCCGCCGCGGCCAGCCCGGCGCGGCGCAGCTTGTCGGCCACGTGGTCGCAGGCGTAGCGCGTGGCCACGAAGACCAGCACGCGCGGCCAGCCTTCCTGCACGATGAGCCGGGCCAGCAGCGGCGTGCGCCGTGCTGCGTCGACCAGGATCGCGCGCTCGGTGATGGCCGCCACGGCCGCGGCTGCGTGGCCCACGTCCACGCGCACGGGGTCGTTGAGCACTTGCCGTGCCAGCGTTTCCACCGCCGGCGGAAAAGTGGCCGAGAACAGCAGGCTCTGGCGCCGCGCCGGCAGCAGCGCCAGCACGCGCGCCAGTTCGTCGGCGAAGCCGCTGTCGAGCAGGCGGTCGGCCTCGTCCAGCACCAGGGTGTGCAGGCCCGACAGGTCCAGCGCATTCTTGTTCACCACGTCCAGCAGCCGGCCCGGCGTGGCGACCACGACGTCGGCGCCGCCGCGCAGGGCCATCAGCTGCGGGTTGATGGAGACGCCGCCGTACAGCACCGCCAGCTTGGCCGGCACGTTGAGGAAGCGCTCCACCTGGCGCAGGGCTTCGCCCACCTGCGCCGCCAGCTCCCGCGTGGGCGCCAGCACCAGCACGCGCGGGCGCCTCGGCCTGGGGCGCGCGATGTCGTCGATGCGCTGCAGCGCCGCGAAGGCATAAGCCCCCGTCTTGCCGGAGCCGGTTGCCGCGGTGGCCAGCACTTCGCGCCCGGCCAGCGCGGGGGGGATGGCTGCCGCCTGGATAGGCGTGGGCTTCGCCCAGCCCAGCTCAGCCACCGCGCGCACGAGCCCCGGCGAGAGGCCCAGCGCCGCGAACGCACTCACCCCGGAACCCTCGCGTTCTGGGCGCTCCGGCGTGAGCGCTTGAGAGCGGCCCGGCGCGCTCACCAGGGAGCCTTCGCGCCTTTGGCGCTCCGGCGTGAGCGCTTGGGAGCGGCCCGGCGCGCTCACAGCCGCCGCACCTTCACGGAGCGGCCCTTGACCTTGCCGGCGTTCAAGCCGCGCAAGGCCTGGTCGGCCACGCCACGCTCCACCGCCACGTAGGTGGAGAAGTCGTTGACGACGATCTTGCCGATCTGCGCCCCGGGCAGCCCCAGGTCCTTGGTCAGTGCGCCCAGCACGTCGCCGGCGCGGATCTTCTCCTTGCGGCCGCCCAGGATCTGCAGCGTCACCATGGGCGGGCGCAGCGGCTCGGCGCCGGCCGGCGGCGTCAGCTCCGACAGCGGGTGCCAGACGCTGGGCGTGCCCTGCATCTCGTCGATGCGGCCCACGGCGTCCATCTCGTCCATGCTGGCCAGGTTGAAGGCCCAGCCAGCTTCGTCGGCGCGGCCGGTGCGGCCCACGCGGTGCGTGTGCACGGCGGGGTCGGGGCTGATGTCCACGTTGATCACCGCTTCCAGCTGCGCGATGTCGAGCCCGCGCGCGGCCACGTCGGTGGCCACCAGCACGCTGCAGCTGCGGTTGGCGAACTGCACCAGCACCTGGTCGCGGTCGCGCTGTTCCAGGTCGCCGTGCAGTTCCAAGGCCACGATGCCCTGCGCCTGCAGCACCGCCACCAGGTCGCGGCACTGCTGCTTGGTGTTGCAGAACGCGAGCGTGCTGACGGGCCTGAAGTGCTGCAGCAGCATCCCCACGGCGTGCAGGCGTTCTCTCTCGGCCACCTCGTAGAAGCGCTGGCGGATCTGGCCAGAGGCGTGGCGCTCGGCCAGTTTCACCTCCTGCGGGCCGCGCAGGAAGCGGGCGGCGAGCTTGGCCACTCCGTCGGGGTAGGTCGCGGAAAAGAGCAGCGTCTGGCGCGCCTTCGGACAACGTTCGGCCACTTGCGCGATGTCCTCGGCGAAGCCCATGTCCAGCATGCGGTCGGCCTCGTCGAGCACCAGCGTGTTCAGCGCGTCGAGCGCCAGCGTGCCGCGCGCCAGGTGATCCAGGATGCGCCCCGGCGTCCCCACCACGATGTGCGCGCCGTGCTCGAGGCTCGCCAGCTGGTTGCGAATGGGGCTGCCGCCGCACAGGGTGAGCGTCTTCACGTTGTCCTGCGCGCGCGCCAGGCGGCGGATCTCCTGCGCCACCTGGTCGGCCAGCTCGCGCGTGGGGCACAGCACGAGTGCCTGCACGGCGAAGCGGCGCGGGTTCAGGTTGACCAGCAGCGGCAGCGTGAAGGCCACGGTCTTGCCGCTGCCCGTGCGGGCCTGGGCGATGAGGTCGCGGCCGGCCAGCGCCAGCGGGAGGCTGGCGGCCTGGATCGGCGTCATCGCCAGGTAGCCCAGCTGCTGCAGCGTGGCCTGCAGGGGTGGCGGCAGGGGCAGGGTGTCGAACGAGGGGTCAGGGCGGGACATGGGCCATTGTGCGCTGCCGAACGGAGCTGGCGCTCTGTGTCTGGCGGGCCAGGGCCGGGGCCTGCTGTGGCAGTTCGAGCGCCGTGAGCCACAGCCGCAAGTCGGATTCGAGCGCGTGGCAGTCGGGCTCCCTGCGGCAGCACAGGGCGTAGAAGGCCTTGTTCGTGCGCAGACTCCTGCAGGTGCGCAAGTTCGTGCACGACGATCATGCGCAGGACGTCCGCTGCCGCGTCCTTGAAGAGTGCCGCGATCCGGATCTCGCGCTTGGCCTTGAGTTGCCCGCCCTGAACCCGAGAGATGGCGGTGTGCGTGCCCAGCGCGTTCTTCACGATGTGCAGCTCGGGTTCTACGCCACCTTGGCAATGGGCGGCGCGCTCTTCATGTGGCGCGCCTTCAGGACGCAGACATGGTCCTAGAGCGCGCGCTCGCTGCGCACGGCGTGACGTTCGGGATGGCGCTGCTCGACGTAGGCAGCCAGGCGGTCCGCCTCGATGAGGGCCTGCGCACGGGCCACCAGGCGCTGCCGGGCGCGGGTGGTCTCGGTCAGCGTGTGGGTCGACACCTCGCCCACCGGCAGCGACGCGCAGCTGCAGCTGTCGCGCAGTTGGCCACCGACCACCATCGGCTCGCGGGACTTGTCGGCGGTGTAGCCCGGCCTGCCGAAGATGTCGAAGAAGGCGCCAGAATCGACATGTTCCGGCATCGATCCGAACAGATCGGCACTTGCCGCAGGCAGGGCTTGATCGATCTGTCGAAGAGGAACTGGGCCAGGCTCAGATTGGGGAGTCACATGAACGAATCCGGAAGAGCGCCCTGGCGTGCCATCTCCGTCACGGGCATCGCGGCGCTGATGGTTGCGCACAGCGTGGCCGCCATCGCCAACGAGTCGTCGTGCTACGCGATCCGCGATGGCGACCGCAAGAACATGTGTCTCGCCCAGGCCAAGCGGCAGGATTCCTACTGCTACGCGATCCGAAACGCCGACGACAAGCACATGTGCCTGGCCCTCGTGAAGCAGCGCCGCAGCGAGTGCTACAGCATCCGCTCGAGCGACCTGAAGAACCAGTGCCTGGCTCAGGTCAGGTAGCGGGCCGTGTCGAGAATGCACCGACCATGAGCGAAGACAGCCAGATCGTCATCCCCGAGGCCTTCATCGACCTCTTCCGGCCCGCCGGGGCGCAGGGACGCTACCGGCTCACGGAAACCCGCGACGTGATCGCCGCGCGCCACGAGTTCTGCGAGGACCTGGCGCAGATGCTCACCGAGACCGCGCAGGACCAGCTCCATGCGCTCGGCGTCACGCCGGAGGACGTGCTGGAGCGCATCGCACGTGGCCTGCGGTCGCCGGAGTCGCCCGTGTCCGCACCCGAGGCGGGATGGGTGGTGGGGCGGTTGGCCGAGGTGCTGGGCTGGCCGATGCCCTCGACGCCCGCCGTCACCGAGCCGGGGGCTCAGGCCTCGACGTCGCCGTCCCGATAGAACCAGTGACCGTCCTCGCGCACGAAGCGGCTCGTCTCGACGAGGCGGTGGGCGCGGCCGCCGAGCTTGCTGCGGGCCACGAAGGTGACGGTGGCGGTGTCGCCCGCGCTCACGTGGCGCTTGACCTCCAGGCCGAGCCAGCGCAGGCCCGGCTCGAAGGTCAGCGGCTCGACTGGCCGCGTGGTGGGGTGCCACGTGGCCAGCAGGTAGGCGGCGTCCTCGCGCACGTAGGCGCTGTAGCGCGAGCGCATGAGCGCCTCGGCGGTGGGGGCCTGCAGGTGCTCGGGGCCGGCGTGCCAGCGGCCGCAGCAGGCCGGGTAGGCGAGGCCGCTGCCGCAGGGGCAGGCGGTGGGGGCGGTGGCGGGTTGGGGCTTCATCGGCGCAAGGCACCCAGGCGGGTGGGGACGATGCCGACACGGCGCCAGCTGATGACCCGGTGGTCCTCGCGCACGAAGTCATCCTCCCCGCCGTACACCACGACCGTGTCGGCCGCCTCGGCTCCGACGCCGCGGCGCCAGCGGCGCGCGGCGTCGGGCCAGTCGGGTGCGTAGGTGGTGCCCGACTTGCATTCCACGCTGTGCAGCCGCTGGGCGTGCTCGTAGACCAGGTCGACCTCCAGGCCGTGGTTGTCACGCCAGAAGTAGAGGTCGGCCGGCAGCCCGAGGTTGAAGCGATGCTTCAGGGCTTCGCTGACCACCCATGTCTCGAACACCGCACCACGTGAGGGATGGATCTGCAGGTCCGCGGCCGAGCCGATGCGCAGGAGCCAGCACAGCAGCCCCGTGTCCAGGAAGTAGAGTTTGGGGGTCTTGACCAGGCGCTTGCCGAAGTTGCGGTGATAGGGTGGCAGCAGCGTGACGAGATGGCTGGCCTGCAGCACCGTGAGCCACTGGCGCGCAGTGGGCTGACTGATGCCGCAGTCGGAGGCCAGGCTGCTGAGGTTGAGCATCTGGCCGCTGCGCGCGGCACACATCGCGACGAAGCGCTGGAATGTCTGCAGGTTGCCGACGTTGAGCAGCTGGCGCACGTCGCGTTCGAGGTACGTTGCCACGTAGGCGCTGAACCAGTGCTCGGGCCTCAGGGTGCGGCCCTGTGCGTGCAGCGCCGGATGCCCGCCGCGCCACAGCCGTTCCTCCAGCGAGTCACGCCGCCCCGGAAGTTCCCCATTGGCCAGCGGAAGCAGCGTCAGCATCCCTACGCGGCCAGCCAGCGACTGCGCGATGCCGCCCATCAAGCCGAACTGCTGTGAGCCGGTGATCACCCAGCGCCCCATGACCGTTGCCGCGTCGGCCACGCCGAGCAGGTAGGACATCAGCTGCGGCACGCGCTGCACCTCGTCGAGCACGGCGCCGTCGGCCAGACGGCCGAGGAAGCGGCGGGGGTCGCTGGATGCGAGCTCGCGGGTGTCCGGGTCCTCGAGGTTGACGTACGGAAGGTGGGCAAAGCACGCGCGGGCGAGCGTGGTCTTTCCGGACTGGCGTGGCCCGGTGATGGCCAACACGGGAAAGCCGCGGGAGAGCTCGCGCAGGGTGGCTTCGGCCATTCGGGGGAGCATGTTGTACATTCCCAAGCTCAGACTTTCAAATTGTACGGTCTTGTCATGAGCGACCCCCTGCACGACGAACTGTTGATCCGCCGCCTGGTCGAGCGCTGGGCCGTGTGGCGCGACGCCGGCGACTGGGAGCGCTTTGCCACGCTGTGGCACCCCGAGGGCATGATGATGGCCACCTGGTTCCAGGGCCCGTACGCCGAGTTCATCCGGGTCTCGCGGGAGGGCTGGGCGCGCGGCGTGCGTATCCTGCACTTCCTGGGCGGCTCGGCGATCGACGTGGCGGGCGAACGCGCCATCGCCCAGACCAAGATGACGATCTCGCAGCGCGGCCTCGTCGAGGGCGTGCCCTGCGACATCGTGTGCACAGGGCGCTTCTACGATTTCGTGGTGCGCCACGAGGGCCAGTGGAAGCTGCTGCACCGACAGCCGATCTACGAGAAGGACCGCATCGACCCGCTGGACCCTGCCGGCGTGCCGCGGCTGGACGCCGAGCGCCTGGCCGCCTTGCCGGAGGGCTACCGCCACCTCGCCTACATCCAGACGAGCATCGGCTACCGCGTGAAGCTGGACATGCCCATGGCCAGGGGCGATGCGGTCGAGGATCTTTATCGCCGGGGCGCACAGTGGCTGGCCGGCGGGGTGCTTGAGCGCTGAGCGCGCCGCGCTCGACCGACAAGGGGCTGTGTGCATCGTCGGGCCGCGCCAGGCTGGCAAGAACACGCTGGCGCTTCAGATCGCCCAGGAGCGAGCATCGTTCTACCTCGATCTCGAGCCCCCGCAGGACCGGGCGCGGCTGCAGGCGGTACGCTAGGCGCTACCCGCTTTGCCCTTCCCCCTGGCCATTTCCCCGCAACCCATGAAACCCCGAACCCGGCGCGTGCTGCAGGCGGTGCTCTACGAGGTGTTCGCCGTGGCCTTCGTCGGCCCCGTGCTGGGGATCGTCTTCGACAAGCCGCAGGCCTCCACGGTTGCCCTGGCGGTGGTGCTCTCGGGCATCGCGCTGTGCTGGAACTACGTCTTCAATGCGCTCTTCGAGCGCTGGGAGGCCAGTCAGGCGCGCAAGGGGCGCAGCTTCGCCAGGCGTCTTGCACACGGGGCCGGGTTCGAGGGGGGCCTGACGGTGCTGCTCGTGCCCGTGATGGCGTGGTGGCTGGACACGTCGGTGCTCAGTGCCTTCGTGGCCAACCTGGGCCTGCTTGTGTTCTTCTTCGTCTACGCCGTCGGCTTCACCTGGGCCTTCGACCGCGTGTTCGGGCTGCCGCAAGCGGCGCGCCCGGCGGGCTGAGGCTGCGCAGCGGTTATCGTTGCTGCCTGCTCGATCAGGCAAGCACCCCCATACCGAACGCCAGATGAACACCACACCCAAGCTCGAAGGGGGCTGCCTGTGCGGCAAGGTCAGGTTCACGGTGAACCAGGCGCCGCTGCGCACCTTTGCCTGCCACTGCACCTTCTGCCAGCGCGTGACCGGAACGGCCTTCTATGCGGAGTCCATCTTCCAGCGTGAGGCCGTCGTGTTCAACGCGGGCGAGCTCAGGCAGTACGAGCACGTGTCGGACAACAGCGGCAAGAAGGTTGGAGTGCACTTCTGCCCCTCGTGCGGCACGACCGTGAGCCTGACCTTCGAGCGCTGGCCCGAGTTGCGCGGCATCTCGCGGGGTTGCTACGACGATCCGAACGCGGTGGAGATCTCGAGCCACATCTGGACGCGCTCGGCCCAGGCGGGCGTGGTGCTTCCACCGCGCGTCGATTGCTTTGCCGAGGCGCGGGCCTCGCTGGACGGGCAGCCCGCGCAGGCTTGGCGGCACGAGGCGCCCTGGGTGGTGCCGGCGCGGCAGGACGAGACCTAGAATCGTTTGCGAAAATCGTTTGCACAGCGCCCCCATGTCTGCCCGCTCACTCCTTCCCGTCGCCTGCCTGGCCCTCGCTGGGCTGTTCGGTTGCGGCGGTGGCGACGCCGCCGCGCCGCGTGAACTGGCGATGACGCGGCTCTCGGCCGCCTGGGCTACGACCGACCTGAGCCAGACCTACGCCTTGCGCAGCGAGGCCGAGTGGCAAGCTGTCTGGCAGCTGCACGAGCCCCGCACGACGCCTCCCGCGGTGCGCCCGGCGGTGGACTTCTCGCGCCAGATGGTCCTGGGGCTGACCCGGGGCACCGGGCCCAACGGCTGCCACGGGGTGGCGATCCGGGGCGTGGTCGATCAGGCCGACCGGGTCCAGGTGAACTACGCCGTCATCACCCCCACGGGCGGGCTCGCCTGCACCGAGGCCCTGGTTGCGCTCACCGATTTCGTCGTCGTGGAACGCGTGGACAAGCCGGTGTCATTCGCGCAGACGGGCGGCTGAGCGGGCCGCGCGCCACCCCGCAAGTTGGGTGCACACGCGCGGCACGCCAAGCTCGACACAGAATCCGGACGCGGCGCATGCCCTTGCGCCACGATGGCGATGAGCCTGTGGAGCCAGGCAGGCGAGCCGCCGCCTGGCCTACCTCGCCGGCCCGGCCCGCAGGGCCTCAATCGACAGTTGCGCCGCTGGCCTTCACGAACCGGGCCCACTTGTCGATCTCGGCTTGCGTGAAGGCGCGCGCCTCGCTGGGCGTGTTGCCCACCGGGCGCAGGCCGAGGCTCGCAAAGCGCTCCTGAACGGCCGGCAGTTTCAGGATCTGCGCGACCTGAGCCTGGAGCTTCTCGATGACGGCCGCAGGCGTGCCCTTGGGGGCATACAGCCCGTTCCAGGCATCGGCCGAGAACCCCGCAAACCCGCTCTCGGCGATGGTCGGGACCTCCGGTGCGGCGGGCGAGCGCGTCAGGCTTGTCACCGCCAGAGGCCTCATCTTGCCGGCCTGGATGTGTGGCACCGAGGAGGGCAGCCCGTCGATCATCAGCTGCACGTTGCCCGCCAGCATCGCCGTGATGGCCGGGCCGCTGCCCGCATAGGGCACGTGCAGGATGTCCACCCCTGCGAGCTGCTTGAGCATCTCGAAGGTGAGGTGTGCCGCCGTCCCGTTGCCCAGCGACGCGTAGCTGAGCTTGCCGGGCTCCTTCTTGGCCAGCGCGATGAGCTCCTGCAAGGTGCGAGCCGGCACAGACGGATGGGCCACCAGCACATTGGGCAGCGTGCCCACGGTCGTGATGGGATCGAAATCCCGCAACGGGTGGTACTTCAGCTTCGGGTTCAGCGAGATGTTGATCGCGTGCGACCCCGTCACGCCCATGATCAGCGTGTACCCGTCCGGTGCCGCGCGCGACACGGCTTCGGCGCCCACCGAGCCCCCGGCCCCCGCCCGGTTCTCGATGTTCACGGCCTGCTTCCAGGCCTGGGACAGTTGCTCGCCGATCACCCGCGCCGCAATGTCGGTGGAGCCGCCGGGAGGAAACGGCACGACGAGCCTGATGGGCTGGTTCGGGTACTCGGCCTGGGCCCAGGCAGGCAGGCTCGCAGCGCCGGCGGCGCAGGCGCTGCCCAGGACGAGGGATCGGCGGCTGACAGTTGCCATGTGTGCATCACTCCAGTGGTCGATATGGGTGGGCGCGGCCGCTGCGGCTCAGGCGGGCGTGACGATGAGTTCGCGGGGCAGCGCAGACAAGTGCTCCAGCCCCGTGGGCGTGACGAGGACGGTGTCTTCCAGGTGCACGCCGCCGACCTCCGGATCGCGATAGAAGACCTCGAAGTTCAGCGCCATGCCGGGCTCGACGGTCCAGCCGCGCGTCTTGTGTGCCGGCTCGGCGTATTCGAGCACGTCCAGCCCGATGCCGTGCCACACCATCGTGGTCAGCATCGGCTCGAGCCCGTGGCCCGTGATGACGGCCTCCGCCGCGGCCCGGCAGTCCAGGGTCTGAACCCCTGGGCGCAGTCGCGCTTCGGCCGCCGCCAGGGCGTCGCGGACCACGTCGTGAAGGTGCTGCAGCCGCGCCGAAGGCTCTCCCACCACCCCCGTGCGTGCGATGTCCATGTGGTAGAGCTTCCAGGTACCGATGGCGTCGTAGACGACCACATCGCCCGCGCCCAGGCGCCGGCTCTCGGCCCAGTCGTTGTCCAGGACGAAGCCGCCATCCGGGCCTGCTCCGAACATCATCCCCCGCTCCCCGAGGAAGCGCCCGCCCTGGCCGACCACGCTCGAGCGGTAGGCGTCCACCATCTGCATGACCGTGCCGCCTGCACGCACCGCGCGCCCCGCATCCAGCAGGGCGCGGTCGTTGATGCGCGCCCCACGCCGAAGGAGCTCGACCTCAGGCGCTGTCTTCACCATGCGGATCTCGCGGAAGACGTGCAGCGCGTCGACCACCTCGATGCGCCCCCCTAGCCGCTCGGCCAGCTGTGCCCCCAGGCGCAGGTCGTCGAAGCCCACGCGCCACGTGCCACGTGCGCCCAGGTGGGTCTCGAACCAGCCGCACAAGGCTCCCAGCAGATCCTCGGCCGAGGAGTCGCGCGTGGCGGCATACAGATCGCGCAGCGGGTGGCGCAACTGGGTGTCGATTCCCACGCCGTCGGAGATCATGCGCAGCAGATAGGAGGCGCTGGACCGGGTCTTCGCGCTGAAGAGCCTCAGGTCCGGCATCCAGGTGGGTCGGGTCACCAGGTAGGCCAGGTCGTAGTCCGACACGCACAGGGCTGGTGGTACGTCCTCCCGTGCGGGCAGCACGGCGGCCCCGAGGATGTCGTGGAACTGCCCCAGGACCGAGTCGGGCATGTGCCCGGACAGGTAGTAGAGGTTCTTGTAGCCACTGCCCACCACCGCGTCGAGCCGGTGCCGGGCCATCACGGCGCGAGCCCGCTCACGGTTGACCAGGGGCGTGGCGGCGGTCTGTGACCGCACCTTCTCTTCGACGACTTCAGTCATGTGCACCTCAGGTTGCTGACGAATTGGCGAGCCTGCCCCTGCACAGACTGACCAATCGACCATATAGAGGCCACCTGGTGCTGTCAACGAGGGTTTCGTAGGGTTGCCCATCGTGTCCTGGGCGGGCAGGGTCGGGGGGATGACAGGAACGAATCCATGACCCTTCCCAACCGCCTTGGCGGCCAGGTGGCCATCGTCACGGGCGCGGCGGGTGACCTGGGCTCGGCCATTGCAGCCCGGCTGCGGCTGCAGGGGGTGCATGTCGCGCTGCTCGATCATGACGGGCAGGCGCTCGCCCGGCGCCACGGGCCGGGGGCGGCGGCGCAGGCCCCTGGCGCCCTGGGCACGGGCGCGGCTGGCAGTGCGCTCGTCTTGCCAGCCTGTGACATCCGAGACGATGACCAGGTGCATGCGGCCGTCGAGCGGGTCGTGGGCCACTTCGGCTCGATCCGCATCCTCGTGAACAATGCCGCGACGGTCACGCCCAAGTGCCCCGTGGCCGGGCTGTCGGTGCCGCAATGGCGCGAGGCCCTGGACGTGAACCTCACGGGCGCCTGGCTGATGGCGCGTGCCTGCTGGCCCCATCTGGTGGCTGCGCAAGGCGGGGTCATCTTGAACGTGGCCTCGCAGATGGGGCACGTCGCCTCCCCGGGCGGCGGGGCCTATGGGGTCTCCAAGGCCGGACTCATCGCACTGGCGCGCGCCATCGCGGTCGATGGCGCTGCGCACGGCATCCGGGGACTGAGCCTGTCACCGGGGGCCATCATGACGAGCCGCCTGACCGACCGTTACGGCAGCTCGCAGGCGGTCAGCGCTGCGCTGGCCTCCAAGTACCTGGCCGGGGAGATCGGCTCGGCCGAGGAGGTGGCAGAGGCTGCGTGGTACCTGCTCAACGGTGGACCCTTCCTCAACGGTTGCGACCTGCTCGTGGACGGGGGCTACACGACCATATGAGCCAGGCGCCTGCGCAGGACGAGCTGGATGCCCTGATCGAGCAGCTGCTGGCCGCAGCCCAGCCGTCGGCTGTGCGTGAATCGGCGCGCCTGCTCGTGTTCGACACCGTCGGCTGTGCCCTGGCCGGCATGCAGGCGCCGCCGGTGCGCGCCTTCATGGAGCAGGCGGCCCGGCTCGACCCGGGCCCGATACCCTGGCCGGGCGTGCCCGCCCCGCTCGGGTTGTCCGTGCACGGCGCGGCGCAGGTTCTGGCGATGGCCGCCTGCTGGGACGAAGCCTGCGAAGGGCTCGCCTACGCCCACGGCCGCCCGGGTGTACCGGTCGTGGCTGCGGTGCTGGCGCTGGCTTCTTCGACGCGATGCACCTGGCACCAGGCCCTGGGCGCCCTGGTTCTGGGCTACGAGATCGGGGGCCGGATGGGCAACCGCCTGCGGATCAAGCCCGGCATGCACGTGGATGCGGGCTGGCCCGCGTTGGGGGCGGCCGCTGCGGCCGCTTGCCTCATGGGCGGTGACGCCCGCGCCGTGCGGTCGGCCATCGAGATCGCCGCGGCGCAGCTGCCCTTCGGGCTCTACCTGCCCATCGCCCAGGGCGCCGACGGGCGCAACACCTACCTCGGTCACGCGGCCTGTCTGGGCATCTACGCGGCCGCCGCTGCCGCTGCAGGGGTGTGCGCGCCGCGCGGAGCGGTGGACGAACATGCGCAAGTTGCGCTGTCCCTGGGCCCGGCAGGCGTGCTCGCGCCGGCGGGCCGCTGGTTGCTGTTGGAGGGGTACTTGAAGAGGTGGCCAGCCGTGCGGCACGTGCACTACGGCATTGCCGCGGCCCAGGCCATCCGGATGCAGTGGCCAGGCCTGCAACAGGTCCACCTGGAGCCCGGGCAGGTCCGGCGGATCGTGCTGCGCGCGTACCCGGAGGCGCTCACCTACTGCGGCATCCGGGCGCCGCGCACGCCGATCCAGGCCCAGTTCAGCCTCAGTTTCGGGGTCTCGGTTGCTCTGCGCTTCGGAGATCTCGAGCCACAGGCCTACCGGGACCCCATCTTCAGTGACCAGGGTGTCCGCGAGCTGGAGAGCAGGGTGGAGCTCGAGCCCGATGCCGAGCTTGGAACAGCGGGCCAGCGCGCGGTCATCCTGGATGTGCAAGACGCGCAGGGCCGGTCGATGGCGGTGCGCGTGGACACCGTGGATGGCGATCCGGGGCACCCGCTTGCGCGTGCAGCGGTCAGGGCGAAGTTCATCCGCTGCGCAAGCCTGCTGATGCCCTCACCCCACGCCGTGGACGCCGCGGATTCCCATCAGGGGCCCTGGGCCGACGGTAACGTGGCCGTTCAGGCGTGGTGGCGCCACCTGGCGGGCGTGAGCACGCTCGTGGCCAGCTCCGCCTGCGCGCGACCCTGACCGAGGCCCTGACCGAGACCCCTCACCCGCGCATGAACTGCAGCAGCCGCATCGCCTCGAACCACTCGCGCGTCTCGAGGCCGATGGTCACCGGGTCGATGAGCCGCGCGCCGGGGTAGAACGCGCGCGTCCTTCACGAGGATCTCGGCGGCCCCGGTGGCGAGCGCGCCTTCGCAGGCGCGCCACCACCTCGGCCGTCATGCGCTCGCGGAATTGAGCGTTGTCGGCGTGCGCGAGGTCGGCCTCGGCCCAGTCGGTGATGCCGGCGGTGATGCCGGTGATGCCTTCGATGTCGGCGCTCAGGTAGATCTTCAGGTGTTCATGGCGTGGGGGGCGTCATCGCGGGGTTGGCGGCACGGGGCTGCAGCAGCTGTGCCACGGCCGTCTCGAGCACGCGGTCGCGGTTCAGGCGCAGGTCCTCCAGGGTCGGCGGCACGGGCACGTCCGGGGCGACGCCCTCGCCTTCGATGCGCCGGCCGTCGGGCAGCACGAAGCCCAGCTCGCTGTAGGCGAGCTTGCCACCACCTGGCACCGTGGCATAGCCCATGAAGCCCAGCAGGCAGCCGCACGAGAGCTGCCCGACGACGGTGGCGCGCCTGTGGGCCTGCATGAGGCCCGCAAAGCTCTCGCTGGCGCTGGCGCTGCCCGCGTCCACCAGAATGGCCACGGGCCCCTTGTACAGGCCCGTGCCCTTGAGCACCGACTCGAGCTTGACGAGCTCGACGAGCTCGAAAGCCATGGTGATGGGCTTGCCCGTACGCGTGAGGACGCGGCCCGCGGGGACCTCACCCTCGAAGAACTGCTGCGCCACGCTGCGCACCATGGCGCCGGAGCCCCCGCCGTTGCCGCGCAGGTCGATGATGAGCGAGGGTGCGTCCTTCAGTGCGGTGATCGCCTCGAGCATCCGGCCCTGCAGGCTCGCGTTCCAGGCCGTCAGGCGGATGTAGCCCGGCCCGTCGGGCAGCCGGCGGTGCGCGACCCGCGGCGGGCTCGTGAAGAGGGCGCGCCGCAGCGTGGCCTGCAGCAGCGTGCCGTCTGCGCGCTGGAAGGCCAGGCGGGCGGTGGAGTCGGGCTCGCCGGCCAGCAGCCGCGTGGCGGCCAGGGCATTGCGCTGCTGCTGCGTCGAGCCGTCGCGGGCCTCGGCCCGCAGCCGGGCGAAGACGGCCTGCGCGGGCTCGCCATCGACGGCGGCCAGCGTCATGCCTGGGCGCACGCCGGCCCACCACGCATCGGACTCGGCGTTCACGCTCGTCACCACCAGCGTCTCGCCCAGCGGCCGGAAGGCAAAGCCCAGGTTGACGGCCTGCGAGCGCTCGCCGAGCCGGGCATGCTTGGGGCTCACGACGCGCGTGTGCACGTCGCGCAGCTCGCCGGCCATGCGGTCCAGGCGGTCCCAGAAGGTGTCGTCGTCAGGCGCCTCGAGCACGAGAGGTCGCCACTTCGCGCCCGCCGCCTTCCAGTCCACGCCGTTCATCTTCGGGTCGTAGTAGCGCTCGTCGACCGTGCGCCAGACGTGATCGAAGGCCGCCTGGCGCGTGGCCGCGTCGAGCTTGTCCGAGGCCGAGATGGGAGCCGCCCGCGTGTCTGCGGCAGAGGGCAGGCGCCGCGTGAGCACGGCGTGCGGATCGAGTGCGGCGCAGCCGGTCAGGAACCAGGCGGCGCACGCGGCGAGGGCGCGGGCCGTGTGAAGGGGGCGAGCCATGTGAAGGGCGAGGTGTCTGAAGGGCGGGGTGTCGAGCCGAGGTTGAAGCCCTGCGGCCTGCTCAGCGAAGCACCATTCGTACGAAGTGCTCGCTGGCCGCGTGCAGGTGGGCGCGGCGTTCGACCTCGGTGGGCACGCAGTCCTCCAGCGGCCCGTCCAATGCCAGGCAGGCCAGGCCGTGCACGTGTGCCCAGTGCAGGCTGGCCAGGGCCTCGTCGAAGGCGCCGTCGTGCACGGTGCGCACGAGGCGCTGGAGCTCGGCGCGCGCGCGCTCGCCGGCCTCGCGGGCCTGCGGGAAGCGGGCGGCGTGGCACAGCTCGGGCCGGAACATCAGCCGGAACACGGCCGGGTTCTCCAGCGCGAAATCGAGGTAGGCCTGCGCCGCGGCCATGAGCATGGTGCGCTTGCCGTCCTGGCCCGGGGGGACGGCCAGGTCGTTGGCGCGCGCCAGCCGGGCAGCGAGCTCCTCGAAGCCCTGAGTGACCAGCTCCGCGACGATGGACTCCTTGTCCGGGAAGTGGTGGTACGGGGCCTGGTGCGTCACGCCCGATCGGCGCGCCACCTCGCGCATGCTCAGTGCCGCCGGGCCGCCCTCGGCGAGCAACTCGCGGCTGGCCTGCAGCACGCGCTCGCGCAGCGCGGGCGGATCGCGCGGTTCGCTGACAGAGGGGCGGGCGAGGGTCGCGGCCATCGTGGACCGCACTCTGGCGCAGACACTTGACAGTGTCAAGTCGGGATCCTACGATCCGCCGCTTTCGGCTAGACAGCGTCAAGCAATGATCCGCCACGGCCTCCTGAGTACTCGCTTCCTTCCGGCCGCCGCCGGCGTGCTGTTGCTTGCGGCCTGTGGCCGCGCCCCCGCGCCGGTGGAGCCGGTGCGCGCGGTTCGCGTCGAGGTGGTGGGCACCGCGGCCCGCGCCAGCGGCCAGGAGTACGCCGCCGAGGTGCGTGCCCGCGTGGAGTCGCGCCTGGCGTTTCGCGTGGGCGGCAAGCTCATGCAGCGCAGCGTGGACGCCGGGCAGGCCGTGCGCGCCGGGCAGGTGCTGGCCCGGCTCGACCCGCAGGACCTCAAGCTCGGCCAGGAGGCCGCACGCGCGGCGCTTTCCTCCGCGCGGGCACAGCTGGAGGTGGCCGAGAGCGACTACCGGCGCTTCGTGACGCTGCGCGAGCAGGGCTTCATCAGCGGCGCGGAGCTCGAGCGGCGCGAAGCGGGTGTGAAGAGCGCGCGCGCGGCCGCCGAGCAGGCCCAGGCGCAGCTGGGCGTGCAGGCCAACCAGTCGGGCTACGCCGCGCTCACCGCCGACGTGAGCGGCGTCGTCACCGCGGTGGAGGCCGAGCCGGGCATGGTGCTGGCCGCCGGCACGCCCGTGCTGCGCCTGGCCCACGACGGCCCGCGCGAAGCCTGGTTTGCGGTGCCCGAAGACCGGGCCGAGGCCATGCGCGCGCTGCAGGGCCGCACGGGCCGGCTGCAGGTTCGCCTGTGGGGGGACGACGCCCGCACCTGGCCGGCCACGGTGCGCGAGGTCGCCGCCGCGGCCGACCCCGTCACGCGCACCTTCCTCGTCAAGGCCGACCTTGGCCGCGCGCCGGTGCGCCTGGGCCAGACAGCCACCGTCACCGTACCCGATCCGGCCGCGCAGCCTGCCTCGGCCACGTCGGCCGGCTCCCCGGCCGCCCCAGCTGCCCCGGCCGCCAGCGCGGCTGCCGCCCCCGCGGGCGCCTCCGCGCCCGCGGCGCGCCGCGGCACGACGGGCTTCACGCTGCCGCTGACGGCCGTCTTCGAGCAGCGCGGAGCCTCCACCGTGTGGGTGCTGGACCGTGCGCAGATGGTGGTGCAGCCGCGTGCGGTGACCGTGGGTGGGGCCGACGGCAGCAACCGCATCGTGGTGGCTGCCGGCTTGCAGCCTGGCGAGACGGTGGTGACCGCCGGCGTGCACACGCTCTCCCCGGGCCAGAAGGTGACGCTGTACGTCGAGCCGGGCACGGCTGCGAAGTCCGCGAAACCCGCGAACTCGGCGAACCCGGCCGATCCGGTCAATCCGGTCAATCCGGCGAAGTCTGGAAAGGCCGCCCCGTGAGCGACGCGAGCCCCACCCCCGCCGCCGCGCGCCGGCCCTCGCGCTTCAACATCTCGCGCTGGGCGCTGGAGCACCCGGCGCTCACGCGCTACCTGATGGTCGTGCTGCTCGTGCTCGGCACGGCCGCGTACTTCCAGCTCGGCCAGGACGAGGACCCGCCCTTCACCTTCCGCGCGATGGTGGTGCAGGCCTACTGGCCCGGCGCGAGCGCGCAGCAGATGGCCGAGCAGGTCACCGACCGCATCGAGCGCCTGGCGCAGGAGGTGCCCTACTCCGACGTCATCCGCAGCTACACCAAGCCCGGCGAGTCGGTGACGATCCTGCAGCTCAAGGACAGCTCGCCGCCGCGGGACGTCTCGGGCGTGTGGTACCAGGTGCGCAAGCGCCTGAACGACGGCCGCGGCACGCTGCCGCAGGGCGTGATCGGCCCCTTCTTCAACGACGACTTCGGCGATGTCTACGGCTCCATCGTGGCGCTGTCGGCCGACGGCTTCTCCGACGAGGAGCTGCGCGTCTTCGCCGAGGACGTGCGCTCGCGCCTGCTGCGCGTGCCCGACGTGGCCAAGGTGGAGCTCTTCGGTGTGCAGCCGGAGAAGGTCTTCATCGAGATCTCGCAAAAGCGCCTGGCGCAGCTCGGCCTGGACATGAACCAGGTGCTCGGCCAGCTCGCCGCGCAAAACGCGGTGGAGGGCGCAGGCGTGCTCGATGCGGGCGTACAGAACCTGCAGGTGCGCGTGCCCGGGGCCTTCGGCTCGCTCGAGGAACTGCGCCGCATGCCCATCCGCGGCGTGAACCCGGCCACCGGCGCGACGAGCCTCATCCAGCTCGGGCAGATCGCCGAGGTGCGCCGCGGCGTGGTGGACCCGCCGCAGGTGCTCGTGCGCCACCAGGGCAAGCCGGTGGTCGCCGTGGGCGTGTCCATGGCCCGCGGCGGAGACATCATCGCGCTGGGCAACCGGCTGCGCGCCGAGCTCGGCTCGATCCGGCAGACGCTGCCTGCGGGCATCACGCTCGAGCAGGTGCAGGACCAGCCGCAGGCCGTCTCGCGCTCGGTGGGCGAGTTCCTGCGCGTGCTGGTGGAGGCCATTGCCGTGGTGCTCGCGGTGAGCTTCATCAGCCTGGGGCTGCACACGAAGCCGCTGCGCATCGACATCTGGCCCGGCATGGTCGTGGCGCTGACCATCCCGCTGGTGCTGGCCATCACCTTCGTGACGATGTACTACTGGGGCGTGGGCCTGCACAAGATCTCGCTGGGCTCGCTGATCATCGCGCTCGGCCTGCTGGTGGACGATGCCATCATCGCGGTGGAGATGATGGTGCGCAAGCTCGAGGAAGGCCACGACAAGGTCTACGCCGCCACCTACGCCTACGACGCCACCTCCATGCCGATGCTCACCGGCACGCTCATCACGGCCGCAGGCTTCCTGCCCATCGGGCTGGCCAAGTCCGTCACCGGCGAGTACACGTTTGCGATCTTCGCCGTCACCTCGGCCGCGCTCGTCATCTCCTGGGTCGTCTCGGTGTACTTCGTGCCGTGGCTGGGCGCCGCGCTGCTGCACAACCGCCCGCGGGCCGAAGGCGAGGCGCACGAGCTCTTCGACACGCCCTTCTACAGCCGCTTCCGGCGCCTCGTGGACGCATGCGTGCGCCATCGCTGGCTGACCATCGGCGCCACCGTGCTTATCTTCGCTGCTGGGCTGGCCGGCATGGGCCGCGTGCAGCAGCAGTTCTTCCCCGACTCCAGCCGCCCGGAGATCCTCGTGGACCTGTGGCTGCCCGAGGGTTCCACGGTGCGCGAGAGCGAGGCGCTGGCGCGGCGCTTCGAGGCGCGCATGCTGAGCGAGCCGGGCCTGGACACCGTCACCACCTGGGTGGGCTCGGGCGTGCCGCGCTTTTACCTGCCGCTGGACAACATCTTCCCGCAGGGCAACGTGTCTCAAACCATCCTCGTGCCCAAGGACCTCAAGTCGCGCGAGGAGCTGCGGCAGCGCCTGCCCGCGCTGCTGGCCACCGAGTTCCCCGAGGCGCGCGGCCGCGTGAAGCTGCTGCCCAACGGGCCGCCGGTGCCCTACCCCGTGCAGTTCCGCGTCGTCGGGCCCGAGGCCGCGGGCGTGCGCACCTGGGCCGAGGAGGCCAAGGACGTGCTGCGCGCGCACCCGGGCATGCGCGGCGTGAACGACAACTGGAACGAGCGCGTGAAGGTGCTGCGCCTGGAGGTGGACCAGGACAAGGCGCGTGCGCTCGGCGTGACGAGCCAGGCCATCGCGCAGGCTTCGCGCACGCTGCTGTCGGGGGTGACGGTGGGCCAGTACCGCGAGGGCGACAAGCTCGTGGACATCGTGCTGCGCCAGCCGCGCAGCGAGCGCGACGCCATCACCGACCTCCAAGGTGCCTACCTGCCCCTGGCAGGCGGGCGGTCCATCCCGCTTGCACAGGTGGCCAAGGTCAGGCTCGACTGGGAGCCCGGCGTGATGTGGCGCGAGGGCCGGCAGTACGCGGTGACGGTTCAAGGCGACGTGGCCGAGGGCTTGCAGGGGCCGACGGTCACGAAGCAGCTGTGGCCCGCGCTGCAGGCGCTGAAGGCGAAGATGCCGGCAGGCTACGACATCGAGATCGCCGGCGCGCTGGCCGAGAGCCAGAAGGGCCAGGGCTCGATCGCCGCGGGCGTGCCGGTGATGCTCTTCATCATCTTCACGCTGCTGATGCTGCAGCTGCAGAGCTTCTCCCGTGCGATGCTCGTCTTCCTCACGGGGCCGATGGGCGTGGCCGGCGTGGCGGCAGCCCTCCTGCTCTTCGACCGGCCCTTCGGCTTCGTGGCGCTGCTGGGCGTGATCGCGCTCATGGGCATGATCATGCGCAACTCCGTGATCCTCATCGACCAGATCGAGCAGGACCGCGAACGTGGCGTGGCCGCGGCCACCGCCATCGTCGAGGCGGCGGTACGGCGCTTCCGGCCCATCGTGCTCACGGCGGCCGCCGCCGTGCTCGCGATGATCCCGCTCACGCGCAGCGTGTTCTGGGGGCCGATGGCCGTGGCCATCATGGGCGGCCTGATCGTCGCCACCGCGCTCACGCTGCTGTCGCTGCCGGCGATGTATGCGGCGTGGTTCAGGGTGAGGAGCGACCCGTGAACGACGACAGCCAGACCGTCGTGCCCGAGGCCTCCATCGACCTCTTTCGCGCGGCGCGCACCCGCCCCCGGCTGACTCCGCCTCGCGATGTCATCGCGGCACGCGATGAGTTCCGCGGGGACCTGGGCCGGATGCTCACCGAGACCGCCAGCGCCCAGCCCCACGCGCTGGGCGTCACGCCGGCCGACGTGCGGGAGAGGATCAGCCGCGGGCTGCTGGCACCCGTGCCGGCCCGTGGCCGGCACGGGCCTCGTCACTTCGGCCGGTACTTGTCGACCAGCGCGCGCGCACTGTCCAGCAGTTTGCGGCCATCGAGGCCGCGACCGTTCATGTCCTTCACCCAATCGTCGGCAACGGCTGCCGTCGCCTTGATGAATTCCTCCGAGGCAGCCTTGTCGAGCGTGTGCACCGTGTTGCCTCGGTCCATGACGGCCTTGCGTACGACAGGGTCGTAGTCCGAGATGGTCTTGCCGAAGTAGGCCGAGGTAGCCAGGCCCGAGTTGGCATCGATGACCTTGCGCAGGTCATCGGGCAGCCGCTGGTAGCTGGCGCTGTTCATGATCATGATTTGCGTGGAGTTGTTCAGGCCAGGCAGGCCTTTCTCGGACTCCGTGTGGAACGTCGTCAGCTCGTCGAGCTTGGCCGAAGGTGCCGTATCCCACGGGATCAGCGCCGCGTCGATGACCCCCTTGGACAAGGCGTCCGGAATTTGCGGCAAGGGCATGCCCACCGGGATGGCGCCGAGGGCGGCCAGCGCCTGAGTCGCGCGTCGCGACGGACCGCGGATCTTCATGCCCCGCACGTCGGCCACGCTGCGGATCACCTTCCGCCGCGCATGGATCACGTTCAGGCCGTGCGTGTGGAAGGCAAGAAAGCGCACATCCTTCAGTTCGTCCGCCGCGTGGGTGTTCATGAACTCCCATGCCGCCTTGGAGGAACCTTCGGCGTCATAGGTCATGAACGGCAACTCGAAGACTTCGGCGCGCGGAAAGCGCCCGGCCGTGTAGCCCGTCAGTGTCCAGGCGAGGTCGACCACGCCATCGCGGGTCTGGTCCAGCAGCTGAGGGGCGCTGCCGCCAAGCTGCATCGAGGTGTAGCCCTCGAACTTGATCCGGCCGCCGGCCTCCTGCTCGACCTTTCGCATCCACGGGGTCGCCACCCGTGACCACAGATTCGAACTCGCGGGCACGAAGGTGTGGAACTTCAGCGTCACGGGCTGCTGCGCGCGCGAAAGCAGGGGCGCGCCCAGTGCAGCGGCAGCGGCGCCGCCAAGCAGTCTTCTTCGATGCATCCTCGTCTCCTCTGGGGTGGTTGCCAAAACGGCCGGTGCATGGAGCTCAGGCGAAGTCGAAGCCGGCGTAGCCCCTGGCCTCCACCCCTTCGATCTCGCGGCGGTAGGTCGGAACGCCTGCAACGAAGGGGAGGAACAGCCTCGGCTTGCCCGGGACGTTGTCTCCCATGTACCAGGAGTTGGCCTTCGTATACAGGGTCTTGCCGGCGTCCTCCTGGCATCGGCGTGCCCAGGCCTCATCGGCTTCCGGTCGCGAGGTGACGCGCGTCAGACCCGACCGCTGCATGTGCCGCAGCAACCGCATGATCCAGTCCACATGCGTCTCGATGGAGTGGACGACGTTGCTGAGCACGGAGGGACTTCCCGGGCCGGTGATCGTGAACAGGTTCGGGAAGCCCGCAATGGCCAGACCGAGATAGGTCAAGGGGCCGTGAGCCCAGTGCTCGCTCAGCGACGCACCTCCCGCACCGCGGATGTCGATGGCCAGGAGCGCGCCTGTCAGGGCATCGAAGCCCGTGGCAAAGACGAGGATGTCGCACCGATACTCGGCCTGCGTGGTGCGCAAGCCTGCCGGCGTCGCGCCCAGCAGCGGCGTGGCAAGCAGGTCGACGACGTCGACGTGTTCGAGGTTGAAGGCTTCGTAGTAGTGCGAGTCGACGCACAGCCTCTTTCCGCCGAACGGCAGGTCTTCCCGAGGGCACAGGATCTGCGCCTTGCGCGGATCCTTGACCCTGGCGCGGATCTTCGCGCGCGCGAAGTCGGCCACGAGCTTGTTGGTGCGCTCGTTGCTGATCTGGTCGGCGAACGCGCGAAGCATGCGAAAGCCGCCACCGGCTCCCTGCCACTTGTACTCCAGCTCCGCCAGCCGCTCCTGCTCGGTCATCTCGGCGGCTGTCCTGGTGTTGGCGTTCAGGAACTGCCCGGTGATCGCCTCACGACCCATGGCACGCCTCTCCGGGTAGCGCGCCTTCGCCGCCTGCAGCGACTCGGGTGTGAAGGGCACGTTGTGTGCGGGCACGCTGAAGTTGGCCGTGCGTTGGAAGACGGTCAGGCTCGCGCAGGTGGCTGCGATCTCGGGGACCATCTGCACGCCGCTGGAGCCGGTGCCGATCAGGCACACGTACTTGCCGCGGAAGTCGACGCCCTCCTCCGGCCAGCGGGCGCTGTGATGGACCGCCCCGGAGTAGCTCTCGAGCCCCTCGAGCCTTGGCGCCTGCGGCAGCGAGATGGCGCCGGTGGCCATCACCAGGAAGCTGCAGGTGAGCTCTTCCCCGGACTGCGTCGTGACCCGCCAGAAGCTCCCCGCGTCGTCGAAGTGCGCAGACCGGACGCGGGTGGCGAGCTGGATGTCGGGCCACAGCTTGAAGCGATCAGCCACGTGCTCGATGTAGCGCAGGATCTCGGCTTGCGTCGCGTAGCGCTCCGACCAGTTCCATTCGATCTCGAGCTCGCGGCTGAAGGAGTACGAGTAGTCCAGGCTCTCGACGTCGCAGCGCGCACCCGGGTAGCGATTCCAGAACCATGTGCCGCCGATGCCCTCGCCGGCCTCGAGGACGCGAACGGAAAGCCCCGCCTCCCGGGCTCGATACAACTGGTAGAGGCCCGCGAATCCAGCCCCCACGACCAGCATGTCATAAGCCTTGCCCACTGCTTCGTCCCCGAGACGGGACGGGCGCTCGGAGTGCCCGCCCGCATGCCACGTCATCGGAAAGATCATAGAAGGAGCTGGTTGACATCGCAACCAAAGCGCGCCGCGATTAGGTGATAACGATAGGTTGTCTAATCAACTTTCTTCGCGGGCCTTGCGTTGACACCGGGGGCTGGCGACGGTGCAATCGACGGTGTAATCGGCAGTTATGGTGAGCGCCTCGGCCGGCGAAGGCCGCCGCGTGGCCGGCCCATCAAGGAGAGGTTGAACATGAAGCTGGAGTTGGACACCTACGTGCCGGGTCTGCTGCTGTGGTTGTCGAACAAGCTGTCCGCAAGCGCCTCGCAGGTCTACCGCGAACGCTTTGGCATCACGGTGGCGGACTGGCGCCTGCTGGCCTTCTTCCGGGTCTACCCCTGGTCCACCGCCGCGCAGGCCTGCGAACTCATGGGCATGGACAAGGGGGCCGCCAGCCGGGCCATCAGCTTCCTGCTGCGCGAGGGATGGGTGGACAGCCGCCCGCGCGGCGTCCGGCAGATCGAGTATCACGTCACGGCACGAGGAACCCGCCTGCACGACAAGGTCTACGAGTTGGCGATGGCGCGCCAGGAGGCGCTGTTGGGGGGGTTCTCGGCTGCGGAGGTGAGGCAGCTCGTCGACATGCTCAAGCGGATGCTGGACAACCTTGAAGCCGTTCGCGACAGGGGTCGCGCCCGCGTGCCGCGGGCGTGACCGCATGGCAGCCTCGACGCCAGCCGGGTGCGCCCGCCGCTGCCGCTGCCGCTGCCGCTGCCGCTGCCGCTGCCGCTGCCGCTGCCGCGGCCGGGCGGGCCGATGTGGCGCAACCGTGGAGCACTTCCATGCCAAGCCGTGAAGCCGAACTGAAGACGCAGCTCGACCCCCAGCTTGCTGCGGCCCTTGCGCGGCACCGGGAGATCCTGTCCGAGCTGGGCCAGCCCGGTGCCGGTCTTGGCGAGCAGCGCCAGCACTTCCTGGACGCTCGCGCCTGGTGGAACGGGGGCGGCCCGCGGCTGGAGGTGGACTTCGACGGGGCTGTCCCGCTGCCGGGCGGTCATCGGCTGCGGGCAGCAATCTATGCGGCTGAAGCATCCGCGGGCCCGCGGCCTGCCTACGTGTATCTGCACGGTGGCGGGTTCCGGTTCGGTTCTCCGCGCTCGAACGACCGACAGCTGCGCGAGCTCGCCAGCGCGTGGGGCGGCGTGGTCGTGAGCCTGGACTACGCACACCTGCCCGAGGAGGCGTTCCCGGTCGCTGTCGAGCAGACGGTCGCTGCCTTGCACTGGCTTCACGCTCACGGAGCTGCCTGGGGCATTTCGCCGGACCGCATCGCCCTGGGTGGGATGTCTGCTGGCGCGAACATCGCGATGGGCGCAGCGGTTCAGCTGGGGCTGTCCCGGTGCACCTTCCTGCGCGCGCTGGCCTGCATCGTCGGTGTCTTCGATGGCGACCTGGAAACGGCTTCGATGAGGGAGTACGGTGAGTGGTCGTTGCTTCCCAACCGCAGCAGCGCCAGTGCCATGCTCGCCGAGTACGTCGGCGAGTCCGCGCAACGCAGCGACCCGCGGTTCTTCACCGCCGGTGCCGACCTCTCATGCCTTCCCCCACTGTTCCTGGCCGCTGCCGAGGTGGATGTCTTCCGCGACAGTTCCGTCCTTCTGGCTGAGCGCGCGGAGCGCGCCGGGGCGACAGTGGAACTGGCGGTCTACCCGGGCGTGAGCCACCTCTTCTGGGGCTACAGCCGCATGGTGGACACGTCGCATGCGTGCACGCGCGCGATCGCCTCATTCCTGGAGGCCAAGTTCGCCGGAGAGGGTGCTGGCCATCATCCGTCCCCGGTCTTGGACAGGCTCACCTCCTGAGCCATCCACCCGGCTCGCACGTGCGCTTGCCAGGAGTGCGGCCAAGCCGGACACGCACTCACTCGCGCCCCGGCGGCGGATACGGGTCGGCCTCATAGGCCGGGCCCTTCATCACGCGCACGATCCAGCAGCCGATGGCCACCGTCAGCACCAGCGTCCAGTGCAGCACCACCAGGCCGAGCAGCAGGTAGACCCACAGCAGGCGGCCGGCGTCCGCGGCGCCGGCGACCGGGCCTGAGGGCGCCCCCCACCACAGCAGCGCAGCCAGCGCGAGCGGCAGCGCCGTGCCCCAGGCGAGCACGGCGGGCAGGCGTTTCCAGATGGCCCACTCCAGGCCATGCGGCGAGCGTTGGGCCCCCGGTCGTTTGGTGAGCCAGGGCATGGGTGTTCAGCGTGGCGGGCCGCAGCGCCTTAGCGCCTTAGCGCCTCACAGCCGCCGTGTCGTGGCCGTCGCCTCAGGCGGCATCCACCACCTCGGCCGCAGCGCGAAACGCATCGACGGCTGCGGGGTAGCCGCAGTAGACGGTGGCGTGCAGCAAGATCTCCTGCAACTCCTGCTTCGTCACGCCATTGTTCAAGGCGCCGCGGATGTGCGTCTTGAGCTCGTGCAGCTGCCCCAGGGCGATGAGCATCGAGACGGTGACGATGCTGCGCGTGCGCAAGTCCAGGCCCGGGCGCTGCCAGGTGTTGCCCCAGGCGTTGCGCGTGACGAACTCCTGCAGCGGGGCGGAGAAGGGCGTGGCGCGGGCGAGCGCCTGGTCGACGTAGGCATCGCCGAGCACGGCGCGGCGGGTGGCCAGGCCGGCGGGGTCGAGGTCGAGGGCGGTAGGGTCCATGGGGGTTCTCCAGAAGCGCGAAGGCGCAGGATAGCGGCCCGCAGGCCCCCCCGAGCGGCTGGCTGTAGTCCGGCCGCGTGGCTCCCGCCTCAGCGCCCGCGCTCGAGGCGCCAGCGCGCGAAGTCCTGCCGGCTCGCCTCTTCCGTGGGGGGATACAGCCCGAGGATCGACCGGCCCGCGCGCACCTGCTCGGCGACGAAGTCCTCGAAGGCCGTCATCTCGACGGCCTCCTCGGCCACCTCGTCGGCCAGGTGCGCGGGGATCACGACCACGCCCTCGCCATCACCCACCACCACGTCGCCCGGCCACACCGGCACGCCGGCACACCCGATGGGCACGTTGATGTCCAGCGCCTGGTGCAGCGTGAGGTTGGTGGGTGCACTCGGGCGCTGGTGGTAGGCCGGGAAGGGCAGTTGCGCGATCTCCGGGCTGTCGCGAAAGCCGCCATCGGTGACGACGCCGGCCACGCCGCGCACCATCAGCCGCGTGACGAGGATCGAGCCGGCCGAGGCGGCGCGCGCGTCCTGGCGGCTGTCGATGACGAACACCGCCCCGGGCGGGCACTCCTCCACCGCCTTGCGCTGCGGGTGGGCACGGTCCTGGAAGACGGTGAGCGGGTTCAGGTCCTCGCGCGCGGGGATGTAGCGCAGCGTGAAGGCCTCGCCCACCATGTTCGGCAGCCCCGGGTGCAGCGGGTGCACGTCCTGCAGGAACACGTTGCGAAGCCCGCGCTTGAAGAGCGCCGTGCACAGCGTGGCGGTGCTCACGCCCGTCAGGCGCGCTCGGGTGTCGGGGTTCAGGGGCATGGGGGCTCCCGGATTCAGAAGATGTCCGGCTCGGGCACCGGCGCGCCGAAGCCGGCTTCCAGGAAGTCGAAGTCGCAGCCCTGGTCGGCCTGCAGGATGTGGCGCGCGAAGAGCCAGCCGTAGCCGCGCTCCCAGCGCGGGGCGGGCGGGGTCCAGGCGGCGCGGCGCGCGGCGAGTTCTTCGTCGCTCACCTCGAGGTGGATGCGCCGTGCGGGCACGTCCACCGTGATGCGGTCGCCCGTGCGCACGAGTGCGAGCGGCCCGCCCACCGCCGCCTCGGGCGCGCAGTGCAGCAGGCAGCCGCCGTAGCTCGTGCCGCTCATGCGCGCGTCCGACAGCCTCAGCATGTCGCGCACGCCCTGCTTGAGCAGCTTGGTGGGGATGGGCAGCATCCCCCATTCGGGCATGCCCGCGCCCTTGGGCCCGGCGTGGCGCAGCACGAGGATGTCCTCGGCCGTCACGTCGAGCTCGGGGTCTTCCACCGCCGCCTTCAGCGACGGGTAGTCGTCGAAGACGAGCGCCCGCCCGGTGTGGCGCAGCAGGTGCGGCGCGGCCGCGCTCGGCTTCATCACGACACCGTCGGGCGCGAGGTTGCCGCGCAGCACCGCGAGCGCGCCTTCGGCGTAGATGGGCCGCGACAGCGGGCGGATCACGTCGTCGTCGTGCACTTCGGCACCCTGCACGTTCTCGCCGATCGTGCGGCCGTTCACCGTGAGCGCCTGCACCTCGACGAGGCCGCCGAGCCGCGCGAGCATCGCGCGCATGCCGCCGGCGTAGTAGAAGTCCTCCATCAGGTAGCGCTCGCCGCTCGGGCGGATGTTGGCGATCACCGGCACGCGGCGGCTCGCGGCGTCGAAGTCCGCCAGCGTCACGGGCAGCCCGGCGCGGCGCGAGATGGCCACGAGATGGATGATGGCGTTGGTCGAGCAGCCCATGGCCATCGCCGCGGTGACGGCGTTGGCGAAGTTCGCGCGCGAGAGCATGCGCGCCGGGCGCAGGTCTTCCCACACCATCTCGACGATGCGCCGACCGCACTCGGCGCTCATGCGCACGTGGCTGGCGTCGGCCGCGGGGATCGAGCTCGCCCCGGGCAGCGTCATGCCGAGCGCCTCTGCGATGCCCATCATGGTCGCGGCCGTGCCCATCGTCATGCAGGTGCCGTGGCTGCGCGCGATGCCCGCTTCCATCTCGTGCCAGGCTTCCTCGGACAGGCGCCCGGCGCGACGCTCGTCCCAGTACTTGAAGGCGTCGCTGCCCGAGCCGAGCACCTGACCGCGCCAGTTGCCGCGCAGCATCGGGCCGGCGGGCAGGTAGATGCACGGCAGCCCCATCGTGAAGGCGCCCATCAGCAGGCCCGGGGTGGTCTTGTCGCAGCCGCCCATCAGCACCGCGCCGTCCACCGGGTGGCTGCGCAGCAACTCCTCGGTCTCCATCGCGAGGAAGTTGCGGTACATCATCGTCGTGGGCTTGACGAGGGACTCGCTTAGCGAGATCGCGGGCAGCTCCAGCGGGAAGCCGCCCGCCTGCAGCACGCCGCGCTTGACATCCTCCACGCGCTGCTTGAAGTGCGTGTGGCACTGGTTGGCGTCGCTCCAGGTGTTGACGATGGCGATCACCGGCTTGTCGCGCCAGTCGGCGGGCGCGTAGCCCATCTGCATCACGCGCGAGCGGTGGCCGAAGGAGCGGAAGTCGTCGGGCGCGAACCAGCGCGCGCTGCGCAGTTCGGCGGCGGTCTTGCGCCGGGCCGGTGGGGGCGGGGTCGTGTCGGTCATCGGCTCGTCTCTTCAGCGGTGTGCGGGCGCAGTCCGGTGCGCCTCACTCGGGCTTGATGCCCGCGGTCTGGATCACGCGGGTCCACAGCTCGATCTCGCTCTTGACGAAGGCGGTGTAGGCCTGCGGCCCTGCGGGCGGCACGACGAAGCCCACCGATTCCAGGCGCTGGCGGATCTCGGCGGAGCCCATGATCTTGCGCATCGCCGCATCGAGCTTGTCGACCACCGCCTTGGGCGTGCCCTTGGCCACCGACAGGCCCGACCAGCTCAACGCCTCGTAGCCGGGGATGCCGGTCTCGGCGATGGTCGGCACGTCCGGGTACAGCGGGTTGCGCGCCTTGCTGGTCACGGCCAGCGCACGCAGCTTGCCGGCCTTCACGTGTGGCAGCGCCACGTCCTGGTTGATGAACATCATCGGGATCTGGCCGCCCAGCAGGTCCTGCATCATCGGGCCGCCCCCGCGATAAGGGATGCCCACGATGTACAGCGGCCGTCCGTTCTCGCCGCCCACCTGCTTGAGCAGCTCCATCGCCATGTGGCCGCTGGCGGCGTGCGTGTAGCCGTAGTTCATCTTCCCCGGGTTGCGGCGGATCCAGCCGACGAGTTCCTGGAAGGTCTTGAAGGGCTGGTCCGGGTGCACGACGAGCACGTTCGGTCCGGTGTGCACCTGCGCGAGGTGAATGAAGTCGCGCATCGAGTCGTAGCCGAGCTTGGGGTCCAGCCCGTGCGCGACCGCGTTCTGGCCCACCCCGGTCTGGATCAGCGTGTAGCCATCGGCCGCACCCTGCAGCGCGCGCAGCGTGCCGATCGTGCCGCCGGCCCCGCCGATGTTCTCGACGACGAATTGCTGCCCGAGCTCGCGCGAGAGCGCCTGCGCCACCATGCGCGCCATGATGTCGCTGGTGCCGCCTGGCGGGAACGGGCTGACGATCTTCACCGGGCGCGTGGGCCAGGCGTCCTGGGCTAGGGCGGGCAGCGCAGCGACGGACAGGGCACAGGCCGTGCCCAGTGCGCCCAGGGCCAGCATGGTGGAGCGGCGTGGCAGCAAGCGGGCCAGGGTCATGGGGGTCTCCTCGTGCATTGGGGGTTGCGGGATGTCCGACCTCCCGTTGTCGATGCAGTGTATCGGCGGCATGTCGCGTGCGGCCCCCGGGGTATGCCCCCAGAGATGCCGCGGCTGGAGCGGCGGGCGAGGGGTGAGGGGCGAGGGGCTCAGCCGGGGCCGGCCAGGTGCTGGGCGAGCAGGCGGTGGAAGTGGTGCACGCCCTGCTCGTGGTGCGGCGCGTAGCGGCCGCGGCGGTACAGCCGCGCGCGCAGCCCGCGTTGCACGCTGCACACGGCCGCCTCGTCTTCGAGCTCCACCGCATCGAGGGCACCGCCGGCGCCTTCAGCCAGGCGCGCGGGATCGGCCACGAAGCTCTCGAAACGCACCCGCGTGCGCGCAGGCGTGAGCGGCTCGACCACGTTCACCGACAGCCCCCATGGGTAGACGTTGAGCATCAGGTTCGGGAAGAGCCAGAAGTAGTAGGCCGCCACGCGGGTGCCGTGGTCGCGGTGGCCGGGGGGCGGCTCGAGCGCGGGCTCGCCCGGGCGGGCGCGGGCGAGTTGCAGCACGCCCTGGGGTGCGAGCTCGTAGCTGTAGCCCGACATGTCTAGCGTCGTGTTCAGCCCCGGGTGCACGAAGGGGATGTGCAGGCCCTCCAGGTAGTTCTCGACATACAGCGCCCAGTGCGCGTCGAAGGACCACTCCCGCGTGCGCGAGGGGTCGTGCCGCCAGGTGTGCATCGGCAGCCAGGCCAGGCGCTCGAACACGCCGCCAGCCCAGGCTTCGAAGGGCACTCGGGGGTCCAGGCTCGTGTAGGCGTGGCCGCCCGCGAAGAGGAGCGGCAGGCGCGGCAGGTCGTCGTCTGCATCCGGAAAGCCGCACACGCCTTCGAAGCCGGGCATGTGGCGCAGCCGCCCGTCGAGCTCGAAGCGGCGCGAGTGGTAGCCGCAGCGGATGTGCTCGGCCCGGCACGGGGCCTCGACCAGCACCTTGCCGCGGTGCGTGCACACGTTGCTCAGCGCGTGCAGCGTGCCCGAGGCATCGCGCGTGAGGAGCAGCGGCTCGTCCAGCAGCCCGGGCAGGAGGTCGACGGGCTGCATCGTGCACGGGGCCTCGAGCGCAGGCAGCGGGCCGAGCCAGTGCCAGGCGCGGGCGTAGACCGTCTCGCGCACCTGCGCCCACCTCGCCTCGCTGAGGTAGAGCGCCTTGTCCGGGGTGCGGGCACGGGTGATGTCGGGCTCGACGTGCAGGGCGGGGCAGGACGCTGGGCAGGGGTCTGGCGCGGACATCGGCGGATTGTGGCGTGGCGCCGGTGCGAGCGGCCCCGTTGCCCCCGTGGCGGCGATACAGTGCGCATGTTCCAAGGAAGGTGTGCCCCATGAACGACCGCTTGCGCTGCCTGTGCGAAGTCCGCGATCTCGCCGGTGCGGCGGGTTTTCTCACCGAGACGCGGCGCCACCTGCACCGCCACCCCGAGCTCTCGTTCGCCGAGGCGGACACGGCCGCGCTCGTGGCGAGCCGCCTGGAGGAGTGGGGCTGGTCGGTCACGCGCGGCGTGGGCGGGCACGGCGTGGTGGGCACGCTCAGCGCGGGGCTCGCCGCGGGCCAGGCCGGGCGTGCGGTGGCGCTGCGCGCCGACATGGACGCGCTGCCGATCCAGGAGACGACCGGCCGCCCCTGGCAGAGCGTGCACGCGGGCGTGATGCACGCCTGCGGGCACGACGGCCACACGACGATGCTGCTGGGGGCGGCGCAGCAGCTCGCGCGCACGCGCCAGTTCCGCGGCACCGTGCACCTCGTGTTCCAGCCGGCGGAGGAGGCGGGCGCAGGAAGCGGCGCACAGCGCATGATCGCCGACGGCCTGTTCGAGCGCTTTCCGTGCGAGGCGATCTTCGGGCTGCACAACACGCCGGGCGTGCCGGCGGGCACTTTCGGCTTCGGCCATGGGCCGTTCATGTCGGCCTCCGACACCGCGCGCATCACCGTGCATGGGCGCGGTGGCCACGCGGCGCGCCCGCACCAGGCGGTGGACCCGGTGCTGATCGCGGGCAGCCTCGTCGTGGCGCTGCAAAGCATCGTGGCGCGCAACGTCGACCCGCGCCAGACGGCCATCGTCACGGTGGGCGCGCTGCATGCGGGCTCGGCGGCCAATGTGATCCCGGACACGGCGACGATGGCGCTGTCCATCCGTTCCTTCGACGCGGGCGTGCGCGACCTGCTCGAGCAGCGCATCCGCGCGCTCGTCACCGCGCACGTGGCCGGCTACGGCGGCGAGGTGGAGATCGACTACGAGCGCGGCTACCCGGTGGTGGTCAACACCGAGGCCGAGACGGCCTTCGCGCGCGAGGTGGCCGAGGAGCTCGTGGGCGCCTCACGCGTGGTCTCGCCGTTCCCGCCGGTGACCGGCAGCGAGGACTTCGCCTACTACCTGCAGCACAAGCCCGGCTGCTTCTTCCGCCTGGGCAACGGCGAAGAAGGTGCGATGCTGCATAACCCCAAGTACGACTTCAACGACGAGATCCTGACCACCGGGGCGGCCTTCTGGACGCGCCTGGTGGAGCGCTACCTGCCAGCCTGAGCCGGCCCGATCGAGGTGCGCTGGCCCATCGCCTCGCGCCAGCGGCGCAGGTTCACGTGCTGCTCGCCGGGCTTCACGCGCACGATGCGCGCGAAGTCCACCGTGACGACGGCCGTGATGTCGGCGAGGCTGAAGCCTGCGCCGGCGATGGTCTCGCGGCCCTCGAGCCGCTCTTCCAGCGTGTCGAAGAAGTGCTGCACACGCTGCACGCCGCGCTGTGCGAGCGCGGGGATCTGCCCGTAGTCGCGCGGGCCGGGCAGCGCGCGGTTCGCCATCGCCGGCGAGCCGTTGCGCAGCGCCTCGGCTACCGCGAGCAGCCCCTCGAACTCCGCGCGCGCGTGCCAGCTCGCGACCTCGGCGCGCTCGGCGGGGGTGCGGCCGGCCAGCGGCGGCTCGGGCCAGCGCGCCTCCACGTAGGCGGCAATTGCCGCGTTGTCGGTGAGCACGAGGCCGTCCTCGAGCACGAGCGCAGGCACCGTGCACTGCGGGTTGATGGTCCGGAAGGCCGGGCCAAGCTGCTCGCCGCGGGCGAGGTCGACCTGCACGGTGGCGTGCGCGACGCCTTTTTCGGCCAGCAGGATGCGCGCGCGGCGCGGGCTCGGGGCGGTGGCGCAGTCGTAGAGGGTGATCATCGTGGGTCGGGTGGCGTGTAGGGTGCGTGGCGCGGGCCGGTGGGACAGGCACGCGAATGGGCAGGTGCTAGGCAGGTGCTGGGCAGGTGCGAAGGTGTGCGCGTACGGTTCGTTCAGCGCTGCACCATCTGCTGCGCGCGCGCCGTGAAGGCTTGCGTGGCCTCTTCGTCGCGCAGCACGCTCGCCACCGGGCGCGGCACGGCAAGGCCGCGCTGGCAGGCCGGGCGCGCCTTCATCGCGTCGAGCCAGCGCCGCAGGTGTGGCAGGCCCTCTACCGAGACGCCCGACCAGCGGTAAGTGCGCACCCAGCACCAGTGGGCGATGTCGGCGATGGAGTAGCTGCCCGCGAGCCACTCGGCCTCGGCGAGCCGACGATCCAGCACCTCGAACAGCCGCCGGGACTCGTTCTGGTAGCGTGCAATCGCGGTCGGGATCTTCTCCGGCAGGTAGCGGAAGAACACGTTGGCCTGGCCCATCATCGGGCCCACGCCGGCCATCTGGAACATCAGCCACTGCACGACGAGCGAGCGCCCGTGTGCGTCGGACGGCATCAACCGTCCGGTCTTCTCGGCCAGGTACAGCAGGATCGCGCCGGACTCGAAGACGACGAAGCCGGTGGGTGCGGGGCCCGACGGGTCGGGCGGGTGGGGCAGGCGGTGCGGCCCGTGCGACGGGCCGGCCGCCTGCGTGGCGGGCGCCGGGCCTGCCGACGGTGCGTCATGGTCGACGATCACCGGGATGCGGCCGTTCGGGTTCAGCCGCAGGAAAGCCGGCGTCTTCTGCTCGCCGGCGGCGAGGTCGACCTCGTGCACGGTGTAGGGCAGCCCGAGCTCCTCGAGGGCCACCGAGACCTTGTGGCCGTTGGGGGTGGCCGCCGTGTAGAGATCGATCATCGGGCCGCCGGACCGGCGCCGGCCGCCGATGCGCCGGCCACCGGGTTCACCCGTGCGGCCCAGAACGTGGCGCCCTCAGGGCCGTAGCGTTCGACGTGCGGCACGTGGCGTGCGAGCTCGAAGGTGTCACCCGCGCGCAGGTGTCGCGTGGCGTGGCCCACCGTCAGCCAGAACTCGCCGCGCACGACGAGTGCGCGCGTGTCGAAGGGGTGCTCGTGCACGGGGCTCTCGTGGTCGGGCGCCCACTCGCGCACCAGCGCCTCGTGGAAGCCCTGGCGCAGGGCTTCGTCGCGGAATTGTTCGAAGGTGATCGGGGGCGTGGCCATCGAGGTTCTCCGGCGTGGCGCATGCGGACGCGCGCAACGGGTGCACAGGTTCTCAGACCGCGGCCGTGCACGCAAGCACCCGGGTCGGGGCTGTCGTGCCGAACCCGTTGCGTTGTCGCGCGGACACCCGTGTCAGAGCCACGACCACAGCCGCCACAGCAGGCGGGGGACGCGATCACGCCGGGGCCGGTAGTGCTGGCGATGCGGGCTGCTCATGGAAGACCTCGACGAAAAAGCTGTGTGGACATACAGTATGTGCATGCATACAGTTCTCGTCAAGCTCGCGCCGGCTCCCGCAGCCGCCCCGGCCAGGCCATGAGCGCCCCGCCGTGGCAACCAGTGCGGGTGTTCAAGGGGCGTGGCGCGGCCTCCAACCCCGGTTCGCGCTTCGACGCATGGACGCGCGAGCCCGAGCCCTGCGACGGTGGTGCGGACGAGCCGAGGGTCGAGCCGGTCGAGCGCCCGGGCCCGTCCTACCCGCCCGGCGCATCCCCGCCCACCGAGGTGCGGCCCGTGCGGGCGCGGCGCCTCATCAGCCGCAACGACTCGCCCGACCTGCCCTTCTCGCAATCGGTCAACCCCTACCGGGGCTGCGAGCACGGCTGCATCTACTGCTACGCGCGGCCCACGCACGCCTACCTCGGCTGGTCGCCGGGGCTCGACTTCGAGCGCCTGATCCTGGCCAAGGTGAACGCCGCCGAGCGGCTGCACGCCGAACTCGGGGCGCGCGGCTACGTGCCCGCGCCGATCGCAGTCGGTGCGAACACCGACCCCTACCAGCCGGCCGAGCGCCGGCTTCGTATCACCCGCGGCGTGCTCGAGGTGCTGGTGCAGGCGCAGCTTCCGTTCACGGTGACGACCAAGTCGGCGCTCGTCGAGCGCGACATCGACCTGATGCAACCGGCTGCCGCACGAGGCCTCGTGCGCGTGTTCGTCTCGCTGCCCACGCACGATGCGGCACTCGCGCGCATCCTCGAGCCGCGCGCCTGCTCACCGGCTCGCCGCTTGCAGGCCATCGGCACGCTCGCGCGCGCGGGCATCCCGGTGGGTGTGTTCACCTCACCCGTGATCCCCGCCCTCACCGACCGCCACCTCGAGCAGGTACTCGAGGCCGCCGCGCGGGCCGGGGCGAGCTCGGCCAGTGCGATCCTGCTGCGCCTGCCCGGCGAGGTGCAGGGCCTCTTCGAGCAGTGGCTGCAGGCGCACTTCCCGGCCCGTGCGGCGCACGTGATGAGCCTGATGCGGCAAATGCATGGCGGGCAGGCCTACGACGCGCAGTTCGGGCTGCGCATGCGCGGGCGGGGCGTGCATGCGGAGTTGCTGCGCCAGCGCTTTGCCCGCTGCGCGCGGCGGCTGGGGCTGGCGACCCGGCTCGAGCCGATGAGCGTGGCCGGCTTTCGGGCGCCCTCATCGGCGCCCTTGCCGTTGCCCTTGCCGCGCATCGAGCCCGGTGCCGCCACGCCGCGCCCGGGTGCGAGCCCGCAAGGGCAGCTCAGCCTGTTCTGAGTTCGCGCCTGCCCGGCACCCTCGCCGGGGGTGGGCACGGGGCGCCTGACCCGTGCGCGCGGTGCGCCTCAGCAGGCCTGGCGCTGCGCGCGCGGCCGCTCCGAGAGCAGCGCGAAGCCGGCCTTGCGCGCGGCTTCGACCTGTTCGGCCGGCACCTCGAGGATGACGATGCGCCCGTCCGGGGCGCCGCACACGGCCGGGTAGGCCATGCCGTCGGTGCCGCAGCCCGAAGACAGCACGCGCACCCCCGCATCGGCGAGCAACTGGCGCACCTGTGCCAACGTACGCCCGCCGTCCTGGCACTGGCGCGAGCCCAGCGAGAGGTAGACCGACACCGCTTGCGGGGCAGGTGGCGGCGCGCCGGACCAGGCCGAGACCGAAAACGCCGCCAGCGCCAGCAGCATGAATTGCACGCGCACTCGCATGTTCGAGACCTCCACGCGCTAGAGTCTGCGCGATGCAGTGCCGCAAGCGTGTGAAGAAGTTCATGGTAGGGGCAGCGATGTGGGGGGCGCTCGGCGCGGCGCTCGCCGCGCCGGGTGTCGAGCCCCCGCCTCCCGGCTTTGCGGTGTTGTCCGCCGCCGGGCGTGCGAGCCCCTGGCTGCTGTCACCGGAACTGCGCTTTGCCGGACAGGGCTGGCAGGCCATCGAGCAGGCGACGGCGCGCCTGGCCACGGTGACGGTGCAGGCTTTCGAGGGCGTACCCACGGGATGGGCGGGGCAGCAGGCGGTGCGCATCCACACGCGCAGCTACCAGGCGCACGCCGAGGCGCGCGGCGCCGTCATCGTGGTGCCCGGCTTCACCGAGGGCGCGACGATGTACCAGGAGCTCGTCCACGACCTCGTGCGCAACGGCTACTCGGTGTACCTGCACGATCACCGCGGCCAGGGTTTCTCCACGCGGCTGCTGACTGGCGACGGGCAAGGCGAGCTCGGCCACGTCGACCGCTTCGAACATCTGGTGGACGATCTGCAGAGCTTTGTCGAGCGCGTGAGGCAGGCACGGGCCGCCGCCGGCCGCGCGTCGGCCCCGGTGTTCGTGCTGGCCCACTCGATGGGCGGTGCGGTCGTCTCGCTGTGGCTGCAGCGGCTCGGCCCGGCGGCCCCCGTGGCAGCCGCCGCACTCGTCACGCCGATGCACGAGCCCACGGTGGCGATGGCCGGCTCGGGCCGGCTGCCCGACCGGGCGTTGCGGCGCTGGTGCGACGACCTCGCCTTCCGGCTGCCGGTGGCCCTGCCGTGGCTGTCGGCCCGGCGCGTGCAGGGCGAGGGCTTCTAGGCCGAGCGTCAGGCCTTCCTGGCCCAGGCCGATCCGCTGGACAACGACATGTCCCACAGCGTGGAGCGCCTGCGCCGACGCTGGGAGGACCGCCTCGCGCGCTGTGAGGGAGAGGCTTGCGGGCACCCCGATGCGCGCGTGGCCGGGCCCACGCTGCGCTGGGTGGCGCAGGCTTGCGCGGCCTCGCGCGAGGCACGCGGGCCGGCCGCCGCACGCGTCGCACGGCCGGTGCTGGTGCTGCAAGGCGGGCAGGACACCATCGTCGAACCCGAGGCGCAGCAGCAGTTCTGCGCGCGCGTGAACGCCCGTGCCGAGCCGCCGGGGCGCTGCGTGGGCCTGCGCCTGGAGCAGGCGCGCCACGCGCTGTTCGTCGAGCGCGACGATCTGCGCGACGCGGCGCTGCGTGCCGTGTTCGACTTCTTCGAGGAGAGCGCGCGCTCGGGCGCGCCCGCCGCGGCGGGCCTCAGCGTCCGAACACCGCCTTGAGCACGCTGCTCGTGCGGGCGAGCGGGTCGCGACGGATCTTCTTCTCCTCTTCCCCCACGACGAAGAAGAGCCCGTCCAGCGCCTTGTTCGTCACGTGTTCGTCGAGGTCCACGCGCGGCCGGCCGAGCAGCGGCACGCGCTCGATGCGCTCCATCAGGTTCTTGAAGGCGCGGCTTGCGCCCACCTGTTCGATCGAGCGGGCCACGCTCGGCTTGAAGGCCGCGTGCAGCGGTTCGCGCGTGGTGCGTTGGAAGAACGCCGTGGCGCCCGTGTCGCCGGCCTTGAGGATCGCCTGCACGTCGCGGATGCCCATACCGCGGATGGCATTGGCGAAGTGCGTGGCCGCCAGCGGCGCGGCGCGCTCGGCGGCCCGGTTCATGCCCAGCACGAGCTCGTCGACCTGGGGCTGGAAGCCCGCCTTGCGGGCCACCTCGGCCACCTTCTGCAGGCTGCCGGGCAGCAGGATCTTCACCGCCGCGTCCGCGAAGTAGCCGTTCTCGCGCCCGAGGCGCTTGACGGCGTTCTCGGTGCCGATGGCCAGCGCTTCCTTGATGCCGGCGATGGAGGTCTGCGCATCGGCGGCGTGCGCCGGCGTGGCGAGCCACAGCGCGGGGGTCGTCGCCAGGCACAGCGTGCCGGTGCGCACCATCAGGAGGCGGCGTTCCATGGGGAGGTCCTTCCAATGTTCAGGGCTGCGCGCCGGGTGTGCCGGACGGGTCCGCACCCGGATCGGGGGTCTCGTGCTGCGCGATCCAGTGCGCGCGCAGCTCGCGCTTGAGCACCTTGCCGATCGCATTGCGCGGCAGCTCGGCCATGAGCTGCACGGCGGCCAGGCGCTGGGTCTTGCCCAGCTGCGCGTTGGCCCAGTCGCGCAGTGTGGCCGCAAGTGCCGGCTGCGACATGCCCGGGCTCAACGAGGGTGCCTCTTCGGACGTGCTCGATGCGGCCGGCCCGCACGGCGCCGGGTTCGGCCTGGCGACCACGAAGGCGACCGGCGTCTCGCCCCAGCGCGCGCTCGGCACGCCCGCCACCGCCACGTCGGCCACCTGCGGGTGCTGTCGCAGCACCGCCTCGAGGTCGCTCGGGTAGATGTTGAAGCCGCCGCTGATGACCATGTCCTTGCGCCGGTCGTGCAGGATCAGGAAGCCATCCGCGTCGAAGCGGCCGATGTCGCCGGTGCGGATGTAGCGCCTGCCCTGCTCGTCGAACCACTCGGCCTCGCGCGTGAGGGCGCTCTGGCCGTGGTAGCCGGTCATCATCGCCGGCGAGCGGCCCACCACCTCGCCGCTGGCCACGCTCGCCCCGCCCGGCGTGTGGCGCGGCACCTCCACGCCCTGCTCGTCGATGAGCCGGATGTCATGGCCCTCGGACGGCTGGCCTACCGTGTGCAGCTTGTGCGGGTGAACGTGCGCGTGCAGGATGCAGGTGCCCCCGCCTTCGGTCATGCCGTAGTACTCGACGAGCCCGCCGGGCCAGCGCGCGAGGACGTCGGCCTTGAGCTCGGCGGCAAAGGGCGCGCTCGTGCAGAACTTGAAGCGAAAGCTCGACAGGTCGTGCGCGCCGAAGCGCGGGTGCGCCATGAGCCGCTGGTACTGCACGGGCACGAGCATCGTGTGCGTGATGCGCTCGGCCTCGGCGAGCGCGAGGTAGCCCTCGACCTCGAACTTGGGCATCAGCACCGCACAGCCGCCCCAGCCGAGCGTGGGCATCAGGCACACGAGCGTGGTGTTGCTGTACAGGGGGGTGGCGATCAGCGTGCGCGCCTGCGGCCCGTAGCCCGAGAGCGCGCCGCGGCGCACGTGCGCCCAGCGCATCGCGTGCGGCTGCACGATGCCCTTGGGGGTGCCGGTGGTGCCGGAGGAATAGATGATGTTGAAGGGCCAGTCGGGCTCGATGGCCACCGGCTTCGCGCGCGTGCCCGGGGCGCACAGCCAGGGGGGTGAAGAGGCTGAAGAGGAGCAAGAGGGTAAGGAGCCTGACGAGGGCGGCGTGATGGAGGGGGGAGCGGTCGAAGGCGCGTCCGACTCCAGGGCCTCCACGGGCACGATGCGCGCGCCATCGGGCCAGGCTACGCCGCGTGCGGCCGTCGGGGCGTCCACGAAGACCAGGCGCGCCCGCGCATCGCCCGCCATTGCCGCCAGTTGTTCGGGTGTCGAGCCCGGGGCGAGCGGCGCCACCGCGAGCCCGGCGCGCAGCGCGCCGACGAAGGCCACCACGTAGCCGATGCTCGCGGCCGCGCAGATCGCCACGCACTGGCGCGCCACGAGCCCATCGCGCTGCAGCGAGGCGGCGACGCGCTCCACCTGGGCGTCGAATCCGGCCCAGTCCAGCGTGCGCGGGCCGCACGAGAGAGCCGGCGCCGTCGGCCGGGCCCGCGCATGCGCGGCCACGAGCGAGGGCAGGTCGCGGAAGGCGGCGTCGGGGGCCGGCGGGCTCGGGCAGGACATGCCGCGATTGTGGGGTGCGCGCGCCCTTGATGCGGGGCGCAGCGCCGCACGGCGGCGCGGCGGCTCGCTGCGGGCGGTGATGGGCGCACGGGGCTCCCGAGGCGCCCGATACACTCGGGCCGGCGAGGCGGGTAGGCGGAAAGGGGCACCACGTGGACGGCGCACGGCTGTTGCTGGTCGAGGACGATGAGCGGCTCGCCCAGCTCGTGGGCGACGCCCTCGTGCGTGCCGGCTGGCAGGTCAGCCACTGCGCGCGCGGCGACGAAGCCGAGGCCTGGATGCGGCGCGAGGCCTTCGACGTCGTGTTGCTGGACGGCCACCTGCCCGGCAAGGACGGCTTCGACGTGTTGCGCGATGTGCGGCGCGAGTTCGCCGGACGCATCGTGATGCTCACCGCGCGCGACGAGGACATCGACCAGGTGCTCGGGCTCGAGGGCGGTGCTGACGACTACATCGCCAAGCCCGTGGCGCCGCGCGTGCTGCTGGCGCGGCTGAAGGCGCTGATGCGGCGCGAGGTGCCGGGCGCCTCCGGCCCCCAGTCTGCACCCCAGTCTGCTGCCCAGGCCGCTGCGGGCTCGGCGGACGCGGCGAACCCTTCCGAGGCGTCCGGGGTGTCCGTGGTGTCGGACTCGCCCGTGCTGCCGCCGCCGATGCGCTTCGGCACGCTGGAGATCCACCCCGCCGCCCGCGAGGTGCGGCTGGGCGGCACGCAGGTGGCACTCACCACGGCCGAGTACGAGCTGCTGCGCTTCCTGGCCGGGCGCGCCGGGCACGTCGTGTCGCGCGACGACATCATGCAGGGCCTGCGCGGGCTGGAGTTCGACGGCCTGGACCGCGCCATCGACGCGCGCATTTCGCGGCTGCGGCGCAAGATCGGCGACGACGCCGAGGCCCCCGCGCGCATCAAGACCGTGCGCGGGCAGGGCTACCTGCTCGTGCCCTGAGCCGCGTCGAGCACATGCGCCGAGCCCGGGCTTCGAGCCTGCCCTGAGGATGGTTGCCGCCACGAGCCTTCGCGCCCTGCCGGCCCGCATGGCCGCAGGCCTCGCGCTCGGGGTGCTGACGCTCGGGCTGCTGGTGCAGGTGCTCGTCTGGCTCGCGGTGCGCGAAGTCACCGACGACTACGTGCGCCGCTTCATGGCCGGCACGGTCGAGCTCATGCGCCTGGAGCTCGCGCCCCTCGCGCCCGGTGCGCGTGCGCAGCGCGTGCGCGAGCTCGACGAGCGCTTCGCCTACCCGGTGGCGCTGGCCGAGGCGACGTCCTTCTCCGAGCGCGAGC
Organism: Pseudomonadota bacterium; assembly: GCA_039798945.1. GTDB lineage: Bacteria > Pseudomonadota > Gammaproteobacteria > Burkholderiales > Burkholderiaceae_C > Rubrivivax. Next base: position 46,630 of record JBDKFA010000005.1, read on the forward strand.
GCGTGCAGCTGCAGTCCGGTCAGATGCTCGTCTACGGGCTGAACCGGCGCGTGGCTGTCGCGCTGCCGGACGCGCCGGCCCCGCAGGTGCTCGTGCTCGGCCCGCTGGACCCGGACTGGAACCCCGAGCACCGCCTGAACCTGCCGCGCGAGCTGTGGCTGCAGCTGGCGGTGGCGCTGGTGCTGGCAGCCGGAACGGGGCTCGCAGCCTGGCTCCTGCTGCGCCCGGCCTGGCGCGAGCTGCGTGCGCTGCAGCGCGCCGGCGAGGCGCTGGCCGCGGGCCGCTTCGACACGCCGGTGCCGGCGTTGCGCAGCGTGGTGCTGCGGCCGCTGGGCGAGGGCCTGCGCGCCACGCTGCAGCGCCTGGCCGGGGCGCTGGCGGCGCAGCGCGAGCTCACCGGCGCCGTCTCGCACGAGCTGCGCACGCCGCTCGCACGGCTGCGCTTTGCGCTCGATGCGCTGGTCGAGGAAGACGACGCGCACGCCCGCGAGCGCGCGGTCACTGCGTGCGAGCGCGACATCGAGGAACTGGAGACGCTCATCGACGCGAGCCTGACGCTGGCGCGGCTGGACACCGGCGCGCTGCGCGCGGCGCCGCAGCCGGGCGACCTCGCGGCACTGCTGCAGCGCGAGGCCGACACGCTCGCGCCACTGCTGCAGGGCCACACGCTGCACACCGCGTTCGAGCTGCCCGGCCCGGTGGCTTTCGACCCGCGGCTGCTGCCCTACGCGCTACGCAACGGGCTGCGTAACGCGGCGCGCCACGCGCAGGGGCGCATCGAACTGCACGCCTGGGTGGAGGCGGGGACGCCGCCTCGGGTGTGCGTAGCCGTGGACGACGACGGTGCCGGCGTGCCCGACGCGATGCGCGAGGCTGTCTTCGAACCCTTCCGGCGCCTGGATGGCGAACGCGAGCGGCGCAGCGCCGGCCATGGACTCGGGCTCGCGATCGTGCAGCGCGTGGCCCGGGCCCACGGCGGCGAGGCGCAGATGCAGCGCGCCCCGCTGGGCGGGGCGCGTCTGCGGGTCAGCTGGCCGGATGAGGCGGCCAGGCTCGGATGAGAGGCTGGCAGGCGAGGCCCGGGATTCGACCTCGCCGGTGCTCACATGGCCTGCACGCTGTGCGAAGTCGTGACCTTCAGCCAGGCACCCGGGTGCTGCGGCAGGTTCACCACGTACTCGCGGCCTTCCCACTCGTAGCGCACCGCGTAGTCACGCACCTGCTCGCGCACGCTGGTCACCGGCTGGCACACCTGCACCGTCTTCGTGGTGGTGGTGGCCTGCTGCTCGGCCATGTTGCGCGCCACGTGCGAGCCGATCGCGCTGCCGGTGGCCACCGCCACCGCCTTGCCGCTGCCCTTGCCCAGGGGCGAGGCGATGGCCCCGCCGATGAGCGAGCCGGCCAGCGTCGTGCCCAGGCCTGCCTGCCCGGGCGTGGTGACCTGCTGCTGCTGTTCGGTGCATTGCTGGCGCGTGTCGGTCACGCGCTCCAGGTTGGGGGTCACGGCGAGCACGCGGGCCATCGCAGGGCTTGCCGCCATCGGCTCGTAGGCGGTGCGGGTGTCCTGCGCCAGGGCGGCGGTGCCGCCGATCGTGAGCGTGGTGGCCAGGGCGGCGAGGACGAAGGCGCGGGGGCTGAAGCGGTTCATGTCGGTCTCCTTGTTTGCGGGTTCGGCACGATGTGTGTCGATGCCCGGCATTGTGGAAACCGGCTGGCGCGCTGTCTGTGCACGCTCGGTGGGCGTTTCTTGACAGTCTGTGACAGCGCCCTGGGCATCGCTCAACCCGCGCGATCCTGCGCCGGGGTGCCGGCACCCAGCGGGTAGCGCGCCAGCAGCCGGTACGGCCGGCCCGGCCGCGACTCGGCCAGCACGTACCCGCGCACCGGCCAGCGCCAGGCGCCTACCCGGTCCGGCGCGGCCAGCTCGCGCCGCGTGCGCGCCAGCGTCACGTGCGGCCGGAACGGACGCGCCTCCACCGACAGGCCCTGGGCGCGCAGGGCGTCGGCCAGGCGTGCATGCAGCACGAGCAGCCCGGGGCCTGCCTGTGCGGTCTCTAGCACCGCCACTTGCCGGCCCCACTGCGCGTGCCGACCCGGGCGCAGCGTGAAGCGGGGTGCCGGGATGGCCAGCGCGCGCACGAGCGTGTCCACCTTCGCGGCCGGCACCGCACCCAGGAAGTGAAGCGTCAGGTGCAGATCGGCATCGGCCACCGCACGCGCGTCGGGCGAGGCCGGCCAGCGCGCACGTTCGGCGCCCAGCGCACGGCGCGTGGCCGGGCCTGGCCACAGTGCGAGAAAGAGGCGACGGACCGCGCCGGGCATCGGGCGGGAACGACTGTGCCGGCAGGCAGGCTCAGCGCGGCCGGTCCGGCCGCGGACGGTCGCGGCGCACCTGCTCGATGGCGGCGTCGAGCTCGGCCGGCGTCACCCGCATCAGCACGCAGAAGTTGGCCTGTGTCAGACGACTCGATTCCCAGGCGCGCACGAGCTGGAGGCGGGCGCGCTGTGCGGGGTCGAGGGGGGTGGCTGCGGCGCCTGGCCCCGGTGGCGAGGAGGCGTGCGCGGTGTGCGGGGCGTGAGTGAAGGGCTCGGCCGCGGGGGCGCTGCGGTGACCCGGCGCGCGCCCGCCTGCGCCCGGTGAGGCGGCGTCCCGCGAACGGCCGGGCGCCGGGCCCCTTCCCGGGGCATTGCCGCCGCGGGCG
>JBDKFA010000006.1:0-10990 GCA_039798945.1 Pseudomonadota bacterium
AGACCTGCGCCCAGCTGGTCGACCGCGCGTTGTCGGCCGCGCTCGACGAGCTCTCGGCGCGCTTCGGCCCAGACGTCTCCACCTGGCGCTGGGGTGCGGCTCATGCGGTGCAGGCCGAGCATCGGCCGTTCTCCAACGTCGGCGCCCTGGCCCCGCTCTTTCACCTGGCCGTACCGGTCGGCGGCGACACCTACACCGTCAACGCGATGCGCGTGAACCTCGGCGAGCCCGATGCGCGGCGCTACCGCAGCACCCACGGCCCGAGCCTGCGCGCGCTGTACGACCTGGGCGAGCGCAACCGCTCGCGTGTGATGTCCTCCAGCGGGCAAAGCGGGCTGCCGTGGTCGGGTGCGTACCGCGCCTTCCTGCAACCCTGGGCGGCGGTCGAGTACGTGCCGCTATGGCCCACCGAGCCCGATGCCCGGCGCGGGGGGACGTTGTTGCTCAAGCCTGCAGCGAGCTGACGGCCGGATTGCAGGCACACTCGCCGCCTTTGCTGCGCCTGCGCCTGCGACCCGTGTTTCAACGCTTCGAACGCTTAGTCGACCCCTACCCCTCGGCCCCGCCGCCGCGGCTGCCGAAGGCTTTCTGGCCGTTCATCTGGGCGTGCACCGCGGGCATGCGCCCGTACATCGTGCTGATGACGCTCTTCACGGCCGCCATCGGCGCCTTCGAGGCGCTGCTGTTCGCGGTGATGGGGCGCATCGTCGACTGGCTGGCCGCCGTGCCCCCGGGCGAGCTGTGGGCCCGCGAGGGCGGCACGTTGATGCTGCTGGTGGCGGTGCTGGCGGGCAGCGTCTTGCTGGTCGCGCTGCAGACGATGTTCAAGCACCAGGCGCTGGCGGGCAACTTCCCGATGCGGCTGCGCTGGAACTTCCACCGCCTGATGCTCGGCCAGAGCATGGGCTTCTACCAGGACGAGTTCGCCGGGCGCATCGCCACCAAGGTGCTGCAGACGGCGCTGGCCGTACGCGACACCTGGATGATCCTGGCCGACATCCTCGTCTACGTGGTCATCTACTTCGTGACGATGGCCGCCGTGCTCGGCGGCTTCCAGCTGTGGATGGTGGCGCCGTTCGCGCTGTGGCTGGTGCTGTACGGCGTGTCGATGCGCTTCTTCGTGCCGCGGCTGGCGCGCACCGCGCAGGCCCAGGCCGATGCGCGCTCGATGATGACCGGCCGCGTGACCGACGCTTACACCAACATCGCCACCGTCAAGCTCTTCTCGCACGCCCACCGCGAGGCGGGCTTTGCGCGTGCGGCGATGCAGGACTTCCTCGTCACCGTGCACCGGCAGATGCGCCTGGTCAGCGGCTTCGAGATCGTCAACCAGGTGCTGTCGGTGGTGCTGATCGCCGGCACCTCGGGGCTGGCGCTGTGGTTCTGGGCGCGTGGCGAGGTGGGCGTGGGCGCAGTGGCCGCCTCCACCGCAATGGCGCTGCGGCTGAACGGCATCTCGCACTGGGTGATGTGGGAGATGGCCACGCTCTTCGAGCACGTGGGCACCGTGCAGGACGGCATGGAACTGCTGGCGCGTCCGCAGAGCGTGGTCGACCGGCCAGGCGCCACGACGCTGGCCGTCACGCGCGGCGAAGTGCGCTTCGAGGGTGTGGGCTTTGCCTACCCGAACGGCCGGCGTGTGATCGAGGGCCTGGACCTCGTCATCCGACCGGGCGAAAAGATCGGCCTGGTGGGCCGTTCCGGGGCGGGCAAGAGCACGGTCGTGAACCTGCTGCTGCGCCTGTACGACGTGCAGCAGGGGCGCATCCTGATCGACGGCCAGGATATCGCGGGTGTCACGCAGGAGTCGCTGCGTGCGCAGGTCGGCATGGTCACGCAGGACACCTCGCTCTTGCACCGCTCGGTGCGCGAGAACATTGTCTACGGCCGCCCCGATGCGACGGACGAAGACATGATGCGCGCGGCGCTGCGCGCCGAGGCGCACGACTTCATCCCCGACCTGGTCGACCCCAAGGGCCGGCGTGGCTACGACGCCCACGTGGGCGAGCGCGGCGTGAAGCTCTCCGGCGGCCAGCGCCAGCGCGTGGCGATTGCCCGCGTGATGCTCAAGGACGCCCCGATCCTGCTGCTCGACGAGGCCACGAGCGCTCTCGACAGCGAGGTGGAGGTGGCGATCCAGGCGAGCCTGTACCGGCTCATGGAAGGCAAGACGGTGGTGGCCATCGCGCACCGGCTGTCCACCATCGCCGCGATGGACCGCCTGATCGTGATGGACCAGGGGCGCATCGTCGAGCAGGGCACGCATGCCGAGCTGCTCGCCGCCGGCGGCATCTACGCGCGGCTGTGGGCGCACCAGAGCGGCGGCTTCATTGGCGAGGAAGTGGAGTGAGGCCCGGGCGTGCCCCGGCGGGGGCGCGCCATAGCAGCACCCTGCTCCGGAAGAGCCGGAGCCACACGTGCAACACCCCTACCCGGCAGGGCCGGCCCCGCGCCCCGACAATACCGGGGTGAACACCGTCATCGAGAAACCCGCTCAGGCCGCCCGCGCGCTGACCGGCTACCGCCCTTTCTGGGCCAAGCGCTTCGGCCCGGCGCCGTTCCTGCCGATGAGCCGCGCCGAGATGGAGCAGCTCGGCTGGGACAGCTGCGACGTGATCATCGTCACCGGCGACGCCTACGTGGACCACCCGAGCTTCGGCATGGCGGTGATTGGCCGCACGTTGGAGGCCCAGGGTTTCCGCGTGGGCATCATTGCCCAGCCCGACTGGCACAGCGCCGATGCGTTCCGGGCGCTCGGCCGGCCGAACCTGTATTTCGGCGTGGCCGCCGGAAACATGGATTCGATGATCAACCACTACACGGCCGACCGGAAGATCCGCCGTGACGACGCCTACACGCCCGGCGGCGTGGCGGGCAAGCGCCCGGACCGCGCCACGCTCGTCTACACGCAGCGCTGCAAGGAGGCCTTCGGCGATGTGCCGGTGGTCATCGGCGGCATCGAGGCGAGCCTGCGGCGCATCGCGCACTACGACTACTGGCAGGAAAAGGTGCGCCGCTCGATCCTCGTGGACAGCAAGGCCGACTTGCTGCTGTACGGCAACGCCGAGCGCGCGATCGTCGAGCTCACGCACCGCCTGGCCAAGCGCGAGCCCATTGCCTCGATCACCGACCTGCGTGGCACCGCCTTCATCCGCCGCGCCGGCGACCCCTCGGCCTCAGGCTGGTTCGAGCTCGACTCCACCGAAGTCGACCGGCCCGGCCGCATCGACGAGCACATCAACCCGTACCTGATGCCCGAGGAGGCGGCACAGGCGCAGGGCGAGAGCTGCGCGCGGGCTGAAGGGGGCGATGCCGCGGCTGCGGCGGGCGGGGCAGGGCAGACGCCTGGGCAGCCCGGCGTGGCCGTGGTCGCGATGCCCGTCTCGCGCAAGGCCGGCCGCGTCACCTTGCCCCCGCGCGAGCGCACCGTGATCCGCCTGCCCGCATTCGAGCAGGTGCGCGCCGACCCCGTGCTCTACGCCCACGCAAGCCGCGTGCTGCACCTGGAAACGAACCCCGGCAACGCCCGGGCCCTCGTGCAGCGCCACGGCGAGGGCGCGACCACGCGCGAGGTGTGGATCAACCCGCCGCCGATTCCGCTCACCACGGCCGAGATGGACCACGTCTTCGACCTGCCGTATGCGCGCAGCCCGCACCCGGCCTACGCGGACGAGACGGGCGGCCACGACGGGCCGACCAAGATCCCGGCCTGGGAGATGATCCGCTTCAGCGTGAACATCATGCGCGGCTGCTTTGGCGGCTGCACCTTCTGCTCGATCACCGAGCACGAAGGCCGCATCATCCAGAGCCGCAGTGAAGACTCGATCATCCGCGAGATCGAGGACATTCGCGACAAGGTGAGCGGCTTCACCGGCGTCATCAGCGACCTCGGCGGGCCGACGGCCAACATGTGGCGCATCGGCTGCAAGAGCCGCGAGATCGAGGCCGCCTGCCGCAAGCCGAGCTGTGTCTACCCCGGCATCTGCCCGAACCTGAACACCGACCATGGCCCGCTGATCAAGCTGTACCGCCGCGCGCGCGCGCTGCGCGGCGTGAAGAAGATCCTGATCGGCTCGGGGCTGCGCTACGACCTCGCGGTCGAGTCACCCGAGTACGTGCGCGAGCTCGTCACGCACCACGTGGGCGGGTATCTCAAGATCGCGCCTGAGCACACCGAGGGCGGGCCGCTCTCGAAGATGATGAAGCCGGGCATCGGCACCTACGACCGCTTCAAGCGCATGTTCGAGGAGGCCTCGGCTGCGGCGGGCAAGAAGCAGTACCTGATCCCGTACTTCATCGCTGCACACCCCGGCACGAGCGACGAGGACATGATGAACCTCGCGCTGTGGCTGAAGCGAAATGGCTTCAAGGCCGACCAGGTGCAGACCTTCTACCCGAGCCCGATGGCCACCGCCACCGCGATGTACCACACCGAGCTCAACCCGCTCAAGGGCATCAGCCGCGACCCCGCGCGCGCCGAGCGCGTGGACATCGTGCGCGGCGAGAAGCGCCGCCGCCTGCACAAGGCCTTCCTGCGCTGGCATGACCCCAACAACTGGCCGCTGCTGCGCGAGGCGCTCAAGAAGATGGGCCGCGCCGACCTGATCGGCAATGGCCGCCACCAGCTGATCCCGACCTACCAGCCCGCCACCGACGGCACCTACACCAGCGCGCGGCGCAAGAACTCCACACCCGCGGGCGCGAAGGTGTCCACCGTCACGAAGGGGCGGCTGCTGACGCAGCACACGGGGCTGCCGCCGCGGCCGGGCACCGAGCTCAAGGCGCCAGCTCGTAAAGCGCCGAGCCGTCGCCGTTCTCCTTGACGAGCCGTACCCCGGGGGTGCGCGCCAGGTGCGCGATGCCCCCCGCGCCCGACACGAAGCGCATCTTCACGCCCGGCACCGGGCGGATGCGCCAGTTGCCGTCGGCCGAGGGGTCGAAGCGCTTCACGCTGGCGAAGTACTGCACCAGCGCTTCTCGGTTCTCATCGGGGGACTGCACCACCACGTTGCTGCCGTCCAGGCCCGGGAAGTTGCCGCCGCCGCCGGCACGGTAGTTGTTCGTCACGACGATGAAGCGCTGCGCCTCGTCGATCGGCTGGCCGCCGTGGCGCAGGTTCACGATGCGCCGTGCGTCCGGGGCCACGACCTTGCCGCTGCGGTCGTAGCGCGCGGGCTGCGTGAGGTCGATCTCGTAGGTCACGCCGTCGATGGTGTCGAAGTTGTAGGTGGGGAAGCCCTCGTTGATGAGCAGCTGCTCGGGCGGCCCGGCGGGGTCGATGCGGCGGAAGGCACCGGCGGACATCTCGAGCCACTCACGCACCTGCGCGCCCGTGACGCGCACGGCCTGCACGGTGTTCGGGTAGATGTAGAGGTCGGACACGTTGCGCACCGCCACGGGGCCGGCCGGAATGTCCGTGTAGTACGTCCACCCCTGGCGCCCGCCGGCCTTGAAGGGCGCGGCGGCCGACAGCAGCGGCAGCGACTCGAACTCGGTGCCCTGCAGCGCACGCCGTGCATAGGCGAGCTGCGCCTGCGACACCACCTGCACCGAGGGGTCGTCCAGCACCTGCGCGAAGTAGCTCGTGATCGGGGCGGTCGTCTGCGCCACCTCTGCGCGCACGTAGGCGAGCGTGCCGGCGTGCTCGGCGGCGATCGCCTGCGCCACCATCGGGTCGGCCTCCACCAGCGCGCGGCGCGTGGCGGGGTCGCGGATCGGGCGCAGGTGGGCGCGGCTGTCCTTCACGGCCCAGCTGCCCGAGGCGTTGTCGAGCACGAGGTCGATCACGCCGAGGTGGTCGCCCCAGCGCCCCGGCATCACCGCGGGCACGCCGTTGATCGTGCCGCGCGCGATGTCCACCTTGGGGTAGTTGGCGAAGAAGCGGCCCGGGAACTCGCCGTGCGAGTGGCCGAAGAGGATCGCGTCGATCCCTGGGATCTCGGCCAGCCGCGCCACCGAGTTCTCGGCAAAGCGCGGCGTCTCCCCGCGCTCGAAGCCCGAGTGCGGGATCGCCACCACGAGCTGCGCGCCTTCCGCGCGCATCTTCGGCACGAGGCGGCGCGCAGTCTCCTGGATATCGGTGGCGAAGACGCGGCCTTCCAGGTGCGCGCGGTCCCAGACCATGATCTGCGGCGGCACGAAGCCGATCACACCCACCTTCAGCGGGTGCTTGCCGCCGGCCTCGTCGGTGAAGCTGCGTTCCAGGATCACGTAGGGCGTGAAGGCGTGGCGGGCCTGCTCGCGCGGCACGCCCGGCTCGTCCACCATCACGTTGGCGCTCACGTACGGGAAGTTCGCCCCCGCGATCGCCTGGCGCAGGAAGGGCAGGCCGAAGTTGAACTCGTGGTTGCCGATGTTGGCCGCGTCCACGCCAAGCCGGTTCAGCACCTTGTAGGCGGGGTGCACCTCGCCGGTGGGCAGCGGCCGGATGCGCGCCACGTAGTCGCCCAGCGGGCTGCCCTGCAGCAGGTCGCCGTTGTCGAAGAGCAGGCTGTTCTTCGCTTCGGCGCGCGCGGCGTGGATCAGCGTGGCCGTCTTGGCCAGGCCGTAGTCGTCGGTCGCACGGTCCTGGTAGTAGTCGTAGTTCAGCAGGTTCATGTGCACGTCGGTGGTCTGCAGGATCCGCAGCCGGATCTCCGCAGCCCAGGCGTGCGAGGCGGGCCAGGCGGCCAGCAGCAGCGCGAGGCCGGCGGCGAGGGTGGTGCGCAGCGCGTTCATCGTGGGTTCCTCGTGACTTGTCTCAACCGGCCTCGGCCTGCAGTGCGCGTTCCAGCGCCTGCAGGTCGGCCTCGTCGTTGTACCCCTGCACCGACACGCGCACGAAGGTGCGCCCGCCATGCTGCGTCACCGGCACCTCGATGCCATGGCGCTCGAAGAGGCGCGCCCGCAGCGTGGCCGCCTCGGCAGGCGCCACCGGCACCTGCAGCGGCACCATCTGTGCGAAGTCGTCATCCGCCCCGATCGGTGCGAACCCGGTGCGCGCGGCCACGCGGTGCATCAGCGCCACGGCCTGGGCATGGCAGCGTGCGCGCACGCGGTCCCAGTCGTGCGTACGCAAGAAGGCGATCGCCTCGGGCACCGTGAGCCAGGCCGAGAGGTCGCGCGTGCCCTGCCACTGCAGGCGGCGCTCCAGCACCGTGTGGCCAGTGTACGCATCGAAGCCCGTGTGCCCGCCCACCCCCTCGGCCACGTAGCCCCAGCTTGTGACCGTGGCGTGCAGTTGCGCGTGCCGCTCGGCACGTGCGTGCAGGAACGCGCTGCCCTTCGGGGCACACATCCACTTGTGGCAGTTGCCGGTGTAGAAGTCCGCGCCGAGCGCGTCGAGGGCGAGCGGCAGCTGGCCCGGCGCATGCGCGCCGTCCACGAGCACGGGCACGCCGCGCGCGCGCATCGCCGCGCACAGTTCCTGCACCGGGAACACGAGCGCGGTGGTCGAGCTCAGGTGGCTCACGAACACGAGTCGCGTGCGCGGCCCCACCGCCGCAGCCATCCGTTCCACGAACCCCGCGCGGTCGAAGGGCAGTGGAATCTCCACGCGCCGAAACCTCGCCCCGGCTGCTTCGCACACCCGCTCGAAGGTGGCCTCGCAGGCGCCGTACTCGTGGTCGGTGGTGAGCACCTCGTCACCGGGCTGAAGCGCGAGCGAACGCGCCACCACGTTCACGCCCGTCGTGGCATTGGGCACGAAGACGAGGTCGTCGGCCTGCGCGCCAAGATACGCGGCCAGCGCCTCGCGCGCCTCGCGCAGCAAGGCGCCCGAACGTCGGCCGAGGAACTCCACCGGGTTGCGCTCGAGTGCGAGCTGCCAGCGCTGCAGCGCCTCGAACACGGTTTTCGGGCAGGCCCCGAAGGAGCCGTGGTTCAGGAAGACCACGCCCGGGTCGAGGAGGAAGAGGTCTTTCATGCGCGGGTCGATCGTACCCAACGCGCGACGCGTTCACCGCCGGCCCTGCATGGCGCTTTCGCGCGCACCCCGCTTAACGGCCGCCAAGCAAAACGGCTGCCTGAGGCAGCCGCGGGTGTGTGGTGTTCTCGGCGCGGGTACGGGTTCCGCCTTGTCCGCCCATTGGTGCGGCCGGTCTTGCCTCGAACGACGTGAATTATGGGGCATCCGCAGCCCCGTGCAACGCCGCAAATGCAAGGCCATGACGCCCCAATTGACTTGACCCCGTTCCGGCGGAGTACCGCGCCCCGTAGCATCGAGCCACCACTTCCGGAGCGGCGATGCCCACCCCCGTTGCAGCCTCTTTCGAGCCACGACTCACGGCCGAGCGTCACACGCTGCACATCCCCTCGGCCGGCAGGCTCGGTCTGTACGTGGCGCGCGCGCCGCAGCGGGATGCTCCGCGACCTGCCGCTGCGCCGCTGCTGCTCGTGCACAGCGTGAACGCGGCCGCCTCGGCGGCCGAGGTGCGCCCGGTGTTCGAGGCCGAGAGCAGCCGACGCACCGTGGTGGCCCTCGACCTGCCCGGCTTCGGGCGCTCCGAGCGCGGCGCGCGCGACTACTCCCCGCGGCTGATGACCGATGCGGTGCAGGCCGCCGGGCAGTGGGCGCGCGAGCGGCTGGGGGTGGCGCAACTGGATGTGCTCGCGCTGTCGCTCTCCTGCGAGTTCGCCGCGCGCGCGGCGGCCGAAGAGCCGGCCGTGTGGCGCAGGCTCGCCCTCGTGAGCCCCACCGGTTTCAACGGCACGCGCCGTCGCCGCGGCCCGGCAGGCAGTGTGCTCGGCCCGCCCGCGCTCAAGCGGGTTCTCACGTGGCCGCCGCTGGGGGCACCGCTTTTCAGGGCGTTGACGCGTCCAGGGGTCGTGCGCTACTTCCTGCGCCGCACCTACGGCGCGCGCGACATCGACGAGCAGCTGTGGCGCGACGCGGTGGCCACCGCGCGCGAGCCGGGCGCCGAGCACGCCCCGCTGAACTTCCTGTCGGCCGCGCTTTTCAGCGCGGACATCAACGATGTGTACGAGCGCCTCACCCACCCCGTGTGGATGAGCCACGGCACCCGTGGGGACTTCACCGACTACCGCGGCCGCGACACGGTAGAGCACCGTCCGAACTGGCGCTTCACGGTGTTCCAGACGGGTGCGATGCCGTACTTCGAACAACCGGCAGCCTTTCTCGCGGCGCTCGGAGAGTTCCTGGATGGAAAGTGAGCACAGGATACGTGTTGCACGTATCCTGTGTAAAATGAAGATGTTCGGAAATCCGTATCCATGGCCAACGTTACCCTCGCCATCGACGACTCGCTGCTGCAAGCGGCGCGCGTGCGCGCTGTGCGCGAGGGCACGAGCGTGAACGAGGTCTGCCGCCGTGCCATCGAGGCCTATGCCCGCCAGGCGGCCGACCCGCTTACCCGTTACCGCGCCCTGCAGGCAGAGCTCGACGCCGCCCCAGGTGTGCGCGGCTCACGGTGCCCTGCCGGCCCCCGGGAGAGCCGAGAGGCGTTGTATGAGGCCTTGATGGCCGAGCTCAGCCCCCGCCCATGAGGCGTTTCTTCGACACCAACGTCCTCGTTTACGCGCGCGACCCCGCAGAGCCGGTCAAGCAGGCCCGGGCCCGTGCGCTCATCGAGCAGGCGATCGAGGAGGCAGCGTTTGTCCTGAGCACTCAGGTCCTGCTCGAGTTCTATGCCACTGCGCTGCGCCGCCGTCTGCTGGGCCCGAGCCAGGCGCTCGCCCTGGTGCGCTTCTGGGGCAGCCTGGACGTGGTGCCGCACTCCGCCGAACTCGTCGCGCGCGGGCTCGAGCTCCACCAGGCGCATCGCCTGTCGGTGTGGGACGGCCTGATCGTACAGGCCGCGCTCGACGCCGGGTGCGATGTGCTGTTCAGCGAAGACTTGCAGCATGGCCGCCGCTTCGGTGCGCTCGAGGTGGTGAACCCTTTTGCGGCCGGTGCGGCGCATGCGCCCGATGCCTCCGGCTACGGCGCTGGGGTGTCGCGCAAGCGCTCACGCCAGGCGGCCGAGGCCGTGCCGTCGCCCGGCAGACCGGGTCCAAAGGGCCGCACCGAGCGATAGGTCTCGGCCCGCTCGCGCGGCGCGAGCACCAGCTGCCACAGCTGCCCCTGGCGCGCGCGGAAGAAACCGGCGCAGCTCAGCAGGTAGTAGCGCCACAGGCGGCGGAAGCGCTCGCCGTAGCGCGGTGCCAGCTCGGGCCAGGCCTGCTCGAAGCGCGCGTGCCAGGCCATCAGCGTGCGGTCGTAGTCGGGGCCGAAGTTGTGCCAGTCCTCGATCACGAAGCGTCGCTGCACGGCCCCCGCCAGTTCGGCCGGGCCGGGCAGCTTTCCACCGGGGAAGATGTGGCGCTCGATCCACGGGTCGGTGCCGGCGCTCGCGCGGTCCACCCCGATCGTGTGCAGCAGGAAAAGCCCGTCGGGCGCGAGCAGGCGCCGTGCGGCGTCGAAGTAGGCGCCGTAGTTCTTCGGGCCCACGTGCTCGAACATGCCCACCGAGACGATGCGGTCGAAGCGGGACTCGCCATCCAGTTGCCGGGCGGCCTGCCGATAGTCCTGCAGCCTGATCTCCACGGGCAGCCCGTTACAGCGCGCGCGCGCATGCGCGGCCTGCTCGCGCGACACGGTGAGCCCCACCACCTGCACCCCGTGGCGCGCAGCCAGGTGCTGCGCGAGGCCACCCCAGCCGCAGCCGATCTCCAGCACCCGCTGCCCGGGGCGCAGTTGCAGCTTCGCGCAGATCATCTCGAGCTTGTGCAGCTGCGCCTCGTCGAGGTCGCGTGCGTCCTCCCAGTAGGCGCAGGAATAGACCATGCGCGCATCGAGCATGCGCGCGTACAGGTCGTTGCCGATGTCGTAGTGGCGCTCGCCCACCACGAAGGCGCGCGCCAGGCGCTGCGGGTTGCCGAGGTTGGACTGGAGCCAGGCGAGCGCGGAGAAGCCGCGTGCCAGCAGCCCACCGCCGTCGCGGTCGAGGTCGGCCGACATCAGCCGCGTGAAGAGCTCGTCCAGGCGCTCGCAGTCCCAGTCGCCGTCCACGTA
>JBDKFA010000007.1:0-22796 GCA_039798945.1 Pseudomonadota bacterium
GCTCGCGCTACTCGGTGATCGGGTTCCTCGAGTTCCTGTGGGGGAACGTCGAGGCGCTGGCCATCGGCCGCCACCTCGGTGCGGGCGCGCTCGGGCTGCTCAACCGCGCCCAGATGCTCGCCTCGCTGCCCACCGAGCTGGCCATGCGCGGGCTGACGCGCGTGATGTTTCCTGCGCTCAGCGCGATGCAGACCGACCGCCAGCGCATGGCCGACGGCTTCCTCGTGTTGCTGCTGCTGAAGTACGGCACGAGCGCGATTCTCGCCGCCGTGCTGTGCGCGGCAGCCTCCGACGTGGTGCTGGCGCTCCTGGGCCCGCGCTGGATCGAGGCGGCGCCGGTGTTGACGGCCATCTCGCTGGCGGTGCCGGCTGCCTTCGTGTACAGCGCCTGCGGCGTGACGCTGGACAGCCTGGGCAGTGTGGAGCGCAAGCTGCGCGCGCAGGCCGCGCTGCTCGTGCTCAAGGGCGTCCTGATCCTCTCGCTGCTGTCTTCCGGTCTGGTCGCCGTGGCCTTCGGAGTCGTGCTGGCCGAGTGCGTGCGTGCGGCCGTGGGCCTGGTGCTCGTGTGTGGTGAGCTTCCGGTGAGCCGCCGCTCCCTCGTGCAGGCCCTGGCCAGCGTGACCCTGTCAGCCGTGCTGGTCTACGCGAGCCTGCGCGGCGTGCAACTGGTGTGCGAGCTTGCGGGAGCCGGGTTGGCGGCGCGGCTGGCTGCCCAGGCCGCGGCTGCGGGCCTGGCCCTGGCTGCCTGCGTCTGGGCGGGCCTGCGCGCCAGCGTAGCCTGGGAGCCGCTGCAGCGGCTGGACACGGTGCGCCGCTGGCGCGACGCCGCCCTCGCCTGGCGCCCTGCCTGGAGCGGAAATTGAAGCCACTGCGTTTGCTCTACCTGCCCAACGAAGTCACCGAGGGCGACCAGATCGGCCCGCGCAAGGCCTTCTCCCAGATGCTGCGCGACGGGCGGCTGGCCGACTACCAGGCGTACTCCTTCCTCGTCGAGCGACAGCGCCACGCCACCCAGGCGCAGGCGCTGCAGGACCTGCTGGACGCCGCACGCCGCTTCGGCCCGGACCTCGTCTACTGGCAGCACGTGACGACCGACTACCCGGTGGACGCGGACTTCCTGCGGGCCCTGAAAGCGCTGCCCACACGGCCGCGGCTGGTCTGGCACGACCCGGATCCCTACGGCCGCTTCATCAAGCCGATCGACCCGGTGATGAAGCTCGTCATCGCCCATGCCGATCTCGCCGTCGTCAAGGGCCTGGGCACCTTCGCGCAGGACGTGCGGCGCGCCGGCGCGCCACGACTGCTCTATGCGGTGGAGTCCTTCGACGACGAACGCTTCGGCCAGCCCTGGACACCCTCGCCGACGCGCGAGTTCGACGCCGTCATGGTGGCCAACCTGACCTGCCTGTGGCGCATGCCCTTCCTCTTCATGCCCGGCGGACGCTCGAGGCTGCGTCTGGCCTGCCGCCTGCACGAGGCGCTCGGCCAACGCTTCGCCGTCTATGGCACCGGGCAGGGCTGGCGGGGCAGGCCCTTCTGCCGCGGGCCCATCGCCTTCGCCGACCAGGAACGCATCATCCGCACGGCCTGGGTGAGCGTGAACTGGAGCCAGTTCGACACGATCCCGATGTATTTCTCGGACCGCCTGCCCATCAGCCTGGCTGCCGGCGTGCCCCACGTCACGAACTACCAGCGCGGCTTCGAGCACGCGCTGCCGCAGGCGCGCGGCATCTACTTCGTCCACAGCCCGGCCGAGGCCGTCGACGTCGTGGACATGCTGCTGAGCCTGCCGCGTGAACAGTTGCTCGCGCTCGGGGAGGAGGCGGCGCGTTACGCCCGCGAGCGGCTCAATGCCACGCGGGTGTATGCCGATATCGTCGAAGCGATCCAGGAGCGCCTGTTCGGCGGGTGACGAGGGTCGCGGCCCGACCCACACCGACCATGCGCCAAGACGTCACCCTCCTCGTCAACTCCTGCGACGCGTTCGCCGACTGCTGGGACCCCTTCTTCACCCTGCTGCAGGCCCATTGGCCCGGATGCGACTGGCCGATCGTGCTCAACACCGAGCATCTGTCGTACGAGCACGCGGGCCTGGACATCCGGTGTGCCCGCGTGGCCGAGGGCAGCACGCGGCGCCCGACCTGGAGCGAGTGCCTGATGCGCTGCCTGGAGGACGTTCACACACCGTTCGTGCTGTACCTGCAGGAGGACTACTTCCTGGAGGCCGCGGTGCGCACGCAGGCGCTGCAGGGTCTGGTCGAGCTCATGCGCGATGACCAGGCCGATGTGATCCGCATCATGGAGTGTGGCGGGGCAGGCCCCTGGCACCCGAGCCCGCACCCCTGGCTGTGGGAGGTCGATGCACGCTCGCCGTACCGCATCTCCCTGCAGGCGGGCTTGTGGCGCACGCAGGTGCTCGCGCGCCAGCTGCGACGCCACGAGAGTCCCTGGCAGCTCGAGGTCTTCGGCTCGGGCCGCGCGCGCCGCCGCAGCGGCGAGCGCGTGATGTGCGTCAACCGCGACCTGTTCCACGGACCAGGTCGCGAGATCCTGCCCTACACCCCCACGGGAATCGTGAAGGGCCGATGGGAGCGCCACATCGTGACCGAGCTCTTTGCGCGCCACGGCATCGAGGTGGACTTCACGCGGCGCGGCTTCACGGACGAGGACGCCGCGCCGGCCGTACGGGCGCCCCTGCTCAGGCGGCTGGCCGATCGCGTGCGCTCGCTGGCATGACGGAGCTCGCGCCCCGGCGCGTGGATGCGCTCGACCAGCTGCGTGGCCTTGCGATCCTGGGCGTCTTGGCGGTGCACGTGGTGGGCGTGGCGCCCTCGGGCGTCGCGGTCGTCGATGCCCTGATGCCCTTCGGCCGCTACGGCGTGCAGCTGTTCTTCGCGGTGAGCGCCTACACGATGATGATGACGTGGGAGCAGCGCATCGGGGGGCAGCCGCGTCCGGCCG
This sequence comes from Pseudomonadota bacterium, assembly GCA_039798945.1. Taxonomy (GTDB): domain Bacteria; phylum Pseudomonadota; class Gammaproteobacteria; order Burkholderiales; family Burkholderiaceae_C; genus Rubrivivax. The sequence goes on from JBDKFA010000007.1 coordinate 2,962, forward strand.
CGAGCTTCTACGTGCGCCGCGCGGCGCGCATCCTGCCGATGTTCTGGCTAGCCATCGTGCTCTACCTGGTGCTGCACGGCACCGGGCCGTCGTACTTCGCCCCTGCCGGCCTGGGCGCGCTGGAGGTCGCCGCCACGGCCCTCTCCCTGCACGGCTGGTGGCCCAGCGCCTTCAACTCCGTCGTGCCCGGCGGCTGGAGCATCGCGGTCGAGATGACCTTCTACCTGCTCTTTCCGCTGCTTGCTGCGCGGGCCGGCTCGCTGACGGCGGTGTGGCGCCTGGCCTGTCTCGCGGCGCTGGCGGCCCTCGCAGCCCGGCCCCTGGTGGCGGCAGCGATGGAGTCCGCGTGGAGCCACTTCCCGCCAAGGCTGATCGACGAGTTCTTCCACTTCTGGTTCCCGCGCGAGGCGATGTTCCTGTTCGTGGGCCTGGCCGTCTACAGGGTCCTGCACCCGGGTCCGCAACGGCACGCCGGTCGGTCGACCGTCTGGTGGGCACTGGCCTGGCTGCCGCTGGCCTGGCTCCTGCTCGGACGCGGGGAGACGGCGGTGGCCATCGTCACGGGCGTGTTCGTCGTGGGCTACCTGCGCCGACCGCTGCTGCTGCCCGGGCTGGGCAGCCTCGGCCGCTGCTCCTACTCGATCTACCTGCTGCACTTCGCGGTGCTGGAGGGCCTGCAGCGCCTGGGCTGGGCCGGTGGCGAGCCTTCTGTCGCAGCCTGCCTGGGCGTGTTTGCCGCCACGCTGGCTGCGTCCTGGCTCCTGGCCAGCGTCACGGTACGGGTGGTGGAGAACCCGGGTATCGCGCTCGGCCGCCGCCTGGCGGCCTGGGTGGGGCATGCACGGCCGGCTGCGCTGGCAGCCGGGCCGCAGGGGCGGCCATGAAGCCGGTGGGCGACTCCGCGCCGCGGCTGGACGTCATCGGCGTGCCGATCCACAGCCTGGATGCACGGCAGGCCGTCGCCACGATCGAGGGCTGGGCGCAGGCGGGTGCGCCCCGCTACGTGTGCTTCAGCAACGTGCACTCGGTGGTAACGGCGGCGCGCGACAGCCGCTTCCACGACGTGGTGCGGCAGGCAGACCTGGCCCTGCCCGACGGCGCACCCGTGGCCTGGATGATGCGTCGCTGCGGGGCCGCGGGGCAGCGTCGCGTCTGCGGGCCCGACCTCATGCTCGAGCTGTGCGAGCGCGCGAGCCTGCGCGGCTTGGCCGTGTACCTGTACGGCAGCACCGAGGCCACGCTGGCACAGCTGCGCCAGGCACTGACCGCGCGCTGGCCGGGCCTGGTCATCGCCGGCGCCCACGCCCCGCCCTTCCGGCCCCTGACCGAGCAGGAAGACGAGCAGGACGTGCAGCGCATCCGCGACTCGGGCGCCAGGCTCGTCTTCGTCAGCCTGGGCTGCCCCAAGCAGGAGACCTGGATGGCCGCGCACCGCGGGCGGCTCGATGCCGTGCTGCTCGGGGTGGGTGCCGCGTTCGACTTCCACGCCGGCCGCATCGAGCGCGCCCCGGCACGCTGGCGCGCACTCGGGCTGGAGTGGGCGCACCGCCTGTTGCAGGAACCGCGCCGCCTGGGCATGCGCTACCTCGGCACGAACAGCGTCTTCATCGCCCGTGCTGCCCGGCAACTGCTGCAGCGGGCGATGGGTGCAGGCTCCCGTGGCTAAGCGGCCATACCGGCGGGCCCGAGCGATCGCGCTGGTTGCGGGCACGGCCCTCGCCAGCGCGATCGGCGCCGGCCTGGCACACGCAGACACGACACGGGTCCCCGCCGCCGAGGCGCCAGCCGCCGTGGCCTCCGCGCCCCACGCCGCCGCACCCGAGCCACGGGGCGCGGAAGGCCCTGCCACCACCCGGCCGGCAAGCGCCCACCTGCCGTCCGCACGCAGACCGGTGCTCGCGAGCCTGCTCTCGCCCAGTCCGGCGGCCGGGCAGACGGCGCGCGGCCGCGAGCCCGTGGCGCACTGCCCGCTGGGCTTTCGCCACGGGGCCGAGCCGCTGCGCCAGGAGCCGGCGCCGCTGCCTCCGGCCGGTGCCGTCTTCGGCGATGCCCAGGAGGTCCGGCGCTGGCGCGACCGGACCGAAACCGGCCCCTTCGTGCGCGACGGGGACTACATGGCAGGCTCGCCCGGCGACTGGGACAGGATCTCGAAGTCGGCACGCGCGATGATCATGCGGGGAGAGGCCCCATGGACGGAGCGCACCCCGCCCGAAGAACGTGGCGTGCACGGCAGCCGGGCCCGGGACGCCGCCTTCTTCCACGTGATCACGGGCGAGCCCCAGGCCCTGCGGGCCGTGCGCGCCTACCTGCTGCGCGAAGCCGCCAACCCCTTGAACGACTGGGCCGGCACGCTGTGCATCGTGCGCCCGGACGGCGTGGTGCTCGATGCCCACCTGGGTGCCGCGTCGTGGCTGCTGCGCTTCATGGTGACCTACGACTTCGTGCGTCCCCGCCTGCCAGCCACCGACCGCCTGGCCCTGGAAAACTTCATCGCCCGCAACGCCCGCTTCCTCGCCTCGCACCTGGACTACGGCGTGGGCCTGCTGTTCCCGAAGCGCGAGCGCGGCGACTACCGTACGCGCATGGCCGATGCGGCACCCGGCACGGAGGGATCGCGCAGCTGGATGCGCCGCTACGACACCAACGGTGACTGCGAGATCGATGCCGTTGACCGGCCCGGGCCCTGGCCCGCCCACGCCTACGTGGACGGCGCCGGGCAGCGCGGACCTCGGCTGTCGTCGCTGTCCCAGTGGTACAACAACCGCAAGTCGGGCATGGCAGCGGCCGTGGGCGCAGCCGGCATCCTGCTGGACGACGAGGTGCTCGTCGCGTCCGGGGTACGCTACTTCATGGAGTGGCTGGCCTTCAGCGTCTGGCCCGACGGCAGCCAGGGGGAGTACGCGCGCAACGGCGAGTACTGCATCGCGCAGCAAGGGGTCGTCTACGGCTCGCTGAACCTGCAGGGCGCCACGCTGCTGGCAGCAGCCCTCGCGCGGCAGGGCGACCGCACGCTGCTCGACTTCCGCACGCGCGAGGGCGCATTCGGCACCGCCAGCCAGGGCGCCGACCCGCCGAAGTCGCTGGAGCTGGCCATCCGCACGCACGTGAAGCTCGTCAACGGCGAGCTCGACTGGTACTTCCACGAGGGCTGGAAGGACCGGCAGGAACCGCGCGCCCAGACCCGCCTGTCGGGCAACGTGTTGCGCTTCATGGGAGGCGGGCCCACCGACGACTACCACGAGCTCGGCCTGCTGCCGGTGGCAGCCTGGCTGCCCGAGACGGGCGTGGAGGCCCTCGTGCTGCGGTACAGCCGGGTCACGCGGCTGCGATTCCCGGGTGCGGACGGCTCACCCGTGTCCACGGGCTTTGGCCAGTGGACGGACGCCTTCAACGCGCTGCCGGCGATGCTGCTGCTGCGCCCCTGAGAAGGAAGCCGGGCCGTGCGTGTACTGGTTGTCCACAACGCGTACCAGCAGCGAGGCGGCGAGGACGCCGTCGTGCAGGCGGAAGTCGAGCTGCTGCAGGCCCATGGGGTCGACGTGCAGCTCTACGGCCGCCACAACGACGACGTGGCGCTGCAAGGCGCGCTGCGCACGGCAGCCGACGCCTTGTGGAGCCGGCGCACGACACGGGAGGTGGGGGAACTGCTGCACCGTTGGCGCCCAGACCTCGTCCATGCACACAACACCTTTGCGCTGATCTCGCCTTCGCTGCACTGGGCGGCACGGCACGCTGGCGTGCCGGTGGTGCAGACCCTGCACAACTTCAGGCTGCTGTGCCTGCAGGGCACGATGCTGCGCGACGGGCGCCCATGCACGCGCTGCGTGGGGCGCACGCCGCTGGCGGGCGTGGTACACGGCTGCTACCGCGGCTCGCGGGCCCAGAGTGCGGTGCTGGCGGCCTCGCTGGTGCTGCACCGGGGCCTGGGCACCTGGAGCCGCTGCGTGGACCGCTTCGTGGCCCTCACCCCCTTCTGCCGCGACCAACTCGTCGCGGGCGGCATCGACGCCGCTCGCATCGTCGTCGAACCGAACTTCGTCGACCTGCCCGAGCCGCCACCGCAGCCGCGGCAGGGCCTGCTCTACGTCGGCAGGCTGTCGCCCGAGAAGGGCACGGGCGTGCTCGCCCAGGCGCTCGCCGGGCTGCCTGCGGCCAGCATGCGCCTGGCCGGGGCGGGGCCGCAGCAGGGGCTCTTCGACGGGGTCAGCGCGTGCGAACGGCTCGGGGCCCTTCAACAGGCGGACGTCGCCCGCGAGATGGGGCAGGCGATCGCTCTCGTGCTGCCCAGTACCTGCTACGAAGGCTTCCCGCGCGCACTCGTCGAAGCCTTTGCGAGCGCGCTGCCGGTCATCGCAAGCCGACTGGGCTCGCTGGCCGACCTCGTCGAGCACGGTGTCACGGGGCTGCTGGTGGAGCCGGCCGATCCGGCTGCGCTCGCACAAGCGATGCGGTGGGCCCTCGCGCACCCCGAGCGCATGCGCGAGATGGGCCGTGCCGCACGCGCCCGCTACGAGGCCCTGTACACGCCGCGCCAGGCGCTGGCGCGGCGCCTGGCGCTCTACGAGGAGGTGCTCGCGAGCCGGGCGGCCTGAGGCGCAACCCTGGGCTCGCGCAGCCAGCTCGCGATACCCTGGCTGAAGCGTTCGATCGCCGCTTGCTGCGTGATCGCCGAGGCGGTGGACTCGGCTCCCGCGGACAGCCGCCGGGCCAGCTCGGGGGAATCCAGCACGCGGCACACCGCATCGGCATAGGCGTGCGTCTCGCGCGCCGTCACGAGCCCGTTCATGCCGTCCTCGAGGTAGCCGATCTCGGGACCGTGGCCCGGGCCATCCGAGGTGATCGCCGGCAGCCCCGCGGCGAATCCGTCGACGATCGCCAACCCGACCGCCGCCGGCAGCATGAGCAGGTCCGATCCCGCCATCCAGCGGGCCTTCTCGCGTCCCTTGACCAGGCCGACGAGCCTGACCCAGGGCAGAGCGGACACGCGCTCGGCCAGGGCCGGCCCGTCCGGCCCGGCGCCGGCGATGACGAGCTCGAAGCCTGGGTGGCGTGCACGCACCAGGCAGGCAGCGTCCACAAGCAGGTCCAGCCGCTTGGCCTCGTAGAACGAGCCGATGTACAGGCCCACCGGACCGAGGCCGAGACCCAGGGACGCTCGCAGCGCCTCGCGCCCCGGCTCGCGGCAAGCCTTCACCTCGGCACGCAGGCTCGTCGTGTCGCCGGCATTGTTGATGACCGTCATGCGGCTGGCTGGAAAGCCGAAATCGCTGACCACCCGGGCCGAGCGTCCCGTGTATGGAAACCACCAGTCGGCCCGGCGCGATGCCCAGGCCTTCAGCCCCTGGGCCGCGAGGGCGAGGGGCCCGGTGGCCATGAAGTCGCGCCCGTGGCCCCACAGCCCCAGCCGCGGAAAGCGCGCCGGCCACAACAGCACGAGCCAGTTGAACAGCAGCTTGTTCTCTTGCGACAGGACCACGAGCTCGGCCCCGCGCAGCCAGGGCCGGATATCCTGCCAGCACAGGCGCCCGCCGAGGAAGTATCGGCACGGTGCGTGCTCGGCCCACGCAAGCCTGCCTTCGTCCTGCTTGAGCCGCTCCTGCGGAGTGGGGTCGCCCACGACCAGGGCCAGGTCCAGGCCCTGTGAACGCAGCGCCAGGCGCAAGGCCTCGAAAAACGCTTCGCGGTAGTGCGGCAGCCGCCTTTGTACCACCACGACGCGAGGGGGCCGCTGGCCGCCGCAGCCTGGCGTCGCCAATGCGGGCTCAGACATCGGTGATTCCATGCTGGCGCATCCACAGCTCCGCATTCACGAAACGCCACACGGGGAAGCCGCGGCGCGCGCTTTCCGGATCGAGCAGCTTGCGCGCCAGGCGCCGGGCGTCCCACAGGCGGCGGCCGCGAAAGGAGTCGCTGGAAACCAGGTCGCCCAGGAAAGCGCGAAAGCCGGGCGCGGCCGACCAGTCCTCGAAGGGCGTCGCAAAGCCGAGCTTGCGGTGGTTGTCGGCGATGACCGGCGGCAGGCGCTTGCCGAAGGCCTCTCGCAACACGCGCTTGGTGACGCCGTCGCTGAACAGGCGATCCACCGGCAGCGAGAAGGCGAGCTCCATCAGGCGGTAGTCGATGAAGGGCGAGCGGATCTCCACGGACTGACTCATGGAGGACTGGTCTTCGTAGTGCAGGATCTGGTTGAAGCCGTAGTCGAGCAGCTGCGTGCGCAAGTGGCGGTCCAGGTTGCCGTCGGACAGCCGCCCCGGCACCTGCGGCAGCGCCGCCGGATTATCTCTGCTCCAGGAAGGGTCGAGCACACGCCCGCCGCCTTCGGCGAACCGCGCGCGCCACTGCGAGGCCGCCTCGCGCCCGAGCCAGGCCTTGGCGGTCTGCGCCGCCAGGAAAGCCCAGCCGTACCCCATGCGCGCGCGCATCGCGTGCGCCTCGCTCCACGCCTTGCCCGGCGCGCGGGCGAGCAGGTCCAGCAGCCGGTAGCCGACGATGTAGCGGCCGTAGCCGGCCAGCGCCTCGTCAGAGCCCTGGCCGTTGATGACCACCTTGATGCCCTCGGCGTGGATGGCCTGCATCAGGCACCAGTGCGCATAGGACGTGGCACTGGCCATGGGCTCCTGCATCTGCCGGATGAACTCGGGCAGCCGATCGGCCAGGGCCTGGCCACTGGGCTGCAGCTCGATCGAGTCCACTCTCGGGCAGGTGGCCATCAGTGCACGCACGGCGTCGCTCTCGTCGTAGGCATGGCCGGGATGGACGGCGGTGTACCCCGCCACCCGCGTCATGGCCAGGCGACCCGCCTCGATCTCGTCGTTGACGATGGAGCAGATGACGGAAGAGTCCAGCCCTCCGCTTTGCAGCAGGGCCACGGGCACGTCGCTGCGAAAGCGCAAGCGCACGGCATCGGTCAGCAACTCGCGAAGCGTGTGCGCGGCCTGCTCGGCCCCCACTTCCTCGCGCTCCTCGGGCAGCTGCCAGTAGCGCCGCACGCGCAGGCCCTCGCCATCGACCACCGCGTTGTGGCCAGGCGGGAGCTCGCGTATGCCCTCGAAGAGCGTGCGTCCGTCGTTGGTGCGGTAGCCGAAGGCCAGGTACGCATGCAGCTTGCCGAGGTCGGCCCGGTTCACAGGCACCACCGCACGTATGCCGGCGGCCTCGCTCGAGAAGAGCAGGCGTCCGCCTTGCTGCAGGTAGCACAGGGGCTTGACGCCCAGCCGGTCGCGCGACAGGAACAGCCGCTCGCGCCGGGAGTCCCACAGCGCGAAGGCCCACATGCCGTTGAAGCGCTGCACGCACGCCTCGCCCCACTCCTCGTAGGCGTGCAGGATCACTTCGGAGTCGCTGCGCGAGCGGAACACGTGCCCGGCGGCGACCAGCTCGGGGATCAGCTCGAGGTAGTTGTAGATCTCGCCGTTGAAGACGAGCGCCAGCGAGCCGTCCTCGTTGTACATCGGCTGCGTACCCGCGTCCGACAAGTCGATGATCGACAGCCGCCGGTGTCCGAGCGCGATGCCGGGCCCGAGGTGGACGCCGCCGCCATCGGGCCCGCGATGCAGCAGGGCCTGGTTCATGGCCCCGATCTCGTCTGCAGGCGGCGTCACGCCGGCACGGCGTGCCGCATCATCGAAGATACCGTTGATCCCACACACCTCTCAGCCCTCTCCAACGTGCCGTCCGAGGCCACGCACCTTGCGGCCCACCGCTGCGCGCACCAGCTCCAAGCCCAACCGCAGGTAAGGCCAGGCGAAGTGCAGCGGCCACATGAAGCCGCCATGGCGCCTCGTGAACCGATACCACGATCGCGGGGGCAGTCCCTTGCGACCGACCATCAGGCGCCAGCGCACCGGTGCGGGCAGCGCAGGGTCCTGGTGCGTGCCGTGCACCGGGTTCGTGCTGCACACGCCATGCGTGCCCGGAGCCAGCCACACGGGAATGCCCAGTCGGCCGGCACGCAGGCCGTAGTCGGTGTCGGCCATCGCGTGCTCGAAGCCTGCATCGAGGTTTCCCAGCTGCCGGGCAGCCGCGGCGTTCACGAGCACGACGTTGCCATCGAAGGTATCGATGCGCTGCGCCGATGGGCCCGGCTCGACGTCGCGTACCGCCACCGCACGCAAGCCGCCTGCGCGCCGACACCCGCCGTAGGTGCGCCGGCCGGTCCTCGGGTCACGCGTGCTGCCCACGAGCACCAGGGGTTGCTGCAGCCCCTGCACCAGCTGGTCATGCGCGTGAAGCAGCCGTGCCAGCGCGTCCTCGTCGAGGTGCGTGTCGTCGTTGAGCCACAGCAGCCAGCCGGGGGCTTCGAGCATCGCGTGTTCCTGAGCCAGGTGCATGCCCCGTGCCCAGTACAGGTCGCCTCCGCCCTCGATCACCCGGGCCCACCCGAAACGGCTGCGTATGGCCGCCGCCGTCCCGTCACGGCTGCCATCGTCCACGACGAACGCCCTGGCGGGCACGCCCGCCAGGGCGGCCGCACGCTCGAGGGCCGCCAGGCAGGCCAGCGTCGTGTCGCGACGGTTGAAGCAGGTGAGCAGGGCACACAGCCGCCGCTCGGGCACGTGCAGGGAAGCCGGCTGCATCATGCCCTGACCCCGGCGGCACCGTGTGCGCCGCGATGCACGTCCACAGGCACCTCCGCGGCCGGCTGCCCGCACCCGGCCAGTTCGCGCTGGCGCTGGAAGACCCAGGCCACCGCCGTGCCGAGGATGAAGGCCTGCAGGTAGTCGACGTCGTAGGCCACGTAGTAGGCCATCTGGGAGCACAGGAGCACGAGCAGCATCGAAGCCGAACTGGCGGCGGAATCCCCCTGCGCCTGGCGCAGCCGCCACAGGCCCAGCAGCCCGGCGCCGGCCACCCAGCACCACATCGTCAGCCCGAGCAGCCCCTGGGAGGTCAGCATGTGCACGTAGTTGTTGTGGGTGCTGAAGTTGACCACCACCTTCTGTCCGTTCTCGGTGTAGTAGACCCGCGTGTTGTCCCCGCCCGGCGGGCTCCCGACGGCCACCGACAGCGGTCCGCCTCCCACCCACTGGTCCAGCGTGACCTGCCAGTTGTCGAAGCGGGCGGTCACGGTGCCCTCGCCCTGCACCGCGCGCGTGGCCGAGGACTGCACCTGCCCGGAGAGGGTCTTGCTGAACACCAGGGGCGCCGCCACCGCTGCGGCCGCGATGCCCACCAACAGCGCCTGCTGCCACCACGGCGTGCGCGAGCCACGCGCGACCAGCATGCTCGTGCACGCTCCTACCAATCCGGCCAGCCACACCGAGCGATGCTGCAAGGCCAGGGTGGCCATCAGCAAAGCAGGCGCAGTCAGGCGGGCCAGGACCGGAGCCAGCCCCGAACCGAAGAAGAAGACGCCCAGCAGCGCCACCTGCGCCAGCAGCAGCGCCTGGTTGGAGTTGACCACGCGCATCGGGCCGTCGATGTTGTAGACACCCCCGGGCGGCAGCAAGCTCGGGATGGGCGTCAGGTAAACCACCCATCGGTACACGCTCAGCACGGCGATCACCAGGGCCACCCAGGCCAGCGCGACGAGCATCGAGCGCAACTGCGGCCGCCCGACCGGGAAGGACAACGCATAGCTGGCCGCCGCCAGGGCATAGAAGTCGGGCCGGGCTTGCACGCCTGCGGCGCTGCCGTATCGCAGCAGGCCAAGGGCGAAGCTCGACAGGAAGGCCAGCGCGAACAGGAACCAGGGCAGGTGGCGCCGGGGCATGTCGGTCGCACCGGCCCAGCGGACTGCAGCAGCCAGCGCCACCAGCACCATCGGCAGGTCGGCCGCATAGACCGTCAACCCCAGGTTCAGCACCGGCGCACTCATCGACACCGTATCCAGCGCAAAGGCCCCTGCGGTCACCCACAGGCCGACGCGGAAGTCGTTGCATGCACCGATCACCGCCACGACGGACCCGATGGTCAGCAGGACCGCCATCAGGAACGGGGCCAACCACAGCACGCTGAAGATCAGTTCCACGACCCGGCTCCCTGCGGCTGCGCCCGGCTTGGTGGGCGACCCGGCTGGCAGCCAGGTGCGACGACGAGGCGGTAGAGTGCTTCGTACTCGGCGGCCACGGCCTGCACGCTGAAGCGCCTGTCCACGTCACGGCGACCGACCTGGGCCAGCCGCGCACGCAGCGCCGGGTCACCGAGCAGCTCGAGCATCGCCGCCGCCAGCGCCTCCGGGTCGGTCGCGTCCACCAACCGACCGGCCTGTGCCACGACCCATGGCAAGGCGCCGCTGCGCTGCCCGCCCACCACCGGGATGCCTGCCGAGAGGGCCTCCGCCGCGACCATGCCGAAGGACTCCTCCAGGGAGGGATGCAGCAGCAGGTCGCTTCCCGCCATCCAGGCCCGGACCTCGTCGTGGCTCACCGCGCCCACGAACCGCAGCCGGCCCGTGATGCCGGCATCCGCGCACCAGTGCTGCGCCGTCCCGCCCGGGCCGAATCCCTCGCCCAGCAGCACGAGTTCGGTATCGGGCATGACCTGCGCCACCCGCGCGAACGCGCGCAGGCCCGCCTGGGGGTTCTTCAGGTCGCTCCAACCATTGCACACCATCAGCACGCGCGCGCACGTGCCGGAGGTTCGGGCCGGGGGCTCGTTGTCCCCAGGGGCAGGAGCGACCGGATTGGGCACCAGCGTGGGCGCGCTCATGCACAGCGAGGCGATCTCCTGGACCATGTGCGGCGAGACGGTGGTCACGCAGCGCGCCCGCCGCAGCGCATGCCACGCCATCCACGCCTTGATGCGGCGGTAGCCGCCCAGCTTCCACCCCCGGTAGTGGCGCGCCACCCGGAAGGGCGAGTCGTGGCAGGTCACGACGTGCGGCAGTCCGGTGTCGATCGCAGCCCAGGCGAACTCGTAGGCCCAATGGGCATGCACCACGTCGGGCCGCAGGCGCAAGAGCGCGTCGTGCATCGCACGACGCTCGAAGCGAAACAGGTCCAGGATGTGGCCCGGCCGCCAGCCGTTGGGGCGCCACGCGCCAGGCCGCATCGGCACGTACACCAGTTCCAGCGCCCCCGCGCGGCGGCTCAGGCCTTCGCGCAGGCCCAGGGGCAGCTCGGTGCAGGTCGAGACCACCGTCACCCGATGCCCGCGCGCGAGCAAGCCGGCCGCCAGCGTGGCCATGAAGGGTGCGCCGACATAGCCCGCGGGCAGCCCTTCGAAGGCTGGTCCGCCCAGCGCAGCGAAGTCCTGCGTGGCTGCCGGGCCCACCAGCGCGACGTGCAGCGGCAAGGGTGCCGTCATGGCCGGACAGCCTCCCTGGCGCGCAGTTCCCGGGCGGGGTTGCCCGCCACCACGGCTCCAGCCGGCACGTCACGGGTGACGACCGCGCCCGCCGCGATCACCGCGCCATCCCCGACGGTGACGCCCTTGAGCACGATGGCCCGGGCGCCCACGAACACGTCACACCCGATGCGCACGGGACGCGTGGCCGCCTGCTCGAGCGGGGCGCTCCAGCGGCCCTGCGGCTGCAGAGGATGGAAGTCGGTATCGGTGACGATGCTGTCCGCCCCGAAGAGGCAGCGCGCGCCTATCGTCACGGACTGGGCCGCACACACGGTCGCCCCCGACAGCGCACAGTCGTCACCGATGACCAGCCGCGCCCCAGGCAGCATCGCGCGCAGGATGACCGGATGCGAGACGCCAAGGGCCGTGTCACGGCTGGACGAACACAGGATGGCCCTGGCGCCGATGGAGATCGATGCACCCCGGGCGACCGAGGCGATCGGCACCCCCAGCAGCTGCAGTCCCGGACCGCAGGACACCTGCTGCGAGGCCAGGTGCAGCCGGCCCACCGCCCACGAGAGCACCCGCCGGAGGTAGTCGGGGTAGCGCGGCAGGCGCAGCCATCGCGGCAGGCGGGCGGAGTCGATCATGCGTGGGCGGGAAGGGCGACGAACCGGTCTCAGGACGACCCGAGCAGCCTGGCCTGCAGCGCCGCAGGCAACGCACGCGCCATCTCGGAGACGAATCGCTCCTGCACCTCGTAGGCCTGGGCCGCATCGGTGCTGATCGAGGACACGCGAAACAGCATGCCGTCGGGCACGATGCCGCGCAGCCCGTAGCGGATGGTTTGCGCGCGCTGAGGGTAACCGAACTCCGTGTTGCGGTCCCCCACCACCAACCAGTAGGTGATGGGCTCCACCCGGTAGTCCAACCGCGCGACCAGCCGGGTCACCGCGATCTCACGGCTGGCCGCGCGCAACACGCCCCGCTCGGATGCAGTCTCGATGCGAAAGCCCTGTGCCGGGTAGCAGACCTCTGGGCGGTGCGTGTTCATGCCCTTGTGCTGGTTGCGCCCGTAGGCCAGGGACAGCATCACGCGGTTGCCCTTCGCATCCCGGTAGGTGCGCGACAGCGTTTCGTCGTAGGTCTGGTCGATCACGCGCTGCAGGTCCGGGCTGGCCGGGACCGGCACGACGCTGGGGTCCACCTCCCACTCGCCGAACGCGGCGGGCACGAAGGACGCCAGCGGATCCCTGCGCTCCAGGTCGGCCAGGAACGTGCGCGGCGTCATGGCCACGGCCAGCACCGACAGGCCGGCCATCGCTGCGGCGAACACGAGGGCGCGAATGACGGCGATCCGCATGTCAGCGCGACTTGAAGAACAGCCGCCCGAGGAGTGCATCGACGGCGAGGATGAGCACGAGCGCGACCGCGAACAGCAGCATGCCCGCGAAGCTGTGGACGAAGCCCTGGCCGGCCTCGTCGCCGAAGTACAGCGTCACGAGCGTCAGCACGATCACGCGCACGACATTGGCCGTGAAGGCGATGGGGACGATCAACACCGCCAGGATCACCTTGCGGGCCATGCTCGTGTAGTTCATCAGGTTCAGGTAGAGCAGGCCCAGCGCCTCGAGCGTGAACAGCGAGTTGAGACCCGCACATGCGTCCGCCACCAGCAGCCGATAGGGGCCCACCGCCAGGATCACCCCGGAGCGCCCCACGGGCAGCCCGAAGAGCGATAGCAACTCGGCCGCCACGGCCGACACCGCCAGCTTCAAAGGTTGCGTCACCGCATCGATCCACTCTCCGGGCCAGGGCACCATGAAGAGCAGGAAGAAGAGCGGAAACCATGCACGACGCAGCCCACCCCAGCCCAGAAAGCCCAGCAGCAGTGCAGCGAGCATCACATTCTGCGCGACCACCTCGAGCGTCCAGACGGTCTGTGAACGCCCGACGACATACATCAGGGCCACCGGAACCAGCAGCCAGGCCGCGAGCCACGGTTTGGGTGCCGTGGCAGCGGCCAGCAATTCGCTCCGTTGCGACCACAGCAGCCACAGGCTCACGCCCAGGATGAATGGCCCGTGGCCGTTGGCATCGCTGTCCCAGATCGTGGTGGCCAGCCCGTGGTACACCGGGCCGAACATGACGAGCCAGCCTGCGGCGAGCAGCAGGAGCGGCAGATGGGCGTGCAGGGTCTGCGGGAGCGCCCGGACGGCAGCTGAAACAGCGTGCACGAGAAACTCAGAACCGGTTGATCATGAGCCCCGCCACCTTCGCCGGGCTGCCCGACAGGCTCTCCACGAGGTCGCGCACGGCGGCGCTGCGGGTGTGTCCCTGCCTCACCACGACGAGCCCGGAGCCGCAACGTGCCGCGATCGCCGCCGCATCGGCGCCGACCTGCGAAGCCGGCGTGTCCACGACCACGTAGTCGAATTTCGAGGACAGCTCCTGCACGACCATCGCGAAGGCGTGCCGCTCGATCAGTTCCACCGGATTGGGCGGCGTCACGCCCACGGGCAGGACATACAGGCTGGGCACTCCTTCCACGGCCTGGATCACACGCGAGCGGCTGCGGCCAGCCAGGATCGCCGACAGTCCCGCGCGGTTTTCCAAGGCGAAGATCTGCTGCTGGCGGTGGAAGCGCAGGTCGGCGTCGATCAGCAGCGTGCGACCGCCAAGCTGGGCCAGCACCACCGCCAGGTTGGCGGCGACGTAGCTTCGCCCCTCGTTGCGCGAGGGGCTGAGCACCGCGAGCGCGCGCCGGTCGCCCACGCCGAAGACACGCGAGATCAGTTGGCTGCGCAGCGACCGGAAGGTCTCCGCCTGTGCCGAGAAGGGCTGGTTGAGCGTCACCAGCTCGGGCCGCTGATGCGAGCCCTGGGCGTAGGAGTAGGGATACTGGAACTGCTGGGCCAGAGCGTGGACGACGTCCTCCTCGCTGGCCAGCTTCAGCGCCACCAGGGCCTCGCCGATGCGCACTCCGTTGTCGCGCTGGTAGGCGAGCACGCGCTCCATCTGGCGCGGGCTGAGCTGGCGGCTGTCACGGATGATGTCCCCGATCGAGCGCTCACGCGTCTCGTCGGCAATGTCCTCGTCGACCGTCGCGCCGCGGGCGTCCATGGCGACCATCACGTCGCCTCCTTCCGGCGGCGGATGGGCAGGGCGGGCTTGACGATCCAGCTCGGCAGCACCATCTTGCGCCGCGCCAGGCCGCCAGGGGTGCGCGGCATCACCGCCAGCACCGGCAGCCCGGCCACGGCGACCGCGTCTTCCACGGAGCGCACCCGCCGGTCCAGCAGCTCCCACAACAGGCACAGGGCCAGGCCCAGGAGCGTCCCTCCCAGGGTGGCGATCAGCGCATTGCGCATCACGTTGGGCGAGGAGTGATTCATGGGCGGCGCAGCCTGGGCCAGCATGTAGACGTTGCTGCTGGTGGTCTGGCTCTCGATGCTGGTCTGGGTCAGGCGCTGGGTGATGGCGTCCAGCGCGCGCTGGGCGTTCTCGACATCGCGCTGCAGCACGGCGGCCTCGTCACGCACGGCCTTCAGGCGCAGCACCTTGGCGCGCTGGGTTTCCAGCGATGACCTGAGCTCGCTCTCGCGCCGGCGGTTGATGTCGGCGGACACCACGACCCCGCCTGTCACACGCCGGGTCTCCGAGTCGAGCTTGCGACGCAGCTCGGACAGGTTGGCACGCAGCTCGATCACCTGAGGGTGGTTGTCGCCGAGGCGCGAGCTGACCTCCTGCAGCCGCGCATCGGCGCGGCTGATGTCGGCTTTCAGCCCATTGATGACCGGATTGTTCAGCACCTCCTGCAGCTTTTCGGCCGACGAGCCCGAGGCCTGAACCTGCCGGCTGGCGGAGTCGGTGGCCACGGCCTGCAGGGCCACGAGCTGCGAGGACAGCTCGTTCAGGCGAGTCGTCTCGATGTCCAGCCGCTCGTCGTTGGCCACGAGCTTGTTCTCGCGCTGGAAACTCGACAGGCGTGCCTGTGCCAGCTCCAGCGCCTCGCGCGCCTCTTTCGAACGCACGTCGAAGAAGGCGGCGTACTGCCGCGCGGGGACGACACGCAGTTCGAGCGCGGTGTCCAGGTAGGCCTGCACGAAGGCATTGGCCATACCCGCGGCGAAGCGCGCATCCTGGGCCGTGTAGGAAACGGTGATGATGTTGCTCTCGCGCGAAGGCTTGACTTCCAGGTTGGCGCGGTAGGTGTCGGCCAGCCACTGCTCGAGCGACCCTTCCCCCCGGGTGGCCTGCATCCACTCCTCGCGAATCTGCGGGTTCTCGGTCAGCTTGAGGTTGCGCACCACGCGAAGGGCCACACGTTCGCTGTTGATCACGTCGACCTGCGTGGCCATGAAGACCGACGTGGTGGCGATGCCGGCCAGCGTCGAGACGGGGTCGGGCTTCGCATCGGCCACGACGGTGGCCGATGCGGTGTACAGCCTCGGCATCTTCTTGCTCACCACCACCGTCAGCGCCACGCACGCGAGCAGCACGAAGACGGTCACCCACCAGCGTGCCCGCAGGATGACGAAAAACTGTGCGACGCTCATCCCGGGCGCTCAGAACAGGCTCTCGCGGACCTGGATGACGTCGCCGTCCTGCACCCGGTCATCCAGCGCCAGTTGGGTCGTCTGCACGCGACCGTCGCCCATCCGGCGGTGTACGCGGATGCCCTTCTCGGTGCCGCGCACCGTCAGCCCTCCGCCAGTGGCCAGCGCCTGCATGAGCGTCATGCCGCGCTCCAGCCGCATCGGGCCGGGCCTTTGCACCTCGCCGTAGATGTAGACCACCGGCTGGCGATCGACCCAGATGGTGTCGCCGTTGAAGATCAACGGATCCCGCCCGCGCTCCGCACCGCCGGCGAAGAGACTCGGCAGGTCGATCTCGATGCGCACCGGCTTCGCGTCGCGCATGCCCACGAGCACAACCGAGTCCGCTCCGTTGGGGGCGACGCCGCCGGCCATGGCCAGGAGATCGGACAGGCGCAGGTCCAGCGACTCCAGCGCGAACCGGCCGGGCCGGTTCACGGCGCCGATGACGCTGGCCTGGTGACCACGGAACTGCGTCACCGCGATGCTCACCTGCGGCTGGCGCACGAAGTTGCCCGAGCGCAGCCCCTCGGCGATGAGCCGCTCGGCCGCCGCCACCCCCAGGCCTCCGACACGGACGGCGCCCAGGAGCGGAAACGAGATCGTGCCCGACTCGGTGACCCGGGTCTCCAGGCTCAGGTCGGGGTTCTGGTACACGCCGATGCGCAACAGGTCGCCCGGTCCGATCCGGTACTCGGGCGTCGCGGCCAATGCAGAGGCGCCCACGGGTTGCGCAAGAGAGGGAAGGCTGGCGCAGGCCGCCAGCAACAGCGCGGCCCATGCGCGCAGCAGGCAGGATCGAATCACTTTATCCCCATACCCTTGAGAATGTCGGCGGAGGTCATGCCTGCGGAGGCCGCCGCCGTCGCCGGAACGGCCGCCCCCGTGGACGCCACCGCCGGACGGGAGCTGGCGTCCTGGGCGAACTTGCCCATGTACTGGATCGATGCGGCCGCGCGCAGGCTGCGGCGGTCGTCTTCGATGACCTTGCGCTTGCGCTCGTTGTGCAGGAACTGCTCGATGACGGGCTCGGCCTGCTTGAGTTCGGCCGGCTCCAGCCGCGAGGCCACGACGACGGTCACCGAGGCCCCGGTGGGAGTAGGCTCCAGATAGGCCTCGCCGTCGCTCATCCGGGCGAGCTGGTCGATCGCCGCCAGCGGAATCTGCTCGGCGGGTCGCACCGCCTGTGTCACGCCGAACTTGATGCCATCCCGCTTGAGCGACTCGACGAACTCGCCGATGTTGCGCGAGCCCTGCAGCTTCTTGCCCAGCAGCTCGATGCGGTCGGGTGCAACCTGGATGGCGATCTCCTGGAGCGAGTAGACCTTGCGCCGCGAGAACAGGTTGGGCTTCGATTCGAAGTACTGCCGCACTTCCTCGGCAGAAGGACGGGGGGCCGCCTCGGCCACGCGCTCCAGATAGAAGCGCTCGAGCACGTCGCGACGCGCCGCATCGAGCGCCTGCAGCACGCGCGGGTCACGGTCGAGCTTGAGCTCCTCGGCGCGCTGGATGGCCAGGTGCTGGTCCACCAGGCGCTCGAGCGCCTGCTTGGAGGCCGCCTCGGCCTGTTCGGGCTTCAGGCCCCGCTGCTGGCTCACGAGGTGGCTCACCTGGTGGACGGTGACCTCCTGCTTGTTCACCTTGGCAGCAGTCTGGGTGGCGACCGGGGCACCCTCCTTGTCGCCGCATCCCGCGAGGATCGCCACGACGAGGGGGAGGGAGACGACACTGGCGACGCGCACGACACGGCGCGCGGGCTTGCAATCGAGTTTCATCTGGGGGATCCCGGAAATACGAGGGGTGCATGCGCACCGCCACTCTCCGGGAGTATCGGCGCCCACCCTGGGAACTTGAGCATCACGCGGCCCTCCGGGAGACGGGCCAGGGCACCCTCCTTGGCACGCCCACGGGCCTGACACCCTGTTGCGGGAGCATCCTAGGCCCGGGGTCTACGGGCTTGCAGTCCCCTGCACTGGGGAGGCGCCCTGCGCCGGCTCAACCCCGGCTCGAAAGGGGCTGCGCCCGGCCGGAGCCCGAAGCGGGATTCGACTCAGCAGCGAATGCCCACGTGCAGCGCGACGACCCCCGCGCTCAGGTTATGGACGTCCACATGCCCGAACCCGGCCTCGAGCATCATCGCCTTGAGCGTGTGCTGGTCCGGATGCATGCGGATCGACTCCGCCAGGTACCGATAGCTCTGGGCATCCCCTGCGACGAGCGAGCCCAGGCGCGGCAGCACCTGGAACGAGTACCAGTCGTAGGGTGCGCGCAGCCCAGCGGCCACCTTCGAGAACTCGAGCACCATCAGCCGGCCCCCGGGGCGCAGCACACGCGCCATCTCCGCCAGTGCGCGTTCCTTGTGGGTCATGTTGCGCAGCCCGAAGGCCACGCTCACAAGGTCGAAGCCGGCATCACCGAAGGGCAGCCTCTCCGCGTCGCAGGCCAGGGCAGGCACGGCCAGGCCCTCGTCGAGGAGCCGGTCGCGGCCCACGCGCAGCATGGCCTCGTTGATGTCGGTGTGCAGCACCAGGCCGGTGGGGCCGGCGCGGCGGGCGAAGGCGCGGGTGAGGTCGCCGGTGCCCGCCGCGATGTCCAGCACGCGGTCGCCCGGACGCACGTCAGCCACCGCCACCGCGTAGGCCTTCCAGACCCGATGCAGCCCGAGCGACATCAAGTCGTTCATCACGTCGTAACGGGCCGCCACCGAGTCGAAGACCTCGCGCACGCGCGTGGCCTTGGACGTCTCGTCGACGGTCTGGAAGCCGAAGTGGGTGGAGGCCATCTTCCTGTGCGTCCTCAGACGGGGGCCACGGTCACGTGCACCGACCTGCTGCGTTCAGCCGTGCTCGTGGCCACACGCCGAGCCCGGCGTCACGCCCATCGGCGCGTCGCGGTCGACGCCGGCCACCTGCAGGCGTTCGAGGTACCGTGCCCAGAGGGTGCCCTGGTTCGAGCCGAGTTCGTGGAGGTAGCTCCAGCTGTAGATGCCCGATTCGTGCCCGTCGCTGAAGACGGGCTTGATGGCGTAGTGCCCCACAGGCTCGACGGCCACGATCAGCACCTGCCGCTTGCCCGTCTGCAGCACCTCCTGGCCCGGGCCGTGGCCCTGCACCTCGGCAGAAGGCGAGTACACGCGCAGCAACTCGAAAGGCAGCCGGAAGTGCTTCCCGTCGTCGAAAGCGACCTCGAGCACGCGCGAGGCTTGGTGAACGACGAGGTCGGTGGGGCGCGCGGCGAAGGACAAGGCAGGCACGGGGTAGGCAGGCCGTGCAGTGTACCGGGAGCGTCGATGCGAAGGCGATCGCCGGCAGCCAAGGCCCCAAATGAAACGGGCGCTGCTCCGCAGCGCCCGCGCCTGACGACGAGCCGGCTCAGGCCGGCTGCGGCACCATCTGACCGCGGCGGCGCGCCATGAACCCGATGGCTGCCAGGCCGGCCAGGAAGAGCGCGTAAGTCTCCGGCTCGGGAACCGCCTGGGCCATGAAGGTGTACTGGCCACCGAGGCTGCCCGTCACCGTACCCGTCATGTCGTAGCGGTACGACGCACCCGGGGTCAGCACCACGTTGGTCAGCGTCACGCTGTTGCCGGCCTGCGTGCCGCTGGCCACGAGCGTACCGCCGCTCGTGTACAGGCTGACCGTCAGGCCCTGGATGTTGTACAGGTCCCCGGCCGTCAGAGAGACGGCCGCCGCCGACGCCAGGCCCTGGCCGGTGGGGAACATGAAGTTGTACTGGTCGAAGAAGGAGGAACCCGACACCGTCGCGAAGTTGGTGTAGGCGCTCGGGGCGATCGGCAGCGTGCCGATGTTGTAGACCACGGCGTGCGCGGCGGTCGAGGCCAGCATCGCGACGGCGGATGCGACGGCAGCGGCAGCAGACTTGAGTTTCATGAGGCTTCCCTTCAGGCCACCGCAATCGCGGCGAGATGGGATCATTGTGGGCAACTGCCCCGGGGGAGCCAACCCCGCGATCCGGGGGTCCAGGGCACCTGCCCCTAGACGAGTACGC
>JBDKFA010000008.1:0-2674 GCA_039798945.1 Pseudomonadota bacterium
CCCTCCAAGTTGCACGATCCGCACGGCACACACGCGAGCGTTGTGCGACATGTGGATGGAAGTTCGAATTGTCAACGCCGATTGCAGCGGGCATCGGCTTTCGAGAACTCGGGCTTTCGACGCCTAGTGTAGTGTTCTGTTCTTGAGTGAACTTATATGCCGAGTCCCACTCCAATGCTCTACTTGGGCTTGAACTGGAGCGGGCACGTGCGAATTGCACCGGCGATTGTTCTCACCGACGAGCACAAGGCGGAGCTGACCAGACTGTCGCGCTCCGGGCGCACGAGCGTGCGGCTGGCGCAGCGCGCGCGGATCGTTCTGCTGGCCGCGCAGGGGCTGCAGAACAAGGACATCGCCGAGCAGCTCGGCATCGGGCGCGTGCAGGTGGCCCGCTGGCGCGAACGTTATCTGCAAGCAGGCGTGGAAGGCATCGAGCGCGACCTTCCTCGTGGCGCGCCACCAGTCAAGGTGAATGTGGCGCAGTTGGTCCAGCTGACCACGCAGAGCAAGCCCGCGGCGGCTACGCACTGGAGCACGCGCAAACTGGCGGCCGAATTGGGTGTCGCTGCCAGCACCGTGTGGCGGCATTGGCAGTCGCACGGTCTGAAGCCGCATATCGTGCGCGGCTTCAAGGTCTCGCGCGACCCGCAATTCGTCGAGAAGCTCGAGGACATCGTGGGCCTGTACATGTCGCCGCCCGAGCACGCCCTGGTGCTGTGCTGCGACGAGAAGAGCCAGGTGCAGGCGCTGGACCGCACGCAGCCTGGGCTGCCGCTGAAGAAGGGTCGCGCGCAGACGATGACGCACGACTACAAGCGCCACGGCACGACCACGCTGTTCGCGGCGATGAACGTACTGGACGGCAAGGTGATCGGCCAGTGCCAGCAGCGCCACACCCATGCCGAGTGGCTGAAGTTCCTGCGCAAGATCGACCGCGAGACGCCCAAGGGCAAGACACTGCATCTGATCGCCGACAACTACGCCACCCACAAGCACCCGGCGGTGCAGGAGTGGCTGGCCAAGCACCCGAGATTCCAGATGCACTTCACGCCGACCTCGGCGTCGTGGCTGAACATGGTGGAGCGCTTCTTCCGTGACATCACGACCGAACGGCTGCGCCGCGGCGTGTTTACCAGCGTGGCCGAGTTGGAGGCAGCCATCAACGAGTACGTCGCTCACCACAACGTCGACCCCAAGCCGTTCATCTGGACCAAGAGCGCTCGCGACATCTTGCAGAAGGTCATCCGGGCCAATGCGCGCTTAAGTTCTAAACAGAACGAAACACTGCACTAGTGCTTGCTGCCGTGGCTGTCGGCCAGCGCCCTGACCAGCGCCTTCAGCTCGACCGTCTCGCGCTTGCCGCCGGCGCCTTCGATGACCAGCGTCAGCGGCACCGAGTCGCCGGCCTTCAACTCCTGCTTCAGGTCCATCAACATCACGTGGTAGCCGCCCGGCTTCAGTTCGACGGTCTTGCCGGCGGGCAGCTCCAGGCTGGGCACGGCGCGCATCTTCATCACGTTGCCGTCCATCGCCATCTCGTGCACCTCGACCACGCCAGCCACCGGCGACGAGGCCGAAACCAGCTTGCCGCCGGTAGTTGAGGTGATATGGCCGAACATGCCGGTGGCCTTCTGCCCGGCCACGGTGCCGCGCACCCAGGGATCCTTGACGCTGGTCTGGGCCAGCGCCGCCACGGCGACGGACAACAGTATCGAGGCGAGCAGGAGCTTCTTCATGGCAAACGAATGCGGTGAGGGATAGGACTTGCATTGTCGCCGCTGGCGGGTCGCGATAATGGCTGTATGGCCATCCAGACCGACAGCTTCGAACCGGCGCGCCGCGTGCTCAGCGCCGCGCCGGTGTCGCCCAACGAAGAGGCCATCGAACGCGCGCTGCGGCCCAAGGGCTTGCAGGACTACGTGGGCCAGGCCAAGGCACGCGAGCAGCTGGAAATCTTCATCGGCGCGGCCAAGAAGCGCGCCGAGGCGCTGGACCATGTGCTGCTGTTCGGCCCGCCCGGCCTGGGCAAGACCACGCTGAGCCACATCATCGCCAACGAACTGGGCGTCAACCTGCGCAGCACCTCGGGCCCCGTGCTGGAAAAGCCCAAGGACCTGGCGGCGATCCTGAGCAACCTGGAACGCAACGACGTGCTCTTCATCGACGAGATCCACCGCCTGAGCCCGGTGGTCGAGGAGATCCTGTATCCGGCCCTCGAGGACTACCGCATCGACATCATGATCGGCGAAGGCCCGGCCGCGCGCTCCATCAAGCTCGACCTTCAGCCCTTCACGCTGGTGGGCGCGACCACGCGCGCCGGCATGCTGACCAACCCGTTGCGTGACCGCTTCGGCATCGTCGCGCGACTGGAGTTCTACACGCCCGAGGAGCTGGCGCGCATCGTCACGCGCTCGGCCCGGCTGCTGGAAGTGCCGACTGATGCCGAAGGCGCCCACGAGATCGCGCGCCGCTCGCGCGGCACGCCGCGCATTGCCAACCGGCTGCTGCGACGCGTGCGCGACTACGCCGAGGTCAAGGGCGACGGGCGCATCACGCAGGCGCAGGCGCAACTGGCGCTGGCCATGCTGGACGTGGACCCGCTGGGCCTGGACCTGATGGACCGCAAGCTGCTCGAGGCGGTGATCCACCGCTTCGACGGCGGACCGGTGGGCCT
>JBDKFA010000009.1:0-2552 GCA_039798945.1 Pseudomonadota bacterium
CGCAACTGCACACGGCGCATGCTGCCGTTAGGGCCCGGACCGCCACTTGCGAATACAGCACCGACCATCGTGGTGAGCGCTCCGAGGGAGTACGCGCCTGGCTTGCGCGCCTGCCCAACTACGAAAATCTGAAGGCTTCGCAATTGCCCAAGGCCAACGCTCAGGCTGAAGCCTTTGAACGTGCGGGACATCTGTTCCCGCACGATCCGTTCGGCGTCGCTGATTGAGCGGCGAGCAATGCTGAGCGTGCCAACGCGCGGCAGGCTGATCTGGCCGTTGCGGTCCACCAGGACCTTGATGTCCATGTCGATGGAGCCCCACGCACGTACGTGCAGTTCGTCGCCTGGGCCGATCAGGTAGTCCGCAGGGACGGGGAGCCGATCCATCTGCACGGAGAGCGCCGAGGCTTCCGAGAAAAAGTTGGCGCCGAACACGGGCAGGACCTGGCCCGTGGTGGCGAAGACAAACTTCTGAAACTCATTGGGAGGCAGTTCTTCCCGCCCTTCCTTCACGGGCGTGGCCCGGGCTTGGCGAGCAGCCTCTGCTGCTTCCGGCGTGCCTGGAGTCGTCGCGGTCGGCAAGGCACCGGTACCAGGCGAGGCGGGACGAATGACGGGAACAGTCAGGTCCGCAGGCGTGCTGCCGGTTGAGCCTGTTTGACCGGGCGGTACCACGGGCGGCGTCGTCAACTGCGCGCCGGCACCCAGTGCCAGGGACCCAAGGACGACCAGTGCAAGTACGCGTGGAGCAGCCATGGTCGGCGATTCTAGTTGGATTGGTACCATTCAAACGCTTTGTGCGAGCCCCGGCCGGCATGCGCAGGCTCGGGCTGTTGCTGACACCGTTTGGGACCGCAAGAGTGAGATCGGACGGAAAGCCCTAAACTGCCGCCTCGATGGTTCCTTTAGTCGCTTCTTTCCTGGCCTCGTTGCTGCTTACGCTTTGGGTTGTCCGCAGCCGTCGCCTGTCCGGCGGAGCTGCCCGAGACCACGACCTTTCCGGGCCTCAGAAGTTCCACGCTCAGCCCGTGCCCCGAATCGGCGGAGTGGGCATCTATCTAGGGGTGCTGGTGGGCCTGTCGGTGGCGATGCTCCAAGGCGCCACCGCGGCCAAACTGGGGCTGGTGGTATGGGCTTGCGGCTTGTTTGCCTTCGGCTGCGGGTTGGTGGAGGACTTCACCAAGAACGTACGGCCAGCCATTCGCTTGGCATTCACGGGCCTGTCAGCCCTGGTGGCCGTGTTTGCAGCGGACTCGATGATCGACCGAGTGCCCATCCCGGGCATGGACCTATTGGCGTCAACCTTCGCCGGCGCGGTCTTCATCACCGTGTTCGCGGTGGCGGGCGTGGCCAACTCCGTCAACATCATCGACGGCTTCAACGGGCTGGCGTCGATGTGCGCAGCCATCATGCTGGCGAGCTTCGGTTACGTGGCGTTCCAGGTCGGCGATAACCTTGTGCTGACCATGGCGGTGGTGGGGGTGGGAGCCATCCTCGGATTCTTCTTCTGGAATTTCCCGCTCGGGCTCGTGTTCCTGGGTGACGGCGGCGCCTACTTCCTGGGATTCTGGGTGGCCGAGACTGCAATCCTGCTCATCCATCGCAACGAGTCGGTCTCCCCGCTTTTCCCCTTGCTGGTGTGCGTGTACCCGATCTTCGAGACTCTGTTCTCCATCTACAGGCGCGTGGTGGTCCGTTCGCGACCGGCCAGCATGCCCGATGGCATTCATCTGCATTCGCTGGTCTACCGCCGCATCATGCGCTGGGCGATGGGCAGCCGAGGGCGCCGTTCGCTGGAGCGCCGCAACTCCATGACTTCACCCTACCTTTGGATCCTGTGCATGCTGGCGGCGGTGCCGGCCATGTTGTTCTGGCAGTACACCACCGTACTGGGCTTGCTTATCGTGCTCTTTGCCGTGACCTATATCGCGGTTTACCGCAGCATCGTCCGCTTCAGGACACCGCGTTTCCTGGCCAGGAGGAGGTAGGCAGGAGACCCAGGGGTGGCGGCCCCTGGGCGCGAGGTGCCGCACCGGATGGCACGCTGCTGCATCGGCTCGCACACGCCGCGCAAGCAGGGTAGCCCGGAAGCCGCGACTGACCGTGCCCCCAAGAGCATGGGACGGAGGTGCCGGAACCCCGGTGCCTTGACGCTGTCCCGCCGCATTGCGGCTCCACAACCGCAATGGATGGGATGGCGGAGATAATCCGCACCTTCTCAACGGGGTACCTACGGGGTACGGTGAGCGGGTGCATGGCTAATTCGATGCCAGTGGTGGCTGTGGTGGGCCTGGGTTACGTGGGCCTGCCTTTGGTCGTGGAATTCGGCAAGCTCGGCCGCACGATCGGCTTCGACATCGCCACCGACAAGGTGGCCAAGTGCCGGGCCGGCACGGACCCCTCGCGCGAGATCCCGGACGCCGAGATGCGCGCCGCCGTGCACGCCGAGTACACGAGCGACCCCGCCGCGCTCGCCGAAGCCGACTTCATCCTGGTGGCCGTGCCCACCCCGGTAGACGACGCGCACATCCCGGACTTCGCCCCGCTGGTGGG
>JBDKFA010000010.1:0-27518 GCA_039798945.1 Pseudomonadota bacterium
GAGGTGCTGTGCCACGAGCTGGTGGTGCTCAACCCCAGCGTCACGCCGCCTTTCCAGCTCGACGACGAGAACCTCAGCGAGACCGTGCGCCTGACGCACCGCGTGCTCGACCTGCGCCGCCCCGAGATGCAGAAGAACCTGCGCCTGCGCTACCGCATCGCCATCGAGGTGCGCAAATACCTCGACGAGCAGGGCTTCATCGACATCGAGACGCCGATGCTCACCAAGAGCACGCCCGAGGGCGCGCGCGACTACCTGGTGCCCAGCCGCGTGCACGACGGCCAGTTCTTCGCGCTGCCGCAAAGCCCGCAGCTCTTCAAGCAGCTCCTGATGGTGGCGGGCTTCGACCGCTACTACCAGATCACCAAGTGTTTCCGCGACGAGGACCTGCGCGCCGACCGCCAGCCCGAGTTCACGCAGATCGACATCGAGACCTCCTTCCTCACCGAGGAGGAGATCCGCGCCACCACCGAGGCGATGATCCGCACGGTGTTCCGCCGCACGCTCGGCGTGGAGCTGCCGGTGTACCCCGTCATCACGTATGCCGAGGCGATGCGCCGCTACGGGTCGGACAAGCCCGACCTGCGCGTGAAGCTCGAGTTCACCGAGCTCACCGACGTGATGCGCGACGTGGACTTCAAGGTCTTCTCCGGCCCGGCCAACGCCGCGGGCGGGCGTGTGGTGGCGCTGCGCGTGCCCGGCGGCGGCGAGATGAGCCGCGGCGAGATCGACGCCTACACCGAGTTCGTGAAGATCTACGGCGCCAAGGGGCTGGCCTGGATCAAGGTGAACGACGTCGAGCGCGGGCGCGACGGCCTGCAAAGCCCGATCGTGAAGAACCTGCACGACGGCGCGCTCGGGCAGATGCTCGCGCGCACGGGCGCGTGCAACGGCGACCTCATCTTCTTCGGCGCGGACAAGGCCAAGGTGGTGAACGACGCGATCGGCGCGCTGCGCGTGAAGATCGGCCACAGCGAGTTCGGCCGCGGCAAGGGCCTCTTCGAGGACCGCTGGGCGCCGGCCTGGGTGGTCGACTTCCCGATGTTCGAGCACGACGAGGAGGCCGGGCGCTGGGTCGCGGTGCACCACCCCTTCACGGCGCCCAAGGACGGCCACGAGAACCTGATGGACACCGACCCCGGCGCCTGCGTGGCCAAGGCCTACGACATGGTGCTCAACGGCTGGGAGATCGGCGGCGGATCGGTGCGGATCCACCGTGCGGAGGTGCAGAGCAAGGTGTTCACGGCGCTGAAGATCGGGCCCGAGGAGGCGCGGCTGAAGTTCGGCTTCCTGCTCGATGCGCTGCAGTACGGTGCGCCGCCGCACGGGGGCCTGGCCTTCGGGCTGGACCGCATCGCCACGCTGATGGCCGGGGCCGAGTCGATCCGCGACGTCATCGCCTTCCCGAAGACGCAGCGCGCGCAGTGCCTGCTCACGGGCGCGCCGAGCAACGTGGACGAGGCCCAGCTGCGCGAGCTGCACATCCGGCTGCGCAACCCGACACCGGCCCGCTGAGCCGCCCGGGGAGCGCGCTTGCACAAGCCGCCCAAGATCCCGGAGTCGGTGCTCGTCGTGATCCACACGGCGGGCGCCGACGTGCTGCTGATCGAGCGCGCCGACAAGCCCGGCTACTGGCAGAGCGTGACCGGCTCCAAGGACCGGGTGGACGAGCCGCTCGTGGAGACGGCCGTGCGCGAGGTGGAGGAGGAGACGGGCATCGTCGTGGGCAGCCAGGCTGTGCCGCTGGCGAACCTGCGCGACTGGGGGCTGCGCAACGTCTACGAGATCTATCCCGTCTGGCGCCATCGCTACGCACCGGGCGTCACGCACAACACCGAGCACGTGTTCGGATTGCGCGTGCCCGCGGGCACGCCGGTGCAGCTGGCGCCGCGCGAGCACCTCGCCTACGTCTGGCTGCCGTGGCGGGAGGCGGCCGACCGCTGCTTCTCCCCGAGCAACGCCGAGGCGATTCTGCAGCTGCCACGCTTCATCGGCTAGGCTTGGCAGCATGGCCGACGCCATCCTGCCCCCGAACCTGCCGCACGCCAGGCGGCCCGAGCCTGGCGCACGCGCGTCGCGGCTGCGCGTGGCGACCTACAACATCCACAAGGGCGTGCGTGGGGTGGGCCCGGGCAAGCGGCTGGAAATCCACAACCTGGGCCAAGGCATCGAGGCGCTCGATGCGGACCTGGTCTGCCTGCAGGAGGTCCGGCTCTTCCACCACCAGGAAGCGCGGCGCTTCCAGCGCTCGCGCCTGGGCTGGCCCGAGGGCGGGCAGGCCGACTTCCTGGCACCCAAGGGCTACCAGGTGGCTTACCGCACGAACGCGGTGACCCGCCACGGCGAACATGGCAACGCCCTGCTGTCGCGCTGGCCGCTCGGGGAGATCGGTCACCATGACGTCAGCGACCACCGCTTCGAGCAACGCGGCCTGCTGCATGTACCGGTCGACTGGGGTGGCCAGACGCTGCACGTGGTGGTGGCCCACTTCGGGCTCGTGCATGCGAGCCGCGTACGCCAGGTGCAGCGCTTGGCGGGAGTGCTTGCCGATGAGGTGCCCGCGGGCGAGCCGCTGCTCGTGGCCGGCGACTTCAACGATTGGGGCGAGCGGCTGGACGAGCCGATGGCCGGCATCGGCTTGCGCAGGGCCTCGGCCGGTTCCGGGCTGCGGCCGGGGCCGTTGACCTTTCCGGCACGGGTGCCCGTGTTTGCGCTGGACCGGGTCTACATGCGGGGCTTTTGCTGCACCGGCGCCACCGTGCCGCGCGGCACGGCCTGGGCCCGCATGTCGGACCACCTGCCCCTGGTGGTCGAGCTCGAGCTCGAGCGCGAGGCCGGCTGAGCACGGCTGCCGCGATGGACTTCCGGGGTGGACACCGGGTGCGGCTGCTCGGAGGCGGCGACGAGCTGTTTCCCGCGATGGCTCATGCCTTGCAGCGCGCGCAGCGCGAGGCTTGGATGGCTACCTACATCTTTCACGACGACTCCGCCGGGCGGGGCGTGGCCGATGCGTTGTGCGCGGCAGCCGCGCGTGGTGTTCAGGTGCGGCTGCTGGTGGACGGCTTCGGCAGTGTCTCCAGGTTGCCGGCGCTGCGGCGCTGGTTCGACGGCACCGGCGTGCAGCTGGAGGTCTTCCGGCCACTTGACCGCTGGTGGGCCTGGCTGCAGCCCGGTCAGCTGCGGCGCATGCACCAGAAGCTGCTGGCGGTGGACGGCGAGGTCGCCTTCGTGGGCGGCATCAATGTCATCGATGACCGCTACGACCTCCACCACGGCTGGAGCGAGCGCGCGCGGCTGGATTTCGCCGTGCAGCTCGAAGGCAGCGTGGCTGCCGACGTGCAGCGAGTGGCACAGGCGCTGTGGATGCGGGCCAGCCTGGGCCGGGGGTGGCGAGAAGAGATGCTGGTGCTCGCGCGCAGCGCGGAGCCGGTGGCGCGCACGGTTCAACTGCTGCGCGAGCTGCGCACTGGCGCGCGCGAGGGACGCGTCGTCACGCCCAGGCCGGCCTTGCCGCCCGTGTGCGCGGCACTGGTGGTGCGCGACAACCTGCGCCAGCGCCGCGCGATCGAACGCAGCTACATCGAAGCCATCCGGCGTGCGCGCGAGCGCATCGACATCGCCTGCCCTTACTTCTACCCGGGCCGTGGGTTTCGACGTGCCTTGCGCCACGCCGCCCGCCGAGGCGTGCGCGTGCGCCTGCTGATGCAGGGCAAGATCGACTACCGCATCGCCGCGCTGGCTGCCCGAGTGCTCTACGACGAGCTGCTCGCGCACGGCATCCGCGTCTTCGAGTACACGCCCGCCTTCCTGCACGCCAAGGTGGCGATCGTCGACCGCGACTGGGCCACCGTGGGCAGCTCCAACATCGACCCGCTGTCGCTGCTGCTCAACCTGGAGGCCAACGTGGTGCTGGTCGACGAGGACTTCACGGCACACCTGGCCCGCAGCCTGGATCGCGCCTTCGAGGAGTCCGCCGAGATCACGGCACCTGCGCTGCGGCCGGGCCTGCGAGGCTGGGCGGTGCGCGGGTTCGTGGCGTGGCTGGCCAACGCCTACCTGCGCCTGGCCGGGGCGGCGGGGCGGTATTGAGCCGGGAAGCCGACCTCGTGGTGTGGCGCCCGGAGGGCCTGTATTGCCCGGCCGGTGACTTCCACATCGACCCCTGGCGCCCGGTGCCGAGGGCGGTCATCACCCACGCCCACGCCGACCACGCGCGCCGGGGCCACGGCGCCTACCTGGCCACCGGGTGCAGCGCGGGCGTGCTGCGCGCCCGGCTCGGCGACATCTCTCTGCAGGGCCTGCGCTACGGCGAGCGCGTGCACGTGGGCGATGCTACCGTGAGCCTGCACCCGGCGGGCCACGTGCTGGGCTCGGCGCAGGTGCGCATCGAGCATCGCGGCCGGGTGTGGGTGGCCTCGGGCGACTACTTCGTCAGCGGTGCGGGCGACGCGAATCCCACCTGCGACGCCTTCGAGCCCGTGCGTTGCGACTGCTTCATCACCGAGAGCACCTTCGGCCTGCCGATCTACCGCTGGCGTCCGCAGGCCGAGGTGATGACCGAGGTGAACGACTGGTGGCGCGCCAACGCCGAGGCCGGCCGGGCCAGCCTGCTGCTCGGCTACAGCTTCGGCAAGGCCCAACGCCTGTTGGCGGGTCTCGACCCGTCGATCGGCCCGATTGCCGTGCACGGGGCGGTGGAGGCCGTCAATGCCGCCTACCGGGCCGCCGGTGTGGCCTTGCCCGAGACGTGTCGCCTCGAGGCCCTGGACACGCAAGGCGGGCCAGGGCGGCAAGCGTGGCCAGGGTGGCATGGGGCGGGCAGTGCGGCCCTGCGGCGCGTGCTGGTGGTGGCCCCGCCCGCCGCCCAGGGCAGCCCGTGGACACGCCGCCTGGGTGACTGCAGCGACGCCTTCGCCAGCGGCTGGATGCAGCTGCGCGGTGCGCGCCGCCGGCACGGGGTGGACCGCGGCTTCGTGCTCAGCGACCACGCCGACTGGCCGGGCCTGCAGCGCGCGATCTCCGCCACGCAGGCCTCGCGCGTCATCGTGACGCACGGCTACGAGGCGGTGATGGTGCGCTGGCTGCAGCAGCAGGGGCTGGAGGCCGGCAGCGTGCGCACGGCCTGGGGCGAGGGCGAGGCCAGCCGGGAGGAAGAGGACACGCCAGCGCAGGCCGAGGAGGCCCCGCCCGGCGCGGGTTGAGCCGGGTCAAGGCAGGCGTGCGCGGGCCTGCCGATACTGGGCCGTGAACCGTGAACCCGAGGAGCCTGCACAGCCGGCGCGATCCGCGCCTGCGTCTGTCTTTGCCGCGAGCCACCTGCGCAAGGCCTACCGCAGCGGCGAGGTGGAGGTGGTCGCCCTGCGCGACGTGTCGCTCGCCATCGGGCGTGGCGAGTTCATCGTCCTGCTCGGTCCCTCGGGCAGCGGCAAGAGCACGCTGCTGAACATCCTGGGCGGGCTGGACGTGCCCACGAGCGGCGAGGTGCGATTCGGCGACCATGAACTGACCGGAGCCGACGAGGCCGCGCTCACCCGCTACCGGCGTGAACACGTGGGCTTCGTGTTCCAGTTCTACAACCTCATCCCCAGCCTGACGGTGCGCGAGAACGTCGCGCTCGTCACCGACATCGCCGAGCACCCGATGGACATCGACGAGGCCCTTGGGCTCGTCGGCCTCGCGCCGCGCCGCGACCACTTCCCGGCGCAGCTCTCCGGCGGCGAGCAGCAGCGCGTGGCGATCGCGCGTGCCATCGTCAAGCGCCCGGACGTGCTGCTGTGCGACGAGCCCACCGGGGCGCTGGACTACCCCACCGGACGCCTGGTGCTGGAGGTGATCGAGCGCGTGAACCGCGAGCTCGGCACGACGGTGGTCGTGATCACCCACAACGCGGCGATCGCGGGCATGGCCGACCGCGTGATCCGCCTGTCGGACGGGGCCGTGCAGCAAGTCGAGGTGAATGCGACGAAGGTCTCGCCGAAGGACATCTCGTGGTGAGCGTGTGCGGCGAGCCGGGCGTCGGCGCCTGATACGGCCATGCGTGCGCTCGACCGCAAGCTGCTGCGCGACCTGGCCCTGATGTGGAGCCAGGTGCTGACCATCGCCCTCGTCGTGGCCAGTGGTGTCGGCGGATTCATCGCCACGCTGTCGGCGGTGGAGTCGCTGGCGCTTGCCCGCGAGCGCTTCTACGTGCAGGGGCGCTTCGCCGACGTGTTCGCCTCGATGAAGCGCGCGCCCTTGACGCTGCTGCCGCAGGTGCAGGCCCTGCCTGGCGTGGCCGATGCGCAGGCGACGGTGGAGGTGATGGTGCGGGTGCACCTGGCGGGTGTCTCCGACCCCATCGCGGGGCAGCTGATCGGGTTGGACCGCCGACGGCCACACCGCCTGAACCTGCTGACGCTGCGCAGCGGGCGTGCCGAGGACGCGTCGATGTCGCCCGGGCGCGAGCGCCCGGATGGGGCGCTGCTGGCCTGGGTGTCCGAGGCCTTCGCCGAGGCGCGCGGGTTGCGTCCCGGGCAACGGCTGCAGGTGGTGATGAACGGCAAGCTGCGCACGCTGGAAGTCGCCGGCATCGCCCTGTCGCCCGAGTACGTGTTCGCCGGCATGTTCGGCATGCCCGACCCGCGCAGCTTCGGCGTGTTCTGGGTCGATGGCGAGGCACTCTCGGCGGCCTGGGACATGGAAGGCGCCTTCAACCACCTTGCGATCCGCCTCGCCCCAGGAGCCCATGAGCGCGCGGTGATCGCCGACGTGCAGCCGCTGCTGCAGCGCTATGGTGCGCGCGAGGCTCGGGGCCGCGAGCACCAGGCCTCGCACGCGATGCTCGACAACGAGATCCGCGAGCAGCGCGTGCTGGGCACCGTGCTGCCCTCGATCTTCCTCGGGGTCGCGGTGTTCCTGCTGAACGTGGTGGTGGCGCGGCTCGTGGCCACGCAGCGCGAGCAGATCGCCACCTTGAAGGCGATCGGCTACGCGAATGCGCAGGTGGCGCTGCACTACCTGAAGCTCGTGGGCGTGATCGTGCTCGCCGGCAGCCTGCTCGGGCTGCTCCTGGGCGACGTGTTCGGCAACTGGCTGGTGTCGCTGTACGCCGAGTTCTTCCGCTTTCCGCAGGTCAGCCACGTGCTGCCCATCGGGCTGGCGACGGGTGCCATCGTGTTGACCTTGACGGGCGCACTGCTCGGTACGCTGAACGCGATCGGTCAGGCGGTTCGGCTCGCGCCGGCCGAGGCGATGCGCCCGCCCGCGCCGGCGCGATTTCGCCCCACCGTCGTGGAGCGTGCGGGGTTGACGGGCCTGCCCACGGGGCTGCGCATGATCCTGCGCCACGTCGAGCGCCGGCCGTGGCGCTCGACGCTCACGGTGGCCGGCACCGCCGCGGCGGTGGCCATCGTCGTGCTCGGCAACTTCTTTCGCGATGCGATCGACTTCATCGTCGACACCCAGTTCAGCCTGGCCCTGCGGGGCGACATGATGGTCTTCCTGCAGGAGCCCGACGCCTCGGCGGTGGCCCTGGCCCTCGCGCGCCTGCCGGGTGCCGTGCGCGCCGAGCCGCAGCGCACGCTGCCGGTGACCCTCGTCAACGGCCACCGGCGCGAGCGCAGCCAGATTCGCGGTTACGAGTCGGATGCGGAACTCGCGCGGGTGATCGACCGTTCGCAGCGTGCAGCCCGCCCCGGGCGGGGCGGCCTGGTGCTGACCGACCGCCTGGCTGCCAAGCTCGGCCTGCGCGTGGGCGACCTCGTGCAGGTGGAGGTGCTGGAAGGCCGGCCGCGCACGCTGTGGCTGCCGGTGGAAGGCACGGTGCAGGAGATGATGGGCACAGCCGCGCTGATGGAGCGCAGCGCGCTGAACCACGCCGTGGGCGATGGCGACCTCGCCAATGCCTTCGTGCTGGCCGTGCCCGGGGCGGGCACGCAGCGCGCGGTGGAGATCGCAGCCCTGGAGGCGTTGCGCGAGCAGCCGCGTGCGGCCGGCGCCTTCAGCAAGGCCACGATGCTGCGCAACATGCAGGAGGTGAGCGCGCGCAACATCCGCATCATGAGCTCCGTGCTCACCTTCTTCGCCGCCGTGGTGGCGGTGGGGGTGGTCTACAACCACGCCCGCATCGCGCTGGCCGAGCGCACCTGGGAGCTGGCCAGCCTGCGGGTGCTCGGGTTCACGCGCGGCGAAGTCTCGGCGCTGCTGCTGGGCGAAGGTGCGCTGACGCTCGTGCTGGCGCTGCCGTTGGGCATGGTGCTGGGCAACGGCCTCGTGCACGCGGTGGCCGCGCTGATGCGCAGCGACCAGTTCCACTTTCCGGTGGTGATCCTGCCGCGCACGTACGCGTGGGCGGCGCTGTGCGTGCTGGCCGCCGGTGTGGGGAGCGCGCTCGTGGTGCGCCGGCGTGTGGACCGCCTGGACATGGTGGCCGCGTTGAAGACGCGGGAGTGATGACGCCAGGCGTATCCAAGGGGGAGCAAGGGGGGAGGACGATGACTCGCAAGACTGCGCTGTGGCTGCTGGCCGGTGTGCTCGGGTTGGCCGGCTTGCTGGCCTGGGCCTTCGCCCCGCGTGCGGTGCCCGTGGAAGTGGCCACTGTGGTCGCCGGGCCCTTCGAGGCGGGCATCGACGAGGAGGCGCGCACGCGGCTGCGCGAGCGCTATGTCGTCTCGGCGCCGCTGGCCGGACGCTGGCTGCGACCGCGGCTGCGCGAAGGCGATGCGGTGCGTGCGGGCGAGGTGCTTGGCCATCTGGAGCCGCTGCTGCCGACGATGCTGGACGCACGGGCGCGGCTCGAGCAGCAGGGGCGCGTGCAGGCGGCTGCGGCGGGCCTGGAGGCGGCGCGGGCGCACGTGCAGCAGGCACGCGTCGGGCTCGAGCGCGCGCGTGCCGACCTCGCCCGCAGCGAGTCGCTGCTGCAGCAGGGCTTCGTGTCGCAGGCGAAGGCGGAGTCGGACCGCCTGGCGCAGGGGGTGGCCCGTGCGGAACTGCAAGCGGCGCTGGAGGGTGAGCGCGCGGCAGGCTTCGAGCTCGAGGTGGTGCGCACGGCGCTGGCGGTACAGCCGCCCGGGACCGCCTCTGCACCCGGTGCCGTGCCCGGTGCCGTGCCCGGTGCCTTGCCTGGTGCAGCCCCTGCCGACGCCCTCACCCGCGTGGCGCTGCGCGCGCCCGTCTCGGGTCGTGTGCTGAAGCTGCAGGCGGCCAGCGAGGCCACGGTACCCGCCGGTGCACCCCTGCTCGAGCTTGGCGATGTGGGCGGCCTCGAGGTCGTGGCCGAGCTGCTCACCACCGATGCGCTGCAGGTGCGCCCGGGCAGCGCCGTGCGCATCGACCGCTGGGGCGGGCCGCAGCGCCTGGAAGGGGTGGTGCGCCAGGTCGAGCCGGGCGCCTTCACGAAGGTCTCGGCGCTGGGCGTGGAAGAGCAGCGGGTACGGGTGGTCATCGATCTGCGCAGCCCGCCCGAGCTGTGGGTGGGACTGGGGGACGGCTACCGCGTCGCGGTGCGGGTCGTGACCCGCACCGCGGCCGAAGCCGTGCAGGTGCCGGTGGGCGCGGTGTTTCCGAGGCCGGCCGGGCTGCGGGCCGACGATGGGTGCCCGCTGCCCGCGGCCGGTGCTGCCTCGGGGCTGGACAACGGGTGCGTGGCCGCGTTCGTCGTGGCGGCCGGGCGTGCCCAGCTGCGCGCGGTGCGGCTCGAAGGGCGGGAGACCCGGTCGGCCTGGGTGCGCAGCGGCCTCGCGGCGGGGGAACAGGTGATCGTCTACCCTGCGCCGGCCGTGGAAGCGGGCGTGCGCGTGGCGGTGCGCACCGTCACTGGCGCGCGTTGAGCGGCAGCTCGAGCCGCCACACGCCCGGCTCGTCCGGCGCGTGGCTGAGCGTGAACCCCAACGCGCGCGCCAGCCCGAGCATGCCCGTGTTCTCGTGCAGCGTCGTGGTGACCAGGCGCTGCGTCCCGCGCGCGCGCAGGTAGCCGATCAGCTTGCGCATCAACAGCCGCCCGAGGCCGGCTCCCTTGAGGTCGGTACGCACGATGATGCCGAACTCGGCCTCGACGTTGTCGGGGTCGGACACGGCACGGATGACGGCGAGGGTCTCTTCGGTGCCTTCGCGCCCCTCCGCACCGACCGGGCCTGCGGCCGTGGCCACGAACGCCATCTCGCGCTCGTAGTCGATCTGCGTCATGCGCGCGAGCTGGCTGCGCTCGAGGGTCCGCAGGCTGTAGAACATGCGTAGGCGCACATCCGCCGGGTCCAGACGGTTGAAGAAGGCCAGGTGCTGGACGCCGTCCTCGGGGCGGATCGGCCGCAGTGTGAGCCTGTGGCCTTTCCACTCGACCGACTCCTCCAGCTCCGCGGGGTAGGGCCGTACCGCGAAGCGTACCGCACCGCCCGGTGCACCGGCGCTCACGCGCACGCGCGCATCGAGCGCCAGCACGCCGGCATCGTCGGCGAGCAGCGGGTTGATGTCGATCTCGGCAATGCGCGGCTCGTCGGCAAGCAGTTGCGACAGCGCGGTGAGCACGCCGAGCACGGCGGGCATGTTCACCGCGGGCACATCGCGCCAGCCCTGCATCAGGCGCGCGACGCGGGTGCCCTGTACGAGGGCATGGGCGAGCGGCACGTTCAGCGGGGGCAGCCCGATGGCGCGGTCGGCCACCACTTCCACCGAGGTGCCGCCCTGGCCGAAGAGGATCACCGGCCCGAAGAGTGCATCCACGCTCGTTCCCGCGATCAGCTCGAGGGCATGCGGCCGGCGCACCATCGCCTGCACCGTGAAGCCGGAGATCGTCGCCTCGGGCTGCGCCGCGCGCACGCGCTGCAGCATCGACTCCACCGCGGTGCGAAGCTGAGCCGCATGGCGCAGATCGAGCGCCACACCCCCGACATCGCTCTTGTGGGTGATCTGGGGCGACAGCACCTTGAGCACCACGGGCCAGCCGATGGCCTCGGCCGCATGCACCGCAGCCTCGGCGTCTGGTGGGACCACCCGCGTGGGCACCACAGGCACGCCGCATGCGCCGAGCAGGGCCTTTGCCTCGGGTTCGGTCAGTAGCTCACGGCCGCTGTTCAGCACCTCGTCGATGATGGCACGCACGGCAGCCGCGTCCAGCTCGGCCGTGTGCGTGCGCGCAGGCGGCACCTCCATCAGTTGCGCCTGGTTGCGCGCGTAGGTGGCCAGCAGCGAGACCGCGCGCACGGCGTCCTCGGGGGTGTCGTGGTGCGGGATGCCCGCGGCGTGGAAGGTGTCGCGCGCCTGCTGCAGCGAGGCGCCGCCGATCCAGCTCGAGACCACGCGCTCGCGGGCGCCCTGTACCACCGGCACGAGGGCGCGGGCGATGTCCGCGCTCGGCACGATCGCCGTGGGTGCATGCATGAAGAGCAGGGTGCCCGTTTCAGGCGCTGCCAGCAGCGTGCGCAGCGTGTGCACGTAGCGTTCCACGGGGGCGTCGCCGATGATGTCCACCGGATTGGCACGGCTCCAGTTGGCGGGCAGGCCCGCATCCAGGGCGTTGCGCACCGGCTCGGGCAGCGGGACGAGTTCGAGGCCGGCGGCCACGGCAGCGTCGGCGGCGAGAACGCCGGCGCCGCCGCCGTTGGTGACGAGGGTGAGCCGCTCGAGCTGCGCGGCCTGCAGCGCGGATGCGCCCGTGCGGTGGTAAGCCAGCGTTTCGGCGGCCACGAAGAGGTCTTGCAGCGTCTGCACGCGCAGCATGCCGGCGCGCCGGATCGCCGCGTCGTAGACGAGGTCGGAGCCGGCCAGTGCGCCGGTGTGCGAGGCCGCCGCCGCCTGCCCCTGGGGCGAGCGGCCCGCCTTGACCACCAGCACCGGCTTGTTGCGTGCAGCCGCCCGCGCGGCGGACATGAACTTGCGCGGCGCCTGCACCGACTCCACGTACAGGAGGACGGATTGGGTGCGGGCATCGGTGGCCAGCCAGTCGAGCATGTCGCCGAAGTCGACGTCGGCATGCTCGCCGAGCGAGACCACCTGCGAGAACCCGATGCCTCGGCCGGCGGCCCAGTCGAGCATCGCG
Organism: Pseudomonadota bacterium; assembly: GCA_039798945.1. Taxonomy (GTDB): domain Bacteria; phylum Pseudomonadota; class Gammaproteobacteria; order Burkholderiales; family Burkholderiaceae_C; genus Rubrivivax. The sequence continues at coordinate 12,011 of JBDKFA010000010.1, forward strand.
GTGGCAAGCGCGCCCGACTGCGACACGAAGGCGAGGGTGCCGGGCTCGGCGGCGATGTGCGAGAAGCTCGCGTTCAGCCCGGCGTGCGGGGCCAGCAGGCCCAGGCAGTTCGGCCCGAGGATGCGCAGCAGGTGCGGGCGCGCGGCGTCGAGCATCGCCTGGCGGGTCGCGGCATCCAGACCGGCCGTGAGCACGATGGCCGCGCGCGTGCCGCGCGCACCGAGTGCCGCCACCAGTGCGGGTACGGTGGCCGCAGGCGTGCAGATCACAGCCAGGTCAGGCGCCTCGGGCAGCGCTGAGACGTCGGCGTAGCAGCGATCGCCTGACAGGCTGGCGTGCTTGGGGTTCACGGGCCATCGCGGCCCGGCGAAGGCCGCCCGTACATTACGCCAGACGGTGCCGCCCACGCTGGCCGGCCGCTCGCTGGCGCCGACCACGGCCACCGAACGTGGGGCGAAGAGGCGGTCGAGATTTCGGATCGTCATGGCCGGCCACGCAGCGAAGTTCGTCGGTTACCGATGATGCCGCAGGCCCTCGAAGCGGCGATGTCGACCCGCATCGGGCAGGTGCCGCAAGAGCAGTCTACGCGGGCGCCTGCTGGAAATCGACCACCGGGGGCCGGCATTCGCGACAATCGGGTGTGGCGACGACGTATTACGGCTGGCGCATGGTGGCGGCCAGCGCCGGCTTGCAGTTCCTGCTCTCGGCACTGCTGATCCAGGCCTTCGGGGCGTACGTGGCGGTGCTGTCGGCCGAGTTCGGCTGGAGCCGCACGGCGCTGGCGGGCGGGGCGGCCATCCAGTCCATCGAGGGGGCGCTGATCGGTCCGCTGCTCGGCTGGCTCGTCGACCGTTTCGGCCCGCGTGCGGTCGTGCGTGCCGGTGTGCTCACCTTTGCCGTCGGCTTTCTCGGCTTCAGCGCCGTGAGCTCGATCGCCGGGTTCTACGTCGCCGTCACCGTGATCGCGGTCGGCGCGAGCATGAGCGGGTACTTCCCGCTGTCCATCGCGCTCATGCACTTCTTCGAGCGGCGCCGGGCACGCGCCTTGTCGCTGATGTCGCTCGGCCTGGCCGCCGGTGGCCTGGCGCTGCCGTTGCTGGGCTGGTCGATAGCTGGCTTCGGCTGGCGGGCCACCTGCGTCGGAGCGGCTGCGGTGATCCTGATCGTGGGCTGGCCGCTGGCCAGCATGCTGCGCCGTCACCCTTCTGAACTGGGCCTGCAGGTGGATGGTGAGCCAGCCGCTCTGCCCGCGCAGCCTGTTGCGTCGGCGGGGCGCGCCGCCTTCGGTGCAGCGGCCTCGGCCGCGGCGGCGGGGAGCGCCGCACCGGCGCGGCCCTTGCCAGCGGCGGGCATGGGTGCGCGCGAGGCGTTGCGCACCCCCGCCTTCTGGTTGCTGGCCTTCGGCCATGCCCTGGCGCTGCTGGTGGTCACGGCCGTGAACGTGCATGCGATCTCGCACATGAAGCAGCAACTGGGCTACTCGCTGCCGCAGGCCAGCTTCATCATCACGCTGATGACGCTCGCGCAAGGCGCAGGCATGCTGCTTGGCGCCGCAGTGGGTGACCGCTGGAGCAAGACGCGTCTGGCGGCGCTGTGCATGCTGGCGCACATGGTGGGCCTGCTGATGCTCGCCTACGCGGTGCACGGCTGGATGCTCGGGGTGTTCGCGGTGCTGCATGGCATGGCTTGGGGCCTGCGTGGCCCGCTGATGCAGGCCTTGCGTGCGGACTACTTCGGTGTGCGTGCGATCGGCATGATCATGGGCCTGTCGGCGGTGGTCATCTCGCTCGGCCAGGTGGTGGGGCCGCTGGTGGCCGGCATGGCCTACGATGCGACCGGACACTACCGCCACGGGTTCCTGGTGATCGCGCTGATGGCCGGCGCCGGCTCGTGGATGTTCCTGCGGGCGCGCCGGCCGGAGTGACCGGGCCTGCGCGGGCCTGGCCCGGCGGGGCATGATCGGCGCATGCGCGACTTCGCCAGGCTGTACCAGCAGCTCGATGCCAGCACGGCCACCACCGGCAAGGTGGACGCGCTCGTGCGCTACTTCGAGCAGGCGAGCCCCCAGGACGCGGCCTGGGCCACCTGGTTCCTGGCCGGCGGCAAGCCGCGCCAGGTGGTGCCCACGGTGCGGCTGCGCGAACTGGCGTGTGCGGCAGCGGGCATCGACGACTGGCTCTTCGAGGAGTGCTACCAGGCGGTGGGCGACCTCGCCGAGACCATCGCCCACGTGTGGCCGGCCCGCGTGGCGGGTGAAACCGCTGGCCTCGCCCATTGGGTCGAGGAGCGGTTGCTGCCGCTGCGCGGCCTGGACGAGGACACGCAGCGCGTCCGGTTGCGCCAGGCCCTCGACGAACTCGATGCGCCTGGTCGTTTCCTTCTCGTCAAGCTCATCGGCGGCGGGTTCCGGGTGGGCGTCAGCCGCCAGCTCGTGCAGCGTGCGCTCGCCCAGGTGGCGGGAATCGACGACACGCTCGTCGCACAGCGCATGATGGGCTGGACAGACGCCCGTACCTCGCCCACGGCGGCTCGCTTCCAGGCGCTGCTGAGCCGCGAGCCCCACGCCATCCAGGACGCCGGCCAACCTTACCCGTTCTTCCTCGCCCACCCGCTGCAGGCCGCTCCCGAGGCGCTTGGTCCGCCTTCGGGGTGGCTCGTGGAGTGGAAGTACGACGGCATCCGTGCGCAGGTCGTGCGCCGCGCCGGGCAGACGTGGATCTGGTCGCGCGGCGAGGAACTCGTGACGGATCGATTTCCCGAGGTGGTGGAACAGGTGGCTGCGTTGCCCGACGGCACCGTGCTCGACGGCGAGATCCTGGCCTGGCGGGCGGGCGAGGCGGCGCCCGCACCGTTCCAGCTGCTGCAGCAGCGCATCGCACGCAAGAGCCTCACGCGCAAGGTGCTCGCCGAGGCCCCGGTGCGCTTCCTGGCCTACGACCTTCTCGAGCACGGGGGCATGGATATCCGCGCGCAGCCGCAGCACGGGCGACGCACCCAGCTCGAGCGGCTGCTCGATGGCTCCACCGTGCCACTGTCACCGCTCGTGCAGGCGCCTGGCTGGAGCGAACTCGCCACGCTGCGCGCGCAGTCGCGCGAGCGCGGTGTCGAGGGCTTCATGCTCAAGCACTGCGAGGCTCGCTACGGCACCGGTCGGCGCAAGCAAGCCGAGCTCGACGCGGGCACTTGGTGGAAGTGGAAGGTCGAGCCGATGACGGCCGATGCGGTGTTGATCTACGCCCAGGCCGGCCACGGCCGGCGCGCCAGCGTCTACACCGACTACACCTTCGCCGTGTGGAATCGCGTGCCGGCCGATGCGGCCGAGGCGCAGGCGGTGGTGGAGGCGATCGTGCGACGCGAGCCTGCCCGCCCTGGTGGCCTGCAGCTCGTGCCTTTCGCGAAAGCCTACTCGGGGTTGACCGATGCCGAGTTCGCACGCGTGGACCGTGAGATCCGCGCACACACGCTGGAGAAGTTCGGCCCCGTGCGCAGCGTGCGCCCGACCCTCGTCTTCGAGCTCGGCTTCGAGGGTATCCAGGCGAGCCCGCGCCACAAGAGTGGCCTGGCGGTGCGCTTCCCGCGGATGCTGCGCATCCGCGAGGACAAGCGGCTGCACGAGGCGGACACGCTCGGCAGCCTGCAGGCCCTGATGGGCGTGATGCGCGCAGGCTGAATCCCCGTCACGGCCCGGCTCGGGCTGGCATCCGCGCTCGCTCGGTTCCTGCTCGTGGGCCGTGGCGATGCGGGCGGGTTCGACCCGTCGGGGGGCGTACGAGGGCTGCGCGGAACCCCTGCTGTGTCGATGCGCCTGCGCTCGAAGCGTTCAGCGGGTCCGGACTTCCAGCTGGTTCAGGCCATCGCGCAGCCGAGCCCGGAACACGTCGCCCGCCACCACCGCCGCCCCAGCGCGCAGCCGGTGGGCGCGCACGGTGAAGGGCAGAGGCGCGCCGTTCAGGGCCAGTCCCACCGGACCGCATCCGTGCGGGCCGGTCCGGTGCACGATCTCGATCGCGCGGCCCCAAAGTTCGTGCTGCACGCGCAGACCGTCGAACCCGGGCGGCAGCACGGGATCGACCACGAGTGACCCTTCTTCGACGAGGCAACCCACCAGGTGCTGCACGACGAGGCGCATCGCGATGCCGGGCCCGCTCGAGTAGACGCGCCAGCCGCCGTGCACCCGCACCAGCCCTGCCAGCAACTGACCGTACTCGCGCCGGGCCTGGTGCCGGTCGGAAAAGTCCGCGTCCGAACTCGAGTGGTAGCAGTTGGCCTGGCGAAGCCCCGCCATGGGCACCGATTCGCGCAGGCCGACCGGGCTGGCACGCAGCAGGGCATCGACGAAGCCCCGCCCGTCGCCCGCATGGGCCAGCGTCTGCGCCCAGCGCAGGTGGGCGTGCATGTACATCACCCCGATCTCGCGCCCGAAATAGGCGGCGCTCTCGGCGCGCTGGAAGAGTCGCTGCGGGCCGCCGGAATAGGCCATCGGTGCATCGAAGAGCCGCGCGCCGTCGGGCCCGGTCAGATGCTCCTTCACGAGCGCGATCTGCTGCCGTGCGAGACCCTCCGGCAGCATGTCCTCCAGCACCGCGTGCATCATCGGCAGCAGGCTGTGGCGAAGGCCCGTGAGGGTGTCGCGCGGGTGCAGCAGCAGTTGCGGGTGCTCGCTGTGCGAGTCGGGAAAGATCGCGTACCCCGCCACCGTGCCGTCGGCGACGAGCAACCGGTTGAAGTCCTCGCGCACCCGTGCCGCCTGCGCTTCCAGCGGCCCGGCTGCTCCGGCATGGCCCACGTGCCGGAGCGCGCGCGCGAGCGTGACGAGCATCTGGTGGTGCAGCGTCACCGTCCAGCTGCTGCACATGCGCTCGCGCAGCGCCGGGTCGGCGGGCTGGAGCGAATCGTTCCAGTCGCCGTGCCCGTAGGCGGCCAGAGACGTTCCGCCAATGCAGCGCGAACCGATGCACGCGAGCGCGCGCTGCACGTGCTGCCACACGCTGTGGCCTCCAGGCTCGCCATGGAAGGGCAGGGCCTCGTCGAGCATCGAGGCGTCGCCGCTGGACAGCAGGTAGTGCGCCAGGCCGAGAAGCGGCCAGAACACGATGTCGCCGTGGGAGTCCCCGGCGCGGATCGCCGCATCGCGTGAGAAGAACATGAACCACTGCGGCCAGTCGCCGTCGGGGTTCTGGGCCGAGAATGTCAGGCGCAGCAACTCGCGCACCGGTGCGTGACGGCCCAGTGCGAGCAGCATCTCCAGCGGACCCTGGCACACGTCGCGCGTGCCCCAGCCGCCGCCCGAGAACTGTTCGAGCCCGCGCGGCGCGAGGAAATGCACGAGCGCATCGTGCGTGAACCACGGCACGGAGTCGTCGAGCCGGGCGACTTCGCTGGCCGCTGCCGAGCCGGCAACGGCTTGCAGGCCCACGCGTGGCAGCGGCATGTCGGCAGGCGGCGCCGGTGTGTCCACCAGCCGGCCCGTGATGGCAAGCGACAGTCGTGGTGCTGCGCGCGCCTGCACGCACACGAAAGGCTGGCCTCTCGGGCGTCTGTCGGCGTGGAGCGCCTCGTCGGCGTGCACCTCGTCGAAGGCTGCGCCGTCCTCGCGCGCGATCACGAAGCAGCCTGCAGGAAAGCGCTGCGCGAGCGCGCTGTCCGCGGGTGGCGCCACCACCACGCGGCCCCGGTCATCCACGTGCCACGGTGGGGGCGCCTGGCGGCCGTCGTCGCCGCCGAGTGCCACGTGGTGCGTGACGAGCACCGGAAGTGACGGGCCTTCGATCACCTCGATCTCGAGCCCGAGGCGTTGCGGAGCATGGCAAGCCGTGCTGCGCACGGCGAGGCAACCCTGCGCATGACGATAGAGCCAGGTACACGAATCCGCCTGCATCTCGAACGCAGAGGGCACGCCCAGCTGCACCCAGCCCTGCCCGAGGTCGACGAAGACGCGCTGGCCATGCGCGCGGTACAAGCCCGTGAAGCTGCGTACCGTGGACAGGAAGCGGTTGATCGATACGTGCCCCTGGGTCACCATCGAGTGGAACACGCCGCCCATCCAGGCCGTGGAGGTCAGGGCCGTCTCATCGGGAACCAGCGCCTGACCGGTGCGCATCAGATGGCCGTGTGGACGCAGGCTGCGTGCTTCCTTGGCCTGCAGCACCACGTGCCGATCCCCGGGCAGGAAGAAGGACAGCAAATGCCGAGGAACTCCCGGCTCGTCGGCCCACTCCTCGTGCCGTCGCGCGGAGGGGTCGAAGCGCGAAGCCAGTTCTGCTTCGCTCAGGTCGAGCGCCTCCAGGACCGGCGCGGTGGCGAAGAGCGACGGGGCGGCTTCCTCGCGCGGGGCGGGCGCGGCGTTCGGGCAACTGTGCCAGGACGCGGCCGGCGACTGCGCGAGCCGCGCGTCCACCGCAGCCAGGTCGGCTGCGGAGGTGGCCGCCGCGTGGTGCATGTCCACCTGCACGAAGAAGCCGAGCGAAGCCGCCTCTCCAGGCGCGAGGGCGAGGGGCGCGTCCTGGATCGCGAGCAGCGCGTGTTCACGTTGCAGCCGCACTCCGGGCAGGCCCTGCGCCGGAAACGCACGCACGCCACGGGCCCGCACCGCGGGGGGATGGATCTGCGACCAGTCGGTGGCGAAGGACACGCCGCGTCGCAGCGAACCCGCTAGGGCCCACGGTTGGCGGCCGCCCACCGGAAGGTTCTGGCGCGCGGCGAGCACCGTGCCAGCCAGTGGATGCTGCAGCGGCGTGAGGTCCACGTAGTGGCTCACGTAGTACTCGTTGAGCAGGATCGCCGCGTCGTCCTGCAGGGCCACGTCCTGCAGCATCGTGACGTCGAGCCAGACGGGCAGCGCCGATGCGTTGTGAAGGCGGATGTGCCACGTCCATGCGCCATGCTGCGGATCCAGCGCCAGCTCGACCTCGGTCAGCAGCCGGCCCCGCGCGCCGACGAACCGGGCGCGAGAAGGCCCCGCCTCGCACAGCCTGGTGCCGCTGGCCGGCCCGAGCAGTGGCGTCGTCGAGTGGGTCGACCCCGAACCTTCGAGGCCGGGTGTGGCCATGCGCAACCACAGGTTGGACGGCCCGCCTTCGGTCGGGTCGCCGCCGAACAGATTCACGCGTACGGGACCGGCGTCGATGCGCTGCACCGTGCCGTCGGGCAACAGCTGGATGCGCAGCGCCGCGTCGTTGCGCAGCGTGAGGCTGGAGAAGGTTGGCGGGGCTGGGGGGGTCATGGTGCCGGGGCTCCCGAGCGTGCGTTGCTCAGGCGGATGCGCGCAGGCGCGGCGGGCAAGGCGAGTTCGCGGCCGGACCATGCGAGCTCGCGGCCATCGTACAGGGCCCGAGGAAGGGGTCCGCTGCCACCCCAGGCCAGTCGCATCGCCGCACCGGCGGGGCCGTGCAGGTGCAGCGTCCAGGTCTGCGCACCCTCGGGCTGCAGGCGGTAGTGCAACTCCCCCCGCGAGGTGCCCAGGCCCGACACGGCCACACCATGCTCGAGCCATTCGGGGGTCCAGCCGGCGCCGAGCACGATCGTTGCGTCTTCATCGCGCTCATGGCCCAACAGGTCGAGCACGGCACGCACGTAGTCCGAAGCCACCCACGCGTGGGGCATGTCGCCAAGGAAGTGTGGCTGCCGGGGGTCGGGCAGCACCACCTCGGCCCATTGGCGCCATCCCGCAGGGCGCTGGTGTAGGAAGAAGAAGTCGAGCATCTCGTGGGCCTGGGCGGCCTGGCCTAGCCGCGCAAGTGCGCCCACGGTACGCAGTTCGTAAGGGGTGTAGTCCTTCCAGGCGCGCTCCCCTCGTGCGCGGCTTCGAGAGTCATGCACGTATCGCGAGAAGGTGCGCTCGAGCAGGCCTTCGGGCAGCAGCGCACGCGCCTCGGCGGGGTCCAGCACGACGGTGCTCGAGGTCGGGTCGAAGTCGCCACGGTCGGCCGCACCGGGCAGGTGGTCGATGCGGTGGTGGGCGACGGCCGCCCGTACCGAGGCCGAGAGCTCGCGCGCAAACTCGTCGTGTTGAGCGGACCAGAGGCGGGCGGTGTCGCCCTGGCCCAGCGCCTGGGCCATTCGCACCGCGTCGCGCAGCCCCCGCAGCGTCCAGAAGTCGTCCCAGTAGGAGTAGGCGGGCCGGTCCGAGTAGCCTTCGTGGCTGATCGAGGGCGGCATGAGGCCGAACAGGTGTGCACGGGCCGGCTCGCGGTTGGCCGCGCCGCGCTCGGACTGTCGCAACTCCTCGATGTGGGCGACCACCCGCTGCGTCACCGTCCAGTGCCGGCGCAGGAACTCGAGGTCGCTGGTGTGGCGCCACACGAGCGCCACGGCGTACAGGAACTGCCCATGGCTGTCGTGCTCGGCCACGGGGTCCGCGCCGCGCGCGTCCACGCAGCACGGCACCTTGCCCGAAGGGTAGACGTGCCCGGCATACCACTGCACGAATTCGCGCGCCGTGGCGACCTCTCCCAGCCGCAGCAGGCCCGCCACCATCATCGCGCCGTCCCGGATCCACGAGCGCGCGTAGGAGCGCGTGCCGGGCTGCAGCGCCGGGCCGTCGCGCGAGACCAACATGTGGGCGAGAGCCGTGCGCAGCGAGTGCGCGAGATATCCGGAGCCGGGGGGCAGTTCCACCTGTACCTGTCCGAGCCGTTTGCGCCAGGTGGCCGCAGCCGCGTCCAGCCGTGCCTGCAAGGCATCCGTGCCGATGGGTCGGGTTGAGGCTGGGGCGGGACCCTGGCCGAGAGGGGCTGCCCAGCCGATCGTCTGCGTGGCTCCGGGAGCGAGCGTGAACCGCCACACCGCCAGCGCGGAGGGGTGGCGCTGTGCGTCGAGCAGCCGGCGCAAGGGCGGCGCCGTGGCCAACGCATCCAGGCCCAACCCGCCATCGAAGGGAAGCGCGCGCAATTCGTCGGGCGTGGCGGTGAAGCCCAGCGTGGTCCGTGCATCGATGGCCAGGCGCTGGCCGTCCCAGGCCAGCGTGCCCAGCGGCGCGGAACCCCCGGGGGTGGACAGGAACTGCTGCGCCGGGTTGACCTGCCACGGCCGCAGTGCCAGCAGCAGATCGAACCGGCGCGTGCGCGTGCCCGTGTTGCGCAGCGTGTAGCTTGCCAGCAACTCGGGTGCCGGGCCTGGCCCATCGGCTGCGGCCTGGATGTCGAGCGTGAAGTCCTCGTGCCGCCAGTGCACCTGCGGCAGCGGCAGGTGGCCGTCAGGAAGCGTCTGCGTGACCCGCACGTCGGCCCAGGTGACGGGAGCGCCGCCTTCCACCCGGACCGCGGGCTCCAGGCTCGGCCCCGCACGGCCCAGTTCGATCTGGCCATCCTCCCCGATCAGCCCCGAGCGCGGCCCGCCACCGTCCACTCCGACGAGCGTCCAGTGGTGCTGCTCGCCGAGCCAGCTTCGCACGGTGTGCCCGCGAGGCAGCGCACGCGCCTGCTCGGCGAGCACGGCATTCAGGTCGGGCCAGGCAGCCGCATCGCGCAGTTCCACACGTGGCGACCCTTTCCCCCGGATCGATCGCACCTCCACATGGCGCGCCTGCGACTCCGGTAGGAACAAGGTGTCCAGGCCTGAGGCCGGCCCGCGACTGCGCACGCGGCGCACCGTGCGCCACTGTCGCGCGTCATCGGAGAGCCGCAGGTCGTAGTCGCGCACGGTAGCGGTGGAGGGCCAGTGCAGCGCGATGCCGTTGAACTCGCGTGGCCGCCCGAAGTCCAGCTGCGTCGCCGTGTCTGAGCGGCGTATGGTCGGCTCGGGCCAGGTCGCGGGGTCGGGCTCGCGCGGGTGCAGCTCCAGCCTCGCCAGGCAAACCGTGCCGCGGCCCCGGTCGCGGCCCGCGGCCACCGCCAACTCGAGGTGACGGGTACGCGCGAGCTGGCGGTTGGCGCTGGGCCCCCAGGCGAAGCTGAAGTGCCGGCGCTGCAGCCGCCAGTCCGACCATCGCGCAGGCAGCGCGTGGTTCGGACGGTTCACCCACCACACGTTCTCGCCGCTGTCGTCCACGAGCTTGAGCTGCACGTCGTTCGTGGCGCCGCCGCCCTTCAGGCGCACCCGCAGCTCGAAGTCCGCTGGCCACTGCACCGGCAGTTCGCGGCGCATCACCGCGTACCCCGACACGGAGCCGAAGTCGTGGTCGAGGCACAGGCCTGCATCGGCCTCGCGCCGTATCGAGGCGCGCACCTCGTCGGAAGCGAAGCTGCTCCAAGGCGAAGGGTCGCGCAGATCGTCGAGCACGAGCGAGGTCGCGGCGGCTCTCGGCGCCCCCCGGGCTTGGGGTGACGCCGCCGTGCCGGGTGCCGGCTGGCTCGAGGCCGTGTGAGACAGCGCGAGGGTCGCCACCGCCAGCAGCAGGGCTCCTGCTTGCCGGCTGGCAGCACCCCGAAGGCCTGTGCACCTCATTGCTTGACGCTCCCGAGCGTGAGCCCGTGCAGGTAGTGGCGCTGCAGCGCCAGGAACAGCAGCAGCACCGGCAAGACCGTGATCACCGCCCCCGCCATCATCAGCTCGCTGTCCTGCACGTGCTCGCGCGACATGGAGGCAAGGGCCACCGGCAGCGTGTGGAGTTCACCGTCGGTCAGCACGATCAGCGGCCACATGAAGTCGTTCCAGCTGCCCAGGAAGGAGAACATGGCCAGCGTCGCGATCACGGGACGCAGCAGGGGCAGCACGACGGTCACGAAGATGCGCCACTCGCCCGCGCCGTCCATGCGCGCGGCCTCGATCAGGTCGTCCGGCACGGTGCGTGCGTACTGGCGCACGAGGAAGATGCCGAAGATGCTCGCCAGGCCCGGCACCAGCACACCCGCCCAGGTGTTGACGAGCCCCATCGCCTTGAGCATCAGGAACAGCGGCAACATGGCCACCTGGCCTGGTATCACGAGGGCGGCCACCAGCAGCTCGAAGGTCCGCTCGCTGCCCGGTGGCCGCAGCTTGGCAAATGCGTAGCCGGCCATCGTGTTCAAGGCCACCGAGAGCAAGGTGGTGCCGGTGGCGATGCCCAGACTGTTCACGAAAGCCTGGGCCAGGCCGCCGGAGGTGGCCAGCTGCCGGTAGTGCGCAAGGGTCGGCTTGGCGGGCCAGATCGGTGGCGGGTAGGTGCTGGCCGCCCCGGCCGGCATCACCGACACCGCGACCATCCACAGCAGCGGGAACACGACGAGCGCGGCGGCCGCCAGCAGGGCCCCGTTGAGCAGCACCGTGCGCCACCGGCGCCCGGTCCCCGGGCGGCGCTCCCGGGGCTTGGCTGTTCCCGGCTGCACGGCTCGGGCCGACGGGTTGGCCACCGGCGTCATGCGGCACCTGCTCCGGCACGCGAGCCGGCGAGCCACTGCGCGCCCTTGGTGACGGCTAGCACGATGATGAACAGCACGAAGGCTACGGCGCACGCGGCTCCGAGGTTCCACCAGCGGAAGCCGTCCTCGTACATCAGGTACAGCACGCTCGTGGTGCTGTGCAGCGGTCCGCCCTGGGTCATCACGTAGGGCTCGGCGAAGAGCTGGAAGTAGCCGGCGGTGGTCAGCACGCTGACCAGCAGGAGCGTCGGTCCCAGCGCGGGCAAGGTGATGTGGCGCAAGCGTTGCCAGGCGCTCGCGCCGTCCATGCGGGCGGCCTCGTACCACTCCTGCGGGATGGCCTGCAAGGCGGCCATGAAGATGATCATGTTGCCACCGAAGTTCTTCCACGCGGCGAACACGATCAGCGTGGTCATGGCCCAGTCGGGGTCGCCCAGCCAGTCCACCGGGCTCAGGCCGAGGCCCTCGAGCAGCCGGTTGAGCAGCCCGTAGCGCACGTGCACCAGGTAGCGCCAGATCACGGCCACGGCCACCAGCGTGGTGACCACCGGTGCGAACAGCGCCGTGCGCAGGATCGGCTTGAAGCGCACGAGCGGAGATTGCAGCGCTACCGCAGCTGCCAGCGACAGGCCGATGGACAAGGGTACGCCCACCACGACGAAGTGAAGCGTGTTGCGCAAGGCCTGCCAGAAAAGGGGCTCGTGCAGCAGCCGGACGTAGTGTTCGAAACCCACCACGCGAAGGTTGCGCAGGTCGGCCAGTGCGTAGATGTCGAAGTCGGTCAGGCTCAGCACGAAGGCGGCGCCCACCGGCATGAGGAAGAAGAGCACGATCACCGCAAGCGCCGGCGCCGCGAACGCCCAGGCGGCCAGGTGCCGACGGGTGTGGCGAGGGGCAGGACGATCGATGGGACGGTCGCTTCGGGTGGCCATGGCGCAGACGGGGGCGGCGGGGGCTGCGGGCGGGGCTGCGTGTAGGGGGATCAGCCCCGTGCGCCGCGCGCCAGCATCCAGCGGCGCTTCTCCAGGATCGCATCGACCCGGGTATCCAGCGCTCGAACCGCCTCCTGTGCGCTCAGGCGGCCGTGCACGGCTTGCGCCGCCTGGGCCTGCATCGTCTGCACGATGCGTTCCCATTCCGGTACGGCCGGTGCCGCGCGCACCCGGCCGAGCTGCAGGCGAAAGGCCCGCGCGTGCGGCTCGTCCTGCAGCGCGCGCCCATCGCGTCCGGCGATCGCCCAGCTGCTGCGGCGGGGGGGCAGGTTGCCGGTCAGCTGGTGGAACTCCGCCTGCACGTGTGGCCGGCTCAGGTACTCGACGAGGCGCCATGCGAGCGGCTGCATCCGCGAGCGCCGGAACAGCACGAGGCTCGAACCGCCGGCGATCGACGCCCCGGGGCCTGTGGGCCCCGGCAGTGCGGCGGTGCCCCAGTGCCGCTGTCGCGCAGCGGGCAGCCGGCGCTGCAGTTCACCGATGTTCCAGGGGCCCGAGACGAACATGGCGAACATGCCGCGGTCGAACTCCTGCCACAGGTTGGACACCTGGTTGTGCGTGACCCCTGGCGCGTAGCCGTCCCGGAACAGGCCGAGGTAGAAGTCGAGGGCGCGGCGAAAGCCTGGCCCGGAGAAGTTGCCGTGCCGGCCCTCTTCGCGCAGCACCGGCTCCTCCTGCTGCAGCGCCAGCGCCAGCAGCGGCTCGAATTCGTTGATCGGCAGCAGGATCGGCGTGGCCACGCCACCGGCCTTCACGGCCGCGAGGCACCGCCGCCAGCCCGCCCAGTCCTCCGGCATGTCGGTGAATCCCGCCTGCGCCAGCAGGTCGCGCCGCACGAACAGGAGGCGTGTATCGACGTACCACGGGATGCCCACCACCGCTCCGCCGACCTGGTTCGTGGCCCAGATGCCGGGAAAGTGGTCCGCCGGGTCCACCGAGGGGGTGGCTTGCAACCACGGCTCCAGCGGCGCAATCGCCCCGAGCGCGGCCATCTCCGCGAGCCAGGTGTTGCCCATCTGCGCGAGGTCTGGCGTGGCGTCGCCGGCGAAGGCCGTGAGCAGCTTCTCGTGGGCCGCGCTCCAGGGCAGCTGCTCCACGCGCACCCGGACTCCAGGGTTCTCGCGCTCGAAGCCCTCGACGAGTGCACCGGCCACCTCGCCCTCGCGTCCCATCGCCCAGAAGCGCAGCGCGGCCGGCTCACGGCGCACGCAGCCGGTGGCGAGCACGCAGCCCGCACCGGCGGCCGATGCGGCCAGCAGCCGGCGTCGTGCGACGCGCATGCCCGTGCTCAACCGAGCCATCCGCCGCGAAAGCCCGCGCGCTGCAGCCCGCGGCGCAGATGCTCCTGACGGCGCATCGCGCGCCACACGATCTCGCCACGGTGGTTGCCCAGCATCGCCAGCATCGGCCCCTGGTCGATGCCGAGGTGATCGGTGTCCACCCAGCCCAGGCCAGGCTCGATGCGCCCGTGCGTGAGCTTCACGTCGGCGAACGTGAAGCTCGGGTTGAAGGCATCGAGGAAGCCGTAGCGGCCGTACACGGCTGAGCCGTAGCGCTCGCGCATGGCGCGCAGCGCCGGCACCACGATCTCCGGTGCGAAGGCGATGGACGATCCCGCGCCATAGGGCGCAAGCGTGCCGTCGTCGTACAGGGCCATCCCGCGCCCGGCGTAGCTGATGAAGCGCCGCAGCTTGCCGCCGAACTCGCGCTCGACGTCGGCTGGCCCGTCGCAGGCCGTCACGCCCCACACGTCGGCCCCGTAGCCTGCCCAGCCCTCGGGGTTGGCGATGGCGTGGGCGCGTTGTGCGTAGGTGGCGCGACGCGAGTTCTCGAAGTAGTCCAGTCCGCGGCGGCTCATGTAGTCGTCCTGCAGCCCGCGGAAGTCGACCCAGCAGTGCGTGAACTGGTGGCCGAACAGCGGCGCGAAGTGCAGCAGCCTCTGGCCGTGCACGGTGGCCCAGCTGTCGCGGTCGTAGGTACTGGTCCACGCCTGCCAGGCTTCCGACCCGACCGGGTGCGTGGGCGAGCCCAGCGCCAGCAGGTAGACGATCATCGCCTCGTTGTAGCCCTTCCAGTCGCTGGCGATGAAGCCGCGCTCCGGGTGCCAGCCGTGGCAGATCGCAGGGCCTCGCACCTGGGCCCAGGGCCAGTCCACCCGGGCGTGCAGTTCCTCGGCCAGGCGCCGGATCTCGGCCTCGACCGGCCCGTCGCCATCGAACCACGCCTGGCAGAACAGCGCCCCGGCGATCAGCAGTGCAGTGTCGACGGTGGACAGCTCGCAGCGGTCGAAGCGCGTGCCCGTGCGCATGTCCAGGAAGTGGTAGAAGAATCCCCGATGGCCCGCCACGCCCTGCGGTTGCGGGCCCTGCGGCGCGTCGCGCAAGGTGCGCAGCGTCGTGCGTACCCGCGCGGCGGCCTGGCTGCGCGTGACCCACCCCCGTTCCACCCCGATCGGGTAGGCCGTCAGCGCAAAGCCCACTGCGGCGATGCTGCAGAACGAAGGCGTGGGCCAGCGGTCCGGTGCAAGGCCGCTCGACGCGTCGGTGGTTTCCCAGAAGAAGTCGAAGGTGCGGCGCTCGAGGTCGTCCAGGAGGGCGGCATCCGAGAGTTCGGCCACTGGCGGGATCGCCGAAGAGGTCCCCGCTGGCCGGGTTGCCGCTTGCGAGGCCGCTGGCGGTCTGGGGGGCTCGGAGCTGCAGCCACCCAGCACGCTGCCCAGGCACGCCAAGGCTGCTGCGAGTGCGTCGCGCCTCGCCGGGGACGAGGCGCCGTCGTCGTCGGCCATGACAGGGGCCTTGCGGTACATAAGGTCCAACACACGCGTGAACGCTCACCCGGCCGGGTGCGGACCGGCCGGGTCGCCCATCATCGTCGAGCCCGACTCAGAAGTCGACCTTGACCCCCAGCTTGACGGTGCGCATCGGGCCTGTCAGGCCCATCGGCTTTCCGGCGTTCGGGTTGTCACCGCCCCAGGCGTTCTGCGGGTTGCCGGGGCCGCCACCCCAGGTGTCGAACTTGCCGTAGTTGGTCTTGTTCAACACGTTCAGGATGTCGAGCCGGAAGGTGAGCTTGTACGCGACGACCTTGATCTCCTTGGAGACCATCAGGTCCAGCTGCTCGAACGCGTTGCCGTCTGCAAGGTAGCGCTTGCACTTGTCTCCCCACCCGTCGCCGCAGCTGGTGATGAAGAACTGGGTCCCGGGACCGGCTGTCGCCTTGGCTCCAAGCACCATGCCCCAG
>JBDKFA010000011.1:0-4709 GCA_039798945.1 Pseudomonadota bacterium
TGCACGAACAGGATCACCAGCGCGCCGCAGGCCAGCATCAGCCAGAGCGGGTCGATCGGGCCGATCAACACGGGCCAGTCGAGGGTTGGGGCTTGCATCGCCGCGCCCTCAGTCGTGCGACTCGAGCTGCGTGATGGTCTCGCCGACCGCCGCCAGCTTGGCCAGCGTGCGGGTCGTGCGGCCGTCCTTCCAGCCCAGCACGTGCAGCGTGTTGGTCGCGCCGTCCAGCACGTGCAGTCGCTGGCCGCTGGCCGAGAAGGTCATCGCGATGGCCATGTTGCCGGGCAGCGAAGGCAGGCGCTTGCCGGTGGCCAGGTCCAGCACGAACAGCTTCTCGGCCGGCAGCTTGTGCGAGCCCTCGCCGCCCTTGCTGTGCATGCCCGCGACCAGGTAGCGCCCGCTCGGATCGACCGCCGCGACCTGGTAGCCGCCCGGCCGCCAGCCGGCCTTGCGCTCGGCCGGCGTGGCGATCAGGTCGTGCGTGGACTTGACCTGCGCGACCGCGCCGCCCAGGTCCAGCTCGGTCACCTTGCCCTGGAAGGACACGTACCAGTAGCGGTCACCGACCCGCTCGGCGTTGTGGAACCAGGCATCGGCGTCGGCATCGAACAGCTTGGCGCTGACCTGCCGGTCGGCCGGCTTGCCCGACTCGTCCAGCGTCACGGTGGCCATGGTGCCGTCGCCGCACAGGGTCGAGAAACGGCTCGGGTGGCTCGATGACGGCAGCGCGCCCCAGCAGCCGGGAGTCGGCACCTCGGCGGCGACGCTGCGGGTCTGCAGGTCGACGACGGTGACCGACGTGGCCGGCGTCGCGTTCTGCACGAACACGAAACGGCCGTTCGCGCTGGTCGACACCAGCCAGCGGTAGTTCAGCGCCTGCGCCCGCTTGGCCGGCAGCAACACCTCGTACTTGAAGGCCAGGTCATCGGCGCCGTAGACCTCCAGCACATCGGCCCGGTCGCCGCGATAGGAACGGCTCAGGTGCGTCGTGGCCACGTACAGCTCGTCGCGCTTCGGGCTGAGCGCCATGTTGCCGACGTAGGCCGTGCTGACCATGCCCAGGAAGCGCCCGCTGATGGCATCGAGCACGCGGATGCGGCCGTCGCTGATGTGGCTGATCGCCAGGTCGATGACGTAGACGCGCTGGGCGTGTTTCGCGTCGATGCGCGGCAGCGTGGTCAGCGGCGGATCGGGCGGCAGCGGTTCGGGCACCGCCCGGGCCTTGCCGGCCTGTGCGGTTGCACCGGTCGCGGTCACCAGGGCCAGCAGGCCCGTGGCGGCCAGACGGCGCCAGGAGGTCGGGCGGGGCAGCGGCCCGGCCGGAAGGAAGGTCGTCATGGGCGGACTCCAGGTTCCAGGTGCGTTGACGAGGCGGTCACGCCGGCGTCGACGGCAGCGGTCGACGCGGCATGGGAGGCATCTTGGTCAGGCACCCGGGCCGGGCGTGAGCCGGATTCGGCAAGGCGTTTGCGGGCCGCCACGCGCGGGTTGGGGTGGAGGCGGGCGGAAAGGGTTGAAGGCAGGTTCGGAGCGGGCCGGCAGGGGCGGGAATTGCCCGAGGGAAGCGGGGTGGGGTTGCCGAATCTGGCTATGGGGGGGCTGGGGCGAGAGCCCGTGACCCCCTCCCCCCGTTGGGGTACTCCCCCTTGGCAGGGGGAGAGTTTTCGGCAGCGGCCTGCGGTGATGTCAGCTCCCTCTTGGCAGGGGGAGAGTTTTCGGCGGCGGCCTGTGGTGATGTCAGCTCCCTCTTGGCAGGGGGAGAGTTGCAGACAGGGCAGTCCACCGTCGACTCTCCCCCTGCCAAGGGGGAGTACCCCGCCAGGGGGGAGGGGGTCAGCCACCGCTCAATGCAACGCCGCCCTCGCCCTCGCCACCGTCTCCGACGGCTTCTCCCCGAACAGCGCGCGGTACTCCGCCGCGAAGCGCGAGAGGTGCCAGAAGCCCCAGCGGGCGGCGCAGTCGGCGACGGGTTCGGCGCTGCCGCGCAGCAGTTCGCGGCGCACGCCGTTCAGGCGCAGCGCGCGCAGGTAGCTCACCGGGCTGAGCTGCAGCACCGCCTCGAAGCTGTATTGCAGCGTGCGCCGCGAGACGCCCAGCGCGTCGCACAGCATGGGCACGTCGATCGGTTCGTGCGCATGGGCGCGCATCCAGGCGCGGGCCTCGCGCACGATGCGTTCGCGGCTGGCCGCCGTGGCGGGCGGTTCCTGAGCGGACAGCGGCAGGCGGATGCGCGCCAGCATCAGGTCGCAGGCGGTCTGCACCAGCGCCCGGCGCATGGCCATGTGCTGCAGCAGGCCGGGGCTCTCGCGCACCGTGCGCAGCGTGTCGAGCAGCAGCGCGCGCAGTTCGGCCTGCTGCGGATCATGGCCGTGCAGGCCGCGTTCGGGCAGGTCGTCCACGGCGACCGCCACGCCGTGGACCCGGCTGGCATGGTCGGCCAGGGCCTGCCGATCGATGTCCAGCGCCAGCACGTCGAAGGCCCCGTGCGTGACCAGGTCGAACTCGCCGTCGGCGATCACCGCATAGCCGCCGTCCGGACGCAGCGCATGGCCGCAGATGCGGCTCTCGGCCTCGTCGGTCAGCGCCACCGCCAGCGTCAGCGTGCCCGGTCGGGGCAGGCCCTGCTGGACCAGCGCGCGCGAGGTCTGCTCGCGAAACAGCTGCACCGGGCCGATGCGCAGTTCCTCGATGCGGCCCTCGAACCGACCGCCCGAGATCTGCTCGTAGCGCTGGTCCCACAGGGCCAGGCTGGCGGCGTGCTCGTGCACGTCACGGGTCTCGTGGATCGCGTGGTCCAGGGTGTGCGATGGCATCGCCGTCCTCCTCGCCTTGCAGCCCTCAGTGCCTGTCCATCCGGCGAGTCACCTGCGCGCCGGTGGCGGCGTCGCGGTGGCTTCTGCGCGGGTCGAAAAGAATCGCACAAGCCGTGGGCCTGCGCGTGTCGCCGGACTCGGGACTTGCCCGCATGCCGGCGTGGCGGCTCGCCTCACCAGCCCAGCGGCGCGGCCCAGCCGACGTAGGTCTTGGGCAGCGGGCGGGCGTAGTCGCCGTGTGCGCTGGTGCGCAGGCCCAGGCCGATCAGGGCCTCGCTGAACTTGACCGCAGCGGCCACGCCGTCGATCACCGGCACGCCCAG
The DNA here is from genome assembly GCA_039798945.1 of Pseudomonadota bacterium. GTDB lineage: Bacteria > Pseudomonadota > Gammaproteobacteria > Burkholderiales > Burkholderiaceae_C > Rubrivivax. The sequence continues at coordinate 3,137 of JBDKFA010000011.1, forward strand.
GCGCGCGCTCAGTTCGGCGCACAGCGCGGCCATGCCGGCGCAGCCCAGCACGATCGCGCCGCTGCGGTCGCGCGCCAGGGCCTCGCGGGCTGCTGCCTCGATCGCATCGACGCAGCCGGCGCCGCCGTCCTCCAGCGCCAGCACGGGGATGTCGGTGCCGTGCACGCCCCGGCAGCGGGTCTCGAAGCCGTACTTCTGCACCAGGTGCTCGGCGATCACGCAGGTGCGCGTCATGGTGGTGACCACCGAGAAGCCGGTGGCCAGGAAGCTCGCGGCGTGGAAGGCCGCCTCGGCGATGCCCAGCACCGGGGCGCCGGAGACCTCGCGCGCGGCGTCCAGCCCCGGGTCGCCGAAGCAGGCGATGACGATGCCGTCGGGCGGCTCGACCGCGCCCGGCCCGGCATGGCGCTTGACCTGCTCGGCCACGCCGGCGGCGGCCACCGTCTCGTCGAAATGACCTTCGATCGACAGCGGCCCGAAGCTGGGGCTGACCGCCTCGATGCGGGTGCCGTGGGCGGCCACGGCCCGGGCGGCGGCGGCGATGCCGTCGGTCATCGGCTTCGAGGTGTTGGGATTGACGATCAGCAGCTTCATGGTTTTCCAGTCTCCGGTGTGGCTTGGATTGCATACAAACTATGCACAAGCTTGGGTCGTCGCGCCACATCCGGAGGCGGTCGCGCACCGACAGCGGGCTTGTTCTGGCGTGACAGGCGGCACGGCAAAGACCCGGCCCGAACGTTGCAAGAGGCACGCCGGCTGCTTCGCCGTCGCACCGATCGGATCGGCCCGCGAGTCCGTTGATCGCCGCACTGGCACACGCATTGCATACAAAGCCGACCATGAGCACACGCACCGACCTGGAGCTGATCCACCTGGTCAAGGACTATGGCCAGTCGCTGGCCGTCGCCGGCATCGACCTGAAGATCGCCGCGGGCAGCTACTGCTGCCTGCTGGGCCCATCGGGCTGTGGCAAGACCTCGACGCTGCGCATGATTGCCGGCCACGAGGAGCCGACCGAAGGCTCGATCGTGCTGGGCGGACGCGAGATCACGCACCTGTCGCCGTCCGAGCGCGGCACGGCCATGATGTTCCAGAGCTACGCCCTGTTCCCGCACCTGAGCGTGCTGGACAACGTGGCCTTCAGCGAGCGCATGAAGGGCACGCCCAAGGCCGCACGCGAGGCCCGGGCGATGGAGCTGCTCAAGCTGGTCCACATGGAGCCGTATGCGCAGCGCCTGCCCGCGGCGCTGTCGGGCGGCCAGCAGCAGCGCGTGGCGCTGGCGCGCGCGCTGATGCTCAAGCCGCAGGTGCTGCTGCTCGACGAGCCGCTGTCGGCGCTGGACCCCTTCCTTCGCGTGAAGATGCGTGCCGAGCTCAAGCGCTGGCACCGTGAACTCGGCATGAGCTTCGTGCACGTCACGCACAGCCAGGAAGAGGCGATGGCGCTGGCCGATCTGGTGGTGGTGATGAACCAGGGCCGCATCGAGCAGGCCGGCAGCGCGCGCGACGTGTTCGAGCGCCCGCGCACCGAGTTCGTGGCCCGCTTCATCGGCGCGCACAACATCATCGAGAC
>JBDKFA010000012.1:0-25767 GCA_039798945.1 Pseudomonadota bacterium
AGCCGGCATGAGAACTATGGCGAGACGGGCATGGCCCACCTTCTGGAGCACCTGCTGTTCAAGGGCTCCAAGCGGCACCCCATGGCCTGGGCAGAGTTCAGCAAGCGCGGGCTGCGCTCCAACGGCAGCACCTGGCTGGACCGCACCAACTACTTCGCCAGCTTTGCGGCCTCTGATGCCAACCTGGATTGGTACTTGGACTGGCTGGCTGACGCGATGGTCAACAGCTTCATCGCGCGCAAGGACCTGGACACCGAGATGACGGTGGTGCGCAACGAGATGGAGATGGGTGAGAACAACCCCGGGCGCATGCTGTTTGAGAAAACGCTCTCGGCCATGTACGCCTGGCACAACTACGGCAAGTCCACCATCGGCGCGCGCACCGACGTGGAGGGCGTGGACATCGGCCGGCTGCAGGCCTTCTACCGCACCTGGTATCGCCCCGACAATGCCACGCTGATCGTCTCGGGGCGTTTCGAGCCGGCGCGGGTGCTCGCGCTTGCGCAGGAGCACTTCGGACGCATCCCGCGGCCTGCGGTCGAACTGCCGCGGCTCTACACGCTGGACCCCGTGCAGGACGGCGAACGCGAGGTGACGCTGCGCCGAGTGGGCGGCACGCCCCAGATGATGGCCGCCTACCACACCGTTCCCGGCGCCCATCCCGACCAGGCCGCGGCCGAGATCCTGACGCTCGTGATGGGTGAGGCACCGGCCGGGCGGCTGCACAAGCGGCTCACGGAGAAGGGCCTGGCCGCCTCGACCTGGGCCTGGACTCCAGCCCTGCACGACCCCGGCTTCATCGCCTTCGGCGCCGATCTCGCCCCGGGGCAGGACGTGGTGGCGAGCCGTGCGGCGCTGCTGGCCACGCTGGAGTCCGTGGTGGCCGAGCCCCTCACGCAGGAGGAGCTCGATCGGGCGCGGGTGCGCTGGCTCAAGGGCTGGGAGCAGCTGTTCAACGACCCCGAGCAGGTGGGCACGGGGCTGTCCGAGTGGGTGGCCATGGGCGAATGGCGGCTCGTGTTCCTGCTGCGAGACCGCGTGCGCGAACTCAAGCTCGCCGAACTGCAGCGCTTTGCAGCCGAACGCCTCGTGCCCGCCAACCGCACGCTGGGCGTGTACCTGCCTACCGAGCGCCCGCTGCGTGCCCCCCCGCCGGCGGCAGTGGACGTGGCGCAGCAGATGCAGGCCTTCAAGCCGCAGGCGGCCATGACGCAGGCCGAGGCCTTCGACGTGTCGCCGGCGAACATCGACCGCCGCACCGAGCGCGGTCGGGTCGGGGGCCTGCAATACGCGCTGCTGCCCAAGACCACGCGCGGGGGCAGCGTGGCGGCGACGCTGCGCCTGCGCATCGGCAACCTCGAGTCGCTGCGCGGGCAGTCGGAGGTGGCGGCCGTGATGGCCGCGCTGCTGGACAAGAGCGGCAACGGGCTGAGCCGCCAGCAGGTGCAGGATCGCCTGGACGCGCTGCGCACCGAACTGTCCATTGCCTATCGGAGCGGCCTCCTCGTGGTGGGCCTGACTTCACGTCGTGCCCACCTGCCCGAGGCGATCGACCTCGTGGCCGGACTGCTGCGGCGGCCTGCCTTCGAGGCAGCGGTACTCGAGGAGGTGCGGCGCGAGGCCTTGACGGCCATCGAGCAGTCGCGCCAGGAGCCCGATGCCGTGGTGTTCAACGCCGTGTCCCGGCATGGCAACCCCTACGCACCGGGAGACCCCCGTTACGCACCCACCTTCGACGAACAGGCGCGGGCGCTGAACGTCGTCACGCGCGAGGCGGTGCAGCGCCTGCATGCGCAACTGGTGGGAGCGTCGCAGGCGGAGTTCGCAGCCGTGGGCGACTTCGACGCCACGGCGGTGCGTGCGGCGTTGGCGCGCGGCTTCGGCGACTGGACGGCGCCCGTGCCCTTCCGGCGCGTCGAGAACCCGCTGTGGGCCGGATCCGCGACGCGGCTCGTGCTGCGCACGCCGGACAAGCAGAACGCGGTGCTCCAGGTGCGCCTGCCGCTTCCCCTGGAGGAGAACCACCCGGACGTGCCGGCCCTGATGGTGGCCAACATGGTGCTGGGCCAGGGCGGCAATTCGCGGCTGTGGGTGCGTCTGCGCGAGAAGGGCGGGCTTTCCTACGACGTGCGCAGCGGGATCGACTGGGACCCGCGAGAGCCGCACTCATTGTGGACCGCCAGCGCGATCTTCGCGCCGTCCAACCTGGCGGCAGCGGAGGCAGCGGTGCGCGAGGAGATCGAGCGCGCGCTGCGCGAAGGCTTCACCGAGGAGGAGGTGCGCGACGCGCGGGCGGCGCTGCTTCGGTTCGGCCAGCTGCAGCGGGCACAGGACGGCTCGCTGGCTCGCATCCTGGCCAATCAGCTCGACCTGGGCCGCACGATGGCCTGGACGGCACAGCGCGAGGAGGCGATCTCGCGCGTCACGCCCGAGCAGGCACACGCAGCCCTGAAGCGCTACCTGAGGCCTGAAGCGTTCGTGACCGGCGTTGGCGGCGACTTCAAGTGAGGCCGCTCAGCGCCTGCCGCCCACGCCGCATGGCGATGCAGCGCCTCGTTTCCAGCTCCCGGCCTTGCGAGGGGCGCTCCTTGCCGCCACTCGCCGTCGCCCGCCTTCAGCGTCGGGCGTACTGCGTGGCGCCGAATAGCGCCTCGCGCGCCTTGTCGTCCACGAGCGCCCTGCGCCGGTCAGCCAGGACCTGCAGCCCCCTCTGCACGGCAGGGCGTTCGCCTATGCGGTCGAACCAGGCCTTGACATGGGGGAAGTCGGCCCAGTCGATACCCTGGTTCTGCCAGCTGCGCAGCCACGGGAAGATGGCGATGTCGGCGATCGTGTACTCCGGGCCGGCGATGTAGGGGGACAGGGCGAGGCGCTTGTCCATCACCCCGTACAGGCGCTGCGCCTCGCGCGTGTAGCGCTCGATGGCATAGGGAACCTTCTCGGGCGCGTAGATGCGGAAGTGATGCGCCTGCCCGAGCATCGGGCCCACGCCGGCCATCTGGAACATCAGCCACTGCAGCACCTCGTAGCGGCTGCGGGTGTCGGTCGGCAGGAAGCGGCCGGTCTTGCCCGCCAGGTACAGCAGGATCGCGCCCGACTCGAACAGAGCCATCGGTTGCCCTTCCGGGCCGTCGGGGTCGACGATGGCGGGCACTTTGTTGTTCGGGCTGATGGCCAGGAACTCGGGGCGGAACTGGTCGCCTGCGCCGATGTCGATGCCGTGCACGCGCCAGGGCAGCCCGCACTCCTCGAGCATGATGTGGACCTTGTGGCCGTTCGGCGTGGGCCACGAATACACTTCGATCATCGAATGGACACCTGTGGCTGGCCCCCTATCGGGGCTCTTGCACTGTAGACGATGCTGCGCGCGATTCGGCGATGGTTCTCCGGGCGGGCGGCGCCGGCCGTGCAGTGGCCCGAGGTCCAGGCCTGGTGTGCCCAGAGCCGCCTGGCCTGGGAGCCGCTGGGCGATGGCCAGGGCTTTGCGGTGGAGAACCCCTCGGGCCCGCTGGCCTGGCGGCTCGAGTGGGGCCGACCCGAGCGGCTCTACGTGCGCGGTCGCGGCGAGATGCGCATGCAGGCCGACCTGGGCCTGGCGCCCGAGTTGCACCTGATGGTGCTGGACGGCTCGTTGCAGCAGGCCCTGGAGCGCGCCGTGCTGGACCAGATCGCCAGCGACGCCGACAGCCGCTTCGACCCGCACATGCCCCTGGAGATGCGCTGGGTCGTGACCTTTCCCCGGCTGGCGCTGCAGCAGGCGATCACCTGGCCGGCCGGCCTGGAGGCCTTTGCCAGCCACCAGGAGTGGTTGCTGGGTTGGGTGAGCGGCCCGCTCGCACGCGCGCTGGATGCCGCGCCTGCACGAGGGCACTCACCGCTGCTGCTGCTGATCGCCGAGGGTCGGCTGCAGCTGCGCACCGGCCTGGACGAGCCTACTGTGCAGCGGCTGCAGGCGTGGCGTACCCTGTTCGAATGCGCGATGCACGAGGCTCGCCGCGTGCACCGCGAAATGGGCGAGCCGGAGGATCCCTCCACCGTGCCGAGCCTGTGGGCAATGTCGCCCGGGGTGGAGACGACGGACGACGGACGCGAGGCCACGCCTGGCCATGCCAGGCCACGCTAGGCCACGCTACGCAGCGTGCCGCCCCAGCTCGAGCTTGGCGATGGCGTTGCGATGCACCTCGTCGGGCCCGTCGGCGAAGCGCAGCGTGCGCGCTTGGGCGTAGAAGTACGCCAGCGGGAAATCCTGGCACATGCCCGCGCCGCCATGCACCTGCATCGCCCAGTCGATGACTCGGCAGGCCATGTTCGGGGCCGCCACCTTGATCATCGCGATCTCGGCCTTGGCCGCCTTGTTGCCCGCCACGTCCATCATCCATGCGGCCTTGAGCGTGAGCAGACGGGCCTGCTCGATCAGGATGCGCGCCTCGGCGATGCGCTCCTGGGTGACCGTCTGCTGCGCCACCGTGCGACCGAAGGCCACGCGTGCGCTCGCGCGCTTGCACATCAGCGCCAGCGAGCGCTCGGCGAGCCCGATGAGCCGCATGCAGTGGTGGATGCGCCCCGGGCCGAGCCGGCCTTGCGCGATCTCGAAGCCACGGCCCTCACCCAGCAGCATGTTCGAGGCGGGCACCCGCACGTTGACGAAGTCCACTTCCATGTGGCCGTGCGGGGCGTCGTCGTAGCCCATCACGGTCAGCGGGCGCAGCACCTTCACGCCCGGGGTGTCCATGGGCACCAGGATCATCGACTGCTGCGAGTGCCGGGGGGCGGACGGGTCGGTCTTGCCCATGAAGATCAGCACCTTGCAGCGCGGGTCGCCGGCACCGCTGGTCCACCACTTGCGCCCGTTGATCACGTAATCGTCGCCCTGGCGCTCGATGCGTGCCTCGATGTTGGTGGCATCCGAGGAGGCCACGGCCGGCTCCGTCATCGCGAAGCCGCTGCGGATCTCGCCCGCCAGCAGCGGCTCGAGCCACTGCCGCTGCTGCTCGGGGGTGCCGTAGCGCACCAGCACTTCCATGTTGCCGGTGTCCGGCGCGCTGCAGTTGAACACCTCGGGTGACCAGGGCACCTTGCCCATGATCTCGGCCAGCGGCGCGTACTCCTGGTTCGTCAGGCCGGCCCCGCGGTCGCTCGTGGGCAACCACAGGTTCCACAGCCCCGCCTCGCGCGCCCGCGGCTTGAGTTCCTCGATCACCTGCAGCGGGCTCCAGCGCCTGCCCGCGCGCGTGTTCTCCTCGAGCTCGGCCCACCACCGGGCTTCGGCGGGGTAGACGTGGCGATCCATAAAGTCTTGCAGGCGCTGCTGCAGTTCCTGGGTGCGGGGGGAATAGCTGAAGTCCATGGAGAGTCTCGGCGAGGGTGGGCACAGGCCCGGTGGGTAGTGGGGTGACGCGGGGTGTCGCGAGGTGCAAGGGGGTGCGCGGGGCGCTGAGGCCGGGTTCGGCGCGGGGCAGTTGGGTCAGGCGCGTGCCGCGAACGACCAGGCCAGTTCGGCCAGCGGCCGCGCACCTGCGCCCGCCGCCTGTGCCTCGGCGCTCGCCGCGGTGCCGTCCACCACGCGGCGCGCGATCCCCTGCAGGATCGCCGCGATGCGAAACAGGTTGTAGGCGAGGTAGAAGTTCCAGTCGGCCTGCACGGCCGCCACCGTTGCGCGGCCGCTGCGCGCGAGGTAGCGCTCGACATAGGCCGCCTCGGTGGGGATGCCGAGTGCGGCCGGGTCGAGCCCGCCGATGCCGCGGCCCATCGCGTGCGGGATGTGCCAGGCCATGCAGTGGTAGCTGAAGTCGGCCAGCGGGTGCCCGAGCGTGGAGAGCTCCCAGTCGAGCACCGCCAGCACGCGCGGCTCGGTCGGGTGGAAGATCAGGTTGTCGAGCCGGAAGTCGCCATGGACGATGGAGACGGCCGACGGATCGCGCGCAGCCTCGGGGATGTGCGCGGGCAGCCACTCGATCAGGCGGTCCATCTCCACAATGGGGGTGGTGACGGATGCCTCGTACTGGCGGCTCCAGCGCGCGATCTGGCGCTCGAAATAGTTGCCGGGCTTGCCGTAGTCGGCGAGCCCCACGGCAGCCGGGTCGACGCGATGCAAGGCCGCGATCACCCGGTTCATTTCGTCGTAGATCGCGCCGCGCTCGGCCGGCTCGAGGCCTGGCAGCGCCTGGTCCCACAGCACGCGCCCGGACACGAACTCCATCACGTAGAAGGCGCGGCCGATGACCGACTCGTCCTCGCACAGCAGGTGCATGCGCGCCACGGGCACCTCGGTGCCGTGCAGTGCGCGCATGACGCGGAACTCGCGCTCGATCGCATGTGCGGAGGGCAGCAGCTTCGCCACCGGCCCCGGCTTGGTGCGCATCACGTAGGAGAGTCCCGGCGTGCGCAGCAGGAAAGTGGGGTTCGACTGCCCTCCCTTGAACTGCTCGACCTGCAGCGGCCCCTGAAAGCCGCCGAGGTGGGCCTGAAGATGGCGCGCGAGCGCATCGGTGTCGAAGGCGTGGCGCTCTGCCACGGGCTTGGTACCGGTGAACTTGTCCATCGTGCTCGCGGAGTGGCCCGTTACAGGCGCGCCAGCCGGCGCAGCCCCTCGTGCAGCGTCTCGTCCTTCTTGGCGAAGCACAGCCGCACGATGCCTTGTTCGAAGCCGTTGCCGTAGAAGGCGGAAAGCGGAATCGCGGCCACGCCGACCTCGCGCGTGAGCCACTGGCAGAAGTCGGCCTCGCTCAGGCTGCTCACCCGCGCGTACTCGACGCACTGGAAGTAGGTGCCTTGCGTGTGCAGCGGTTGCAGCCGGGTGCGACGCAGCCCCTCGAGAAAGAGGTCGCGCTTGCGCTGGTAGAAGGCTGGCAGTTCGAGGTAGGGCCTGGGGTCGGACATGTAGCGCGCAAGGGCGTGCTGGACAGGCGTGTTGACGGTGAACACGTTGAACTGGTGGACCTTGCGGAACTCGGTGGTCAGCGCCGCGGGCGCGGCCACATACCCCACCTTCCAGCCTGTCACGTGGTAGGTCTTGCCGAAGCTCGAGACGACGAAGGCGCGCTCGGCCAGCGCCGGAATCGAGGCGGCGCTGACGTGCGGGGCACCGTCGTACACCATGTGCTCGTAGACCTCGTCGGAGATCAGCAGCACGTCGGTGGGCGCGAGCAGTTCAGCCAGGCGCAGCATCTCTTCGCGCGTCCAGACGGTGGCACTCGGGTTGTGCGGCGAGTTGATGATCACGGCCCGCGTGCGCGGCCCGAGCGCCGCGGCGATGGCGGCGAAGTCGGGCCGGAAGGTGCGCGGCGTCAGCGGCACGCGTACCACGCTGGCGCCCGCGAGCTCGATGTTCGGCACGTAGCTGTCGTAGCACGGCTCGAGCACGATCACTTCGTCGCCGGGGTGGACGGCACACAGCACCGCGGTCAGGATCGCCTGCGTGGCACCCGCGGTGATCGTGATCTCCTGGCCCGCGTCGTAGGTGCGGCCGTACAGCGACAGGATCTTGGCCGCCACGGCCTCGCGCAGGGCGGGCACGCCGGCCATCGGCGGGTACTGGTTCAGGCCCTGCTGCATGGCCTGCGTCACCGCCTGCACGAGCGCGGGGTCGCAGTCGAAGTCCGGAAAGCCCTGGCCGAGGTTGACCGCACCATGCTCGGCCGCCAGGGCGGACATGACGGTGAAGATCGTCGTGCCGACCGCAGGCAACCGGCTGGAGAGAAGGGGAGTGGCCATCGGAAATCGCGACGGGGTCAGCGTGGATCGACGGTCATGCTAACGCACGCACGGGACGCAGTGGTCCGGGTCAGCCGCATGCCCGCCCCGCTTCGGCGCAGCTCAGCGGTAGCGCGTGAGCCAGCCGAAAGCTGCCAGGGACAGGCCCAGGTACAGCAGGCTCGGTACCAGCGCGGCCACCCAAGGCGTCCACTCGCGCAGCAGGCCGATGTGGCCGAAGACGTTGTTGACGAGCACGAAGCTGATGCCGAGCATGATGCCGCCGAAGACCTTCACGCTGATGCCGCCGCCCCGGGCGTGCAGGTACGCGAAGGGCAGCGCGAGCGCGATCATCACGAAGCAGGCGAAGGGGTAGAACGCCCGTTTCCAGAACTGAATCTGGTACAGCTGGGCAGCCTGCTCCTGGTTGCTGAGGTGGCTGCTGTAGTGCCACAGGTCGAGCGTGGACATGGTGCGAGGCGGCAGCAGCGCGGCGGCGACCACGTCCGGCCCGAGGGTGCTGGGCCAATCCAGCTGCGCGTGCTCGACGTTGCGCACGGCGGCCTCGCCCGAGGTGGGCCAGACCGAAACCTGTACCGCCTCGAGCCGCCACAGGCCGTCCGCACCCACTGTCGCACGCTCGGCCCTCAGGCGACGCAGCAGCCGGCTCTCGGTATCGAACTCGAAGATGCGCACGCCTTGCAGCCGCCCGCCGGGCGCAGCTGCCGCCACGTTGACGGAAACGGCCCGCTCGCCCGCCTCGTCGGCACGGCGTTCCTTCAACCACGCGCCCGTTCGGCCCAGCACCAGTCCCCCGGCACCCTGGGCATCGACGAGGGCTGCAGCCCTCTCGGTGCGGGGCGCGACGTAGTCGCCGACGACGAAGGTGAGGATGGCGAACCCGGCCGCTAGGCCACCGAGCAGCCCGAGCATCCTTCCCGGTGCGAGCCCTCCGCTGCGCAGCACCGTGAATTCGGAGGTCTGGGCCATGCGCGAGAGCACGTAGATGGTGCCGATCAACACCGCCAGCGGCAGCAGCTCGTACAGGTGGCCCGGCAGCTGCAGCGCCACCGCCTCGAGGGCGCCGGCGAGCGTGCGGCCGCGCTGCGCCATGCGGCCGAGTTCCTCCACCAGGTCGATGAAGAGGAAGATCGACAGGAAGGCAGCCGCCACGAACAGCACGGAGCCGACGATCTCGCGGTACAGCAGGCGCCTGAGGGTCTTCATCGGCCGCTCAAGTCGGTGCAGGTGGGGCGCTGGCAGGCAGCGGTATCCGAGGCCGGCGCCAGCTCGCCGCGTGCTGGCGCCAGCCCAGCAAGGCGAGTCCGACGAGCAAGGCCGTTCCGTGCAGGGCCAGCAGCGCGGTGCCCAGGCTCATGCGCTCGCTCGTGACCCACGACTTCGACAGGTTCACGAGGTTCGTGTAGACGACGTAGGCCAGCAGCGAGAACAGCAGGTTCCAGTTGGTCGCGCGGCGCGGGTTCAGCGCCGACAGTCCGAGAGCCAGCAGCAGCAGGTTGCCGCTGGCGAGCCACAGCCCGAAGCGCCAGGCGAGCTCGCCTTGGTGCGCCGGCGTGGGCTCGCGAAGCAAGTGCAGGGTGGAGGTGGCGAAGGGGGGGCGTGCGCTCGCCTGGCGGGCACGTGACTCGTCGATGAGCACACGGTAGCTCGCGAAGCTGGCCGTCTGGTGCTCGCCGGTGCGCAGATCGGTCTCGCTGCGGTGTCCGCTGTCCAGGACCAGCCAGCGTTCACCGGCCACGGTCTCCAGCCGGCCGCTGCGAGCCGAGGTGACGCTTTCGACGCCATTGGACTGGGTGAGGATGAAGACGTTGCGCGCGCGCTGCGGGTCCGCTTCGTCACGCTCGACGAAGAACACCCGGCGCCCGTCGGAGGAGGTCTGGAACACGCCCGGCGCCAAGCGCGAGAGATCCGAGCGCTGCTGGTAGCGCTCGCGCACCTCCACGCTCTGCGCGTTCACCCATGGCCACACCCACACGAGCAACGCCGCCACCAGGGCGAGGACGGGCGCCGCGGTCCAACCCAGCGGGCGCACGAAGCGAAACAGGCCCACGCCGCTGGCGAACCACACCGCCATCTCCTGGTCGCGGTACATGCGGCCGAGCACGAGCACGACGGCGACGAACATCGACACGCTCAGCATCATCGGCAGGTAAGCCAAGGCGAAATACCCCAGCAGCAGCGCCACGTCCTGGGGCGCGACCGAGCCACCGGCTGCCTGGCCGAGCGTGCGAATCAGCGTGTTCGTCAGCGCGATGGTGAGGATCACCATCAGCGTGGCGGCGAAGGCGCGCCCCAGCTCCTTGCGCAGGGACGAATCGAATAACATCGTTGGCTGTCTCAGAAACGAGGATCGATTATGGACTTCGACACCCAGGCCGCTTCCGCGGGCAGCCTGTCCAGGGTGCAGGCCGATGCGCTGGTGGTGGTGCTCGCCGGCGATGCGGGGCGCAAGGGCCTGGACAAGGTGGTGGATGCGGCACTGGGCCAGGCGCTGGCCGATGGCGAGTGCGCGCTCAAGCCCGGCAAGACGGTGCTCCTGCATCGGGTGGCCCGTGTGGCAGCAACCCGCCTCGTGTTCACGGTGGCGGCCGATGGCAGCGCCAAGGCCTTCCACAAGTCGCTCGGTGCCGCGCTGGCGCTGCTCAAGGGCGGCGGCAGTGCGCACGTGGCCGTGTGGCTGGCGGGCGCACGGGCGCAGGCCGAACACGCGGAGGCACTGGCGCTGGCGATGGGCGAGGCTGCCTACCTGTATCGCCATACCAAGCCCAGCGCGCCCCCGCCGCCGCGGCTGGCGAAGGCCACGCTGCTCGCACCGGAGGCCGACATGGGCGCGCTGGCGGCGGCCCTCGAGCAGGGCGCGCACGTGGCGGCCGGCGTCGCCCTCGCACGCGAATGCGCGAACCGGCCGGGCAACCACTGCACGCCCGCGTTCCTCGCCGACGAGGCACGCAAGCTCGGGCGCGCCCATGGATGCCGCGTACAGGTGCTCGGGCGGCGCGAGATCGAGAAGCTCGGCATGGGCTCGTTCCTGGCCGTCGCCCAGGGATCGGAAGAGCCGATGAAGTTCATCGTCATCGAGTACCGGGGTGCGCCGCGCAAGCAACCTCCCGTGGTGCTCGTGGGCAAGGGCATCACCTTCGACACCGGCGGCATCTCGCTGAAGCCCGCCGCCGAGATGGACGAGATGAAGTTCGACATGGGCGGCGCCGCCAGCGTGCTCGGCACGGTGCGCGCCGTGGCCGGCATGCGTGCACCGGTGAACCTCGTCGGGCTGATCGCCGCGTGCGAGAACATGCCCGGAGGCCGGGCGGTCAAGCCTGGCGACGTCGTGCGCAGCCTGTCGGGCCAGACGATCGAGATCCTCAACACGGATGCGGAAGGTCGGTTGATCCTGTGTGACGCCTTGACGTACGCCGAACGCTACAAGCCGGCCGCGGTGGTGGACATCGCCACGCTGACCGGCGCCTGCGTGATCGCTCTTGGCCACCACCGCAGCGGCCTGTACAGCCCGGACGATGGCCTGGCCCACGAGCTGCAACAGGCGGGCGAGCAGGCCCTCGACCCGTGCTGGCGGATGCCGCTGGACGAGGAGTACGAGGAGGCCCTGAAGAGCCACTTCGCGGATGTCGCGAACGTCGGCGGGCGTGCCGGCGGCTCGATCACCGCCGCGCTCTTCCTGAAGCGCTTTGCCGCCAAGTACCCGTGGGCGCACCTGGACATCGCCGGCACGGCTTGGAAGTCCGGTGCCGCCAAGGGGGGTACCGGCCGGCCGGTGGCACTGCTGAGCCGCTTCGTGCGCGGCCGTGCCGCGCCTGCCGGGGTGGCCTGAGGCCGGGGCCTGGAGCCGCGCCGGGACGATGCAGGTCGATTTCCACTCGGGGATGGACGACAAGCTCGGCTACGCGTGCCGGCTGTTGCGCAAGGCGGTGGGCCGAGGCTCGCGGGTGCAGGTGCGTGGCGAGGCCGGCGAGGTTGACGCGCTCGACCAGGCCCTGTGGACCTTCGACCCCCATGAGTTCATCCCGCACCTGCGTTGGCACCGCGACGGCTCCCCTCCGCAAGCCATGCATCGCACGCCCGTGTGGCTTCTCGCCTACGGCGTGCAGTGGCCGGCCTCGGTGGCTCGACCCGAGGTGCTGTTGAACCTCGGCCCGCAGCCGCTGGAGACCGTGCAAGGGGGGCAGGGCGACGAGGGTGTCGAACTGGCGGGGCGGATCATCGAACTCGTCGGGGCCGACCCGGCCGAGGTCGAGTCGGGTCGGCGGCGCTGGCGCCAGTACGTGGAACGTGGCGTGCAACCGGTGCACCACGCCGTGGGGCGGGAGCAAGCGTGAGCGGTCCCTTCGACCCCCCGACCCAGCCGGGCGCGCTGCCCGTGCTGACCGAGGAGCTGGAACACCCGGCGGCCCCGCCGCCAGGCCACGAGCCTGCGCCCGCTGTCGATCCCGGTTTTCGGCCGTCTGCCGCAGCGCCCCTTGCCGAGCTTTCCCCGCCCGGTGCAGGGCCTGCCGGGGCTGTGGTGGCGGCAGCGGCCACGGTGCCCGAGCGCGAGCCCCTTCTCGATGCCCGTGCGATCGAAGACGAGGTGATGGCCGAACTCGGACAGCGCATCGACCTCATGTTCGAGTACCGGCTGCGCGAGGCGCTGGCGCCAACGCTGGCCCGCGCCGCGGATCTGCTGATCCGGGAGGCACGGGAGGAGGTGGCTCTCACGCTGCGAGACGTCGTCAGCCGTGCAGTGGCCCAGCAACTCGCGCGGCGCCGCGTGCAGCGCTGAGGAATACCCCTGCGGTCGACCTGACCGGATTTCGGGTATCGTGGCGCGCCTTCCGGGCGAGCAGCCGCAGCGACGGCCGTGCGCCCGAACCTGTCGGCTCTCCCCTCCCTATTGTTTCATCCACAGGAGTTGAATATGCGCATTCGCGTCACGATGGTCGCTGCCGCGGCCGCCACGCTTCTGGTCGGCCCGGTCTGGGCGCAGGACCTCGTCGTCAAGATCGGCCACGTCGCCCCCACCAGCGGTGGCATCGCCCACCTGGGCAAGGACAACGAGAACGGCGCGCGCATGGCCATCGACGAACTCAACGCCAAGGGCGTGACGATCGGCGGCAAGAAGGCGCGCTTCGAGCTGCTCGCCGAGGACGACGCCGCCGACCCGAAGCAGGGTACCGCCGCAGCTCAGAAGCTGGTGGACGCCAAGGTCAACGGAGTGGTCGGGCACCTGAACTCCGGCACGTCGATTCCGGCCTCCAAGATCTACAGCGACGCCGGCATTCCCCAGATCAGCCCGTCGGCGACGAACCCCCGTTTCACGCGCCAGGGCTACAAGACGACCTTCCGTGTCGTGGCGGACGACGTGCATCTGGGCGGCACGCTCGGCAAGTACGCCGTCACGCAACTCAAGGGCAAGTCGATCGCCGTCATCGACGACCGCACGGCCTACGGCCAGGGCGTGGCCGACGAGTTCGAGAAGGGCGTGAAGGCCGCTGGCGGCAAGATCGTCGGGCGCGAGTTCACGAACGACAAGGCGACCGACTTCACGGCCATCCTGACCACGCTCAAGGGCAAGAAGCCCGACGTCGTGTTCTTCGGTGGCATGGATGCCGTCGCGGGTCCGATGATGCGCCAGATGAAGCAACTGGGCATCGACGCCAAGTTCATGGGCGGCGACGGCATCTGCACCACCGAGCTGCCCAAGCTCGCGGCCGGCTCGATGGGCGACGGCCAGGTGGTGTGCGCCGAGGCGGGTGGTGTCGAGGGCGCCGCCAAGAAGTCGATGGACGACTTCTACGCCGCCTACAAGAAGAAGTTCAATGCCGATGTGCAGGTCTATGCCCCGTACGTCTACGACGCCGTGAACGTGATGGTGGCGGCGATGGTGAAGGCCGGCTCGGCCGACCCCGCCAAGTACCTGCCGGTGCTCGCCAAGACCGAGGGCTACAAGGGCGTGACCGGCACGATCGCCTTCGACAACAAGGGCGACATCAAGAACGGCGCGCTCACGCTGTACACCTACAAGGGTGGCAAGCGCGACCAGATCGCTGTCGTGCGCTGAACGGTGGTGCCGCGCGCCGGGTGGGCCCGGTGCGTCGGCCGGCCGACCGACCCCGACAGGGCCGGGCGCCAAGACCAGAGGGCACCCCCGGCGGGGTGCCCTTTTTTTCGCTTGGAGCCAGGCAGACAGGTCGATCCGGGCGCTCAGGCCAGCCACGGCTGGCCACTGCAGCGCTCAGGGCGCCACCCTCTGCAACAGCAGCACCGCATGGGGGGCCGCCTCCACCGTGCCGGCGCGTGGCGGCGGCCCGCCGGCCACGGCCTCCTCGGGCAGGCCGGCGGCGGCGCTGCTGTCCAGCCGCACCTGCCAGGCCCCGGGCGGCAGCACGAAGCGGCGGGCTGTGTCGTGCGCATTCAGCAGCATCAGCAGTGGCGTGCGAACCCGGCCGGGCTCCCCGATCAGGACGGCCAGGTCGCGTCGCGACGGGTCGTGCCACTCGGGCTCGTGCAGGGGCGAGGCGTCGGCCTGGCGCCAGGTCAGCGTCGGGCCACGCGACGCAGCCTGCGCCGGTGGATGCGAGGACTCCGGGGGGTCGTACCAGCCGTCGTCCAGCGGCATCAGTTCACGGCGCAAGGCCAGGAGTCGAGCCACGAAGTCGACCAGTGCGTCATCCGCCTGGGCCCAGCCGAGCCATGAGACCTCGTTGTCCTGGCAGTACGCGTTGTTGTTGCCCTGCTGGGTGTGCCCGAGCTCGCTTCCCGCCGTCAGCATGGGCGTACCCTGGGCGAGCACGGTGCACGCGAGCAGGGCCCGTTGCAGGGCGCCACGGCGCGCGCGTACCTCAGGGTCGTCCGTAGGCCCTTCGACGCCGCCGTCGGTCGACAGGTTGTGCGGGTGTCCATCCCGGTTGTCCTCGCCATTGGCGTGGTTGCGCCGCTCCCGGTAGGAGACCAGGTCGGCCAGCGTGAAGCCGTCGTGCGCCGTCACGTAGTTGACGCTGGCCGACGGCAGGCGCCCGCGGGTGCGGAAGTGATCGGCCGAGCCGGCCAGGTGCCGGGCCAGTTCGCCGCGGTGGGTCGGATGACCGAGCCAGTAGGCCCGCATCGTGTCGCGGAACCGGTCGTTCCACTCGGCCCAGCCGGCGGGGAACTGCCCCAGCCTGTAGCCGCCGGGGCCGACGTCCCAGGGCTCGGCGATCATCCGCACCCGAGCCAGCACGGGGTCCTGTGCCACGGCCTGGAAGAAGGCCGCCTCGTGCTCGAAGCCGTTGTCCCCACGTGCGAGCACCGGTGCAAGGTCGAAACGGAAGCCGTCGACGTGATAGGCCTGCACCCAGTGGCGCAGGCTGTCGAGCACCATCCTGAGCACGCCCGGGCGGCGGATGTCCAGCGTGTTTCCGCAGCCGGTGAGGTTCTCGTAGCCCGCCGGGTTGCCCGGGGGCAGGCGGTACCAGGCCCGGTTGTCGATGCCGCGCCAGCTGATCGTCGGCCCGCGCTCGTCGCCCTCGGCGGTGTGGTTGTAGACGACGTCCAGCAGCACCTCGATGCCGGCACGGTGGAGGGCGCGCACCATGTCGCGGAACTCCCGGCGCACCCCCACCGCGTCGCGCGCGTGCGCATAGCGCGGTTCCGGGCAGAAGTAGCCCACGGTGTTGTAGCCCCAGTAGTTGACGAGCCCGAGGCGTTGCAGGTGGAGCTCGTCCACGTGCTGGTGCACCGGCAGCAGGCACACGGCCGTGATGCCCAGGCGCTTCAGGTGCCCGATGGCAGGCTCGCTGGCGAGCCCGGCGTACGTGCCGCGCAAGGCTTGCGGCACCTGCGGGTGACGCATCGTGAAGCCCTTCACATGCAGCTCCAGGATGGCGAGGTCGGCGGCGGAGTGGTGCGGCGGCTCGTCGCCCTGCCAGTCGTAGCGGTCGGCCACCACGCGTGCCTTCAGGGCCCAGCGGGCGTTGTCCGCGGGATGGGTGGCCAGGTGTTCGTCACGGTGTTCGAAACGTCCCACGATCTCGCCTGCCCACGGATCGAGCAGCAGCTTGTGCGGGCTGAAGCGCTCACCCCGCTCGGGTGCCCAGGGCCCGTGCACCCGCCAGCCGTACACCAGGCCCGCTCCGGCCCCTGGCAGGAAGGCGTGCCAGGTCGGGCCGCTGCGTGCGTGCACCGGCAGGCGCCACTGCTCGACCTCGCCCTCGGCATCGAAGAGACACAGCTCCACCGCGCTGGCATGGGGCGCATGCAGGGCGAAGTTCACCCCGCCGGGCAGGGGGTGCGCACCCATCGGCCAGGGGCTCCCCCGGGAGAGCCCGGCAAGGGCGGCGGGCGCCGGCAAGTGCGAGTGCACGATCGAGCCGCTGGACGGGTTCGCGGCCTCCCGGGCGGGGGAGGCGAAGGGTAGGGGAGGCCAGGCAGACATGGCCGTGAGTGTGCCTGTGCGGCGAGCGCACTGGGAACGCGCAGAGCACGAACCCTGGCCCGGCATGCAGACCGGTTCAGCCCGACGGCCGGACCCGCCAGATCCGCCGGGCGTACTCGGCGACCGCGCGGTCGGCGCTGAAGTGCCCCATGCCCGAAACGGTGGCCAGGGCCCGGCGCGCCCACGCTTCGGGCATCCGGTAGGCCTCGTCGGTGCGCTCCTGTGCCTGCAGGTAGGAGCCGAAGTCCGCCGTCACGAGATAGGCGTCTTCGCGGAGCAGTTGATCGACCAGCATGAGGTAGCGCCCTGGCTCCTCCGGGCTGAAGACGCCCGTGCCGATCGCCTCGAGCACCCCGGCTAGGCGGGGGTCGCGGGCCAGCTGCTCGCGGGGCGCGTACCCTTGCGCGCGCCGTGCGGCCACACCGTCGGCGTCCAGGCCGAAGAGGAACATGTTCTCCTCGCCCACGCAGTCGCGGATCTCGATCGTCGCCCCGTCTGCGGTGCCGAGGGTCAGCGCACCGTTCAGGGCCAGCTTCATGTTGCCGGTGCCCGAGGCTTCCGTGCCTGCCAGCGAGATCTGTTGCGACAGGTCCGCCGCCGGCATCACCACCTCGGCCAGTGAGACGCCGTAATTCGGCAGGAACACGAGGCGCAGCCGGCCCGCTGCGTCCGCGTCGCTGTTGACCACGCGTGCAATGTCGTGGGCGAGGCGGATGATCTGGCGCGCCATCGCATAGCCGGAAGCCGCCTTGCCCGCCAGGATCACCGTTCGTGGTGCCCAGTCCGCTTGCGGTGCGGCACGGAGGGACTGCCAGCGCCACACCACGTGCATGAGGTTCAGCAGCTGCCGCTTGTACTCGTGGATGCGCTTGACCTGCACATCGAAAAGGCTGGCGGCATCCACGGCGATGCCGGTCTCGTGGGCGATGACCGCAGCCAGGCGTCGCTTGTTCGCCTGCCGCGCGGCGGCGAAGCGGGCGACGAAGGCGCCGTCGTCCAGCCAGGCGCGCAACCCGATCAGCGCGTCCAGGTCACGCCGCCAGGCCGGGCCGATCGCCTCGTCGATCAGCTGCGCCAGCGCCGGGTTGCACTGGGCGAGCCAGCGCCGGGGCGAGACCCCGTTCGTCACGTGGCTGAAGCGCGACGGGTCATGGGCAGCGAAGTCGGCGAAGACCGTCTCGCGCAGCAGCTTGCCGTGCAACGCCGACACCCCGTTCACATGGTGGCTGCCCAGCACCGCCAGGTGTGCCATGCGCACACGCGGTCCCTCGGCGTCGATCAGGGCGGCCCGTGCATGACGGGCTGCATCGCCCGGCCAGGCCAGACGGGCCTCCTGCGTCCAATCCTGGTGGATGCGCGTGATGATCTCCAGGTGGCGCGGCAGCACCCGGGCCAGCAACTCCACGGGCCAGGTCTCCAGGGCCTCTGGCATCAGCGTGTGGTTGGTGTAGCTGAGCAGTTGGCGGGTCTGGGCCCAGGCCCCGGGCCAGGACCAGCCATGCTCGTCGATGAGCAGCCGCATCAACTCTGCCACGGCGATGGCCGGGTGGCTGTCGTTCAGGTGGATCGCCTGCTGCGCCGCCAGGTTGTCGAGCCGGCCGTGCTCCTCGAGGTGTCGGGCAAGGATGTCCTGGATCGACGCCGAGGTGAAGAAGTACTCCTGGCGCAGCCGCAGTTCACGTCCCTCGGGCGTGCGGTCGTCCGGGTACAGCACCCACGAGATGTTCTCGTAAGCGTTCTTGCAGGCGGCCGCGCGCGCGTAGTCGCCGAGGTTGAAGGCTTGCAGGTCGATGAGCGCCGGTGCCGCCGATCGCCACAGCCGCAAGGTGCCCACCCGCTCGGTGGCGTGGCCCGGAATGAGCAGGTCGTAGGCCTTGGCATGGACCACGGTCTGCGGGTGCCACACCGGCGCCCGTCCGGGGCCGGCGCCTTGTTCGACCCGCCCCCCGAAACCGATGCGGTGGCACACGTCCGGGCGCGGGAATTCCCACGGGGAGCCGTCCTCGAGCCATGGGTCGGGGTGCTCGACCTGCTGACCGTCCTGGATGGTCTGCGCGAACATGCCGTACTCGTAGCGGATGCCATAGCCCCAGGCCGGCAACCCAAGGGTGGCCATCGACTCGAGGTAGCAAGCGGCCAGCCGGCCGAGCCCCCCGTTGCCGAGCGCGGCATCGGCTTCCTCGGCCTGCACGTCCTCCCAGGCTGCGGCATGCCGCTGCACCGCCTGGGCGGCAGCATCCTCGCAACCGAGTGCCGCCAGCGTGTTGGCCAGGCTGCGCCCGATGAGGAACTCCATGCACAGGAAGTGCACGCGGCGCGCCCGCGTGCGGCGGTCCGCGGCGTCACTGGCCACCCAGCGCCTGGCGAGTTGCTGGCGCGCGAGTGCGGCCAGACCGCGCATCAGGTCGCCGCGCGAGGCACGGCCAGGCGCGACACCCAGCTCGTCGCGCAAGCGGGACTGCAACTCCTCATCCAGACGTGCGGCGTGACTGGGCACCTCGGGCGGTCCGGCAGGAACAGGAGAAGGGGAGTCGGCCATGCGTGCAGGCATGATCGGGCGAGGCCGTGGCAGTGGCATTCGGCAAGGTCAGCGAAAATCGTGCATCCTGACCCTGCTGCGGGCTGGGCCGTCGGGGCCCGGCTGCGCCGTCAGGGAGACTGGACCATGATGACCCCCCACGACCTGGCTCAGAGCCTGGACCTGCCCAAGCGCGCGATCGCGCTCGTGCTTGCCGGTGGACGCGGCAGCCGCCTGAAGAACCTGACCGACAGCCGCGCCAAGCCTGCGGTCTACTTCGGCGGCAAGTTCCGCATCATCGACTTCGCGCTGTCCAACTGCCTGAACTCCGGCATCCGGCGCATAGGCGTGATCACGCAATACAAGAGCCACAGCCTGCTGCGGCACCTGCAGCGCGGCTGGGCCTTTCTGCGCCCGGAGATGAACGAGTTCGTGGACCTGCTGCCCGCACAGCAGCGCGTGGACGAGGAATCCTGGTACCGCGGCACGGCCGATGCGGTCTACCAGAACCAGGACATCCTGGCCGCCTACGGCGCGGACTACGTGGTCGTGCTGGCGGGCGACCACGTCTACAAGATGAACTACGCGATCATGCTGGCCGACCACGTGGCGATGGGGCGCGACTGCACGGTGGGGTGCATCGAGGTCGACCGCACGGCCGCACGGGCCTTCGGCGTGATGGCCATCGACGAGCGGCGCAACATCACGGCCTTCGTCGAGAAACCCGAGGACCCGCCCGCGATGCCCGGCAAGCCCGACCGCGCCCTGGCGAGCATGGGCATCTACATCTTCAACACACGCTACCTGTACCGCGAACTCGAGCGCGACATGGCCGACCCGGCCTCGAGCCACGACTTCGGCAAGGACATCATCCCGCGCGCCGTGCGCAACGGGCGCGCCGCGGCACACCCCTTCGAACTGTCGTGCGTGGGCAAGCGCCTGGGCACCGAGCCCTACTGGCGCGACGTCGGCACGATCGATGCGTACTGGGACGCCAACATCGACCTCACCGCCACCGACCCGCTGCTCAACCTCTACGACACGCGCTGGCCGATCTGGACCTACCAGCCGCAATTGCCGCCGGCCAAGTTCGTGCACAACCAGGATGACCGGCGCGGCATGGCCATCGAGTCCCTCGTCTCGGGCGGCTGCATCGTCTCGGGGGCGGTGTTCCGCAGCGTGCTGTTCTCGCAGGTTCGGGTGCACTCGTTCTCGAGCGTGAACTGGAGCGTGCTGCTGCCTGGCGTGCAGGTGGGGCGGGGGGCGCGGCTCACGCGGGTGGTGGCCGACCGCGGAACGGTGATCCCGGAAGGCATGGTGATCGGCGAGGATGCGAAGGAGGACGCGCAGCGCTTTCACCGCACCGAAAGCGGCATCACGCTCGTCACGCGAGAGATGCTCGTTGCCCTCGGTGGCCACGAGCCGGTGGTGCACGACTGATGCGGGTGCTGCACACGGCGGCGGAAGTCTTCCCGCTGGTCAAGACGGGGGGCCTGGCCGATGTCGTCGCGGCGCTGCCCGCGGCCTTGCGGGGTCAGGGGGTGGATGCGCGGCTGCTGTTGCCCGGCTTGCCCGCGCTGATGGGCGTCCTCGAAGGACGCGAGCGGATCGCGGAGCTCGGCTCGGTCTTCGGCGCTGCTGGGGTGCGCCTGTGGCGCGGGCAGCTTGCAGGGGGGCCATCCGTGCCGGCCTACCTTGTCGAGGCGCCGCTGCTCTACCGGCGCCAGGGCGGGCCCTACTCCGACACCCTTGGGCGCGACTGGCCCGACAACCTCCAACGCTGGGGCCTGCTCGGGTGGGCTGCGGCCCAGCTCGCCGGCTCGGGCCTGGACCCGGACTGGGCGCCGCAGGTCGTGCACGCGCACGACTGGCATGCGGCGCTGGCCTGCGCGTTCCTGCGCATGCACCCGGTCGCGTCCGTGCAAAGCGTCTACACCGTTCACAACCTGGCCTACCAGGGCCTGTTTGCGCTGCAGGACCATGCGCTCGTCGGTTTGAGCGCATCGTTCCTGCATGCCGAGGGGCTGGAGTTTCACGGTCAGCTGTCGTGCATGAAGGCAGGGCTGCAGTACGCGGACCGCGTCACCACGGTCAGCCCTGGCTATGCGAGTGAGATCGCGACGCCCGCCTTCGGCCACGGGCTGGACGGCGTGGTGCGCGCCCGCGGCGCGGAGGTCTCGGGCATCCTCAACGGCATCGACGAGCAGGTATGGAACCCGGCCGCCGATGGCGCGCTGGCCGCGTGCTACGACGTCTCGCGGCTGGCAGGCAAGGCCGCCTGCAAGGCGGCCCTGCAGCGTGAGGCCGGGTGGGCCGCTCATCCGCAGACCCCTGTGCTGGCAGTGGTCAGCAGGCTGTCGCACCAGAAGGGGCTGGACCTGCTGCTTCAGGCGCTGCCCGCGTTGCTGCCCCTTGGCGTGCAGCTCGTGGTGCAGGGCAGTGGTGAGCCCGCCCTCGAGCAGGCTTTCGAGCAGGCGGCGCTGGCTCACCCCGGCCAGGTGTGCGCCTTCATCGGCTACGACGAGGCGCGCGCGCACCGGTTGATCGCCGGCGCGG
Source organism: Pseudomonadota bacterium (assembly GCA_039798945.1). GTDB lineage: Bacteria > Pseudomonadota > Gammaproteobacteria > Burkholderiales > Burkholderiaceae_C > Rubrivivax. The sequence goes on from JBDKFA010000012.1 coordinate 21,195, forward strand.
ACGCGCTGCTGATGCCCTCCCGCTTCGAACCTTGCGGCCTGGCGCAGATGTACGCGATGCGCTACGGCACGCTGCCGCTGGTGCGGCGCGTCGGTGGCTTGGCCGACACGGTATCCGACGCGGGCGACGGCGGTGGCGCCGCCGCAGCCAGCACTGGCTTCGTGTTCGATGACGCGAGCCCCGAGGCCCTGGTGGCCGCCGTAGCCCGGGCCGTGGCCTGCTACCGCGAGCTGGGTGCCTGGGGCGCACGCCAGCGCCACGCGATGACGCAGGACTTCTCCTGGGCCGGGCCGGCCCGGCGCTACGGCGAGCTCTACGAGGAGCTGCTCACCGCGCGCGTGCGAGCATCCGGCCAGGTCGCCAGCAGCAGCCCGGCCAGCGCCAGCACGAAGGCCGCGGCGTGACCAGCCGTGAACCGTTCGCCGAGGAAGAACACGCCCACCGCAGCGGCCGCGAGCGGCAGCATCACCGTGAACACGCCTGCCTGCGCGGCCGGTACCTGCTTGAGGCCGCGCATCCATAGCCAGACCGTGACCATGCTGGCGGCAATCGCATAGAACACGAGCAGGCCCCAAGTCTGGGCCGGTACAGCGGAAAAGTCGAAGCGCAGCGCCTGCCACAGCCCGAAGGGGGTGACGAGCGCGAGCCCCCACAGGTTGATGAGGGCGCTGATGCGCCGCGGAGACACCGAGGCCGTCAGGCGCTTGCCGATGACGACATAGCTCGCCTCGCACAGCACGGCTCCCACGAGCAACGCGTAGCCCCACCACGGCGCCGCCGTGGCCGCGCCGGGGCCAGTCGCGCCGCCACCGGGATGCCGGGACCAGGCGAGCAAGGCGATGCCCACCACCGCGCAGACGATGGCAAGCCTGACCCGCCTGGAGATCGGTTCGCCCAGCACCAGCCACGACAGCACGGCCACCGTGGCGGGGATGGCGGCCATCACCACCCCTGCAGCGAGCGCTGAAGTGGCCGCCACGCCGAAGAGCATGCAGATCGAAAACAGGAAGTTCCCGAGGAAGCTCTCCCAGAAGAGCAGCCTGCGCTCACGCGGCTGGAGTGGCGCCTCGGAGGACGGGCGAGGCAGCCAGTGCAGCATCGCCACCGCCGCGATGCCAAAGCGCATCCACGCCAGCAGGAAGACGGGCAGAGCCGCCACCAGCAGCCTGGACAGGCCGACGTAGAACCCGACCAGGGCCATGCTCGCGGCCAGGCACGCGTACGCCGCCCAGGGCGTGCGTCGCTCCACGCCGATGCTCGCCGTGCCGGGTGCCGAGTCAGGCCAGGCGGCGCAATGCGCCCCGGACCGTCTCGACGAGCTGTTCGATCTGGGCCGGCTCGATGATGAGGGGGGGCGACATGGCGATGATGTCGCCGGTGGTGCGCACCATCACGCCCTTGTCGTAGCAGTCGAGGAACACCTCGAAGGCCCGCCGTGTCGGCGCGCCCGGCATCGGCGCGAGCTCGACCCCGCCTACCAGGCCGACGTTGCGCACGTCGATCACGTGGGGCTCGCCGCGCAGGGAGTGCACCGCGTCGGCAAAGGTCTGCTCGAGGCCGGCGGCACGGGTGAGCAAGCCTTCCTCCGCGTAGGTGTCCAGCGTCGCGAGGCCCGCGGCGCAGGCGAGCGGATGGGCCGAGTAGGTGTAGCCGTGGAAGAACTCGATCAGGTGCTCGGGCCCTTGCATGAACACGTCGTGGATGGCGTCGCGGCAGATCACGGCGCCCATTGGCACGCAGCCGTTGGTGATGCCCTTGGCCACCGTCATCATGTCCGGTGTCACGCCGAAAGTCTGGGCGCCGAAGGGGTTGCCGGTGCGACCGAAGCCGGTGATGACCTCGTCGAAGATCAGCAGGATGCCGTGGCGGTCGCAGATCTCGCGCAGGCGCTGCAGGTAGCCCTGCGGCGGCAGGAGCACGCCCGTGGAGCCGGCCACCGGCTCGACGATCACGGCCGCGATGGTGGAGGCGTCGTGCAGCGCGACGAGCCGCTCGAGGTCGTCGGCGAACTCCGCGCCGTGGGCTGGGAGGCCCCGGCTGAAGGCGTTGCGGGCCGGGTCGTGGGTGTGGCGGATGTGGTCCACGCCCGCCAGCAGCGTACCGAACATCTTGCGGTTGGCGACGATGCCGCCCACCGAGATGCCGCCGAAGTTCACGCCGTGGTAGCCGCGCTCGCGGCCGATGAGTCGCGTGCGCGACCCTTCGCCGCGCGCGCGGTGGTAGGCGATGGCCATCTTCAGGGCCGTCTCCACCGCCTCGGAGCCGGAGTTCGTGAAGAAGACCTTGCCCATGCCTTCCGGGGCCAGCTGCGCCACACGGTGGGCCAGCTCGAAGGCCTTTGGATGTGCCATCTGGAAGGGCGGCGCGAAGTCCATCTCTCCGGCCTGCTCCTGGATGGCCTGGACGATGCGCGGCCGCGCGTGGCCTGCATTCACGCACCACAGCCCGGCAACGCCATCGAGGATCTGCCTGCCCTTGTCGTCCCAGTAGTGCATGCCGGACGCCCGGGTGAGCAGGCGGGGGGCCTTCTTGAACTGGCGGTTGGCCGTGAACGGCATCCAGTAGGCGTCCATGTCCTTGTACATCGGGGTGCTCCTCGGGCTGAAGACTGTGAGCCGGAGTCTATCCGTGCGCGATGATCGGGCCCGTCGCCGCGCCTCGGCGTGGCGCACATGCGGAGGACCCCCATGAAACCGATCCTGGTGCTGCAACACATGCGTGTGGATGGGCCGGCCTACCTGGCCAGGTGGCTGCGCGGGCGGGCCCTGCCGTTCGAGGTGAGGCTGACCGGTCAGGGCGAACCGGTGCCCGCGAGCCTGCGCGAGTACGCCGGACTCGCCGTGCTTGGCGGCGCGATGAGCGTCAACGACCCCTTACCCTACCTGCGCGACACCGAGCGGCTCATCCTGCAGGCCATGGAAGCCGGCCAGCCCGTCATCGGGCACTGCCTCGGCGGGCAACTGATGGCGCGTGCGCTGGGAGCCCGCGTGCAGGCTTCCCCGGCGCCGGAAATCGGCTGGCAGCGCATCGAGGTGCGCAACACCCCCGAGGCTGCCCGCTGGTTCGGCCCGCGCCAGCAGGCCACGGTCATGCAGTGGCACTACGAGGCTTTCGAGCTGCCCGGCGGGGCGGCGGCGCTGGCCACATCGGCAGCGTGCCCCGTACAGGCGTTCAGCGTCGGGCCGCACCTGGCCATGCAGTTCCACATCGAGATCGATGCGCCGAAGCTGGCAGCCTGGGTGGGGGAGGGCGATCCGTTGTGGGAGCAGGCGTGCCTTCAGCACCCGGGCTCGGTGCAGGGCGGGCAGGAGCTGCATGCACAGGCGCTGACGGAGATGGCGGCGCACCATAGGCTCGCAGAGCACATCTATGCCACGTGGGCCGAAGGGCTGAATTCCGGATCGTGAAATGCGCAGGTGCTGGCGCGAAATGCATCGGCCGGGACCGCCGCCGGACGAGTTCATGCTGAGAAAGGGCATTGCGCATTGCGGCATGACCGTGACAAGTGCTTGATTTTTAAAGAATAGATTATTTGTCTTCTATAAGACATAAGTTACGAGAGTTCCTGAAACAGGCGTATCGTTCTTCCATCGGACCTCCGATCCGCCCCGTCTTCTTCACCCTTGTCCAGGAGCTCACCATGAACCGTCCCACCCGCGACCAGCAAGCCGCCGCCCTCGAAGCCGACTGGGCCGGCAACCCGCGCTGGAAGGGCATCAAGCGCGGCTATACCGCGGCAGATGTCGTGCGCTTGCGCGGCTCCCTCGCCATCGAGCACACGCTGGCGCACCGCGGAGCCGAGAAGCTGTGGTCGCTGCTGCACACCGAGCCGTTCGTGAACTCGCTGGGCGCGCTCACCGGCAACCAGGCGATGCAGCAGGTCAAGGCCGGGCTGAAAGCCATCTACCTGTCGGGCTGGCAGGTGGCCGCCGACGCCAACAGCGGCGGCGAGATGTACCCCGACCAAAGCCTGTACGCGGTGGACTCGGTGCCCAAGGTCGTGCGCCGCATCAACGCGACGCTGCAGCGCGCCGACCAGATCCAGTGGAGCGAGGGCCGCGACGACGTCGACTACTTCGCCCCGATCGTGGCCGATGCCGAGGCGGGTTTCGGCGGCGTGCTCAACGCTTTCGAGCTGATGAAGGCGATGATCGAGGCCGGAGCCTCGGGCGTGCACTTCGAGGACCAGCTGGCCTCGGTCAAGAAGTGCGGCCACATGGGCGGCAAGGTGCTCGTGCCCACGCGGGAGGCGGTGGCCAAGCTGGTCGCGGCGCGGCTGGCCGCCGACGTGATGGGCACGCCCACGATCCTGCTGGCCCGCACAGACGCCGAGGCGGCCGACCTCGTCACGAGCGACGTCGACGAGAACGACCGCCCTTACCTGACAGGCGAGCGTACCGTGGAAGGCTTCTTCCGAAGCCGCAACGGCCTGGATCAGGCCATCAGCCGCGGCCTCGCCTATGCCCCCTATGCCGACCTCATCTGGTGCGAGACGGGCAAGCCCGACCTGGCCTTCGCCAAGGCCTTCGCCGACGCGATCCACGCCAAGTTCCCGGGCAAGCTGCTGGCCTAC
>JBDKFA010000013.1:0-11669 GCA_039798945.1 Pseudomonadota bacterium
GATCGCCACGACGCGCGGCCCGCAGCAGCGCCGCCGAGGCACCGGCCGGGCTGCGCAGAGCCGCCACGATGACATTCGTATCCAGCAAGCATCTCACATCGCCAATAATGTCATATTGCCGGTGATGCTTCAATGCCCGCGCGATCGATGCGAAGCTCGCGGACAATGCCCCCGCGCATGAACCCCGGCTTCCTCTATTGCATCCTCGCCTTCTCGATGTGGGGCACCTTCCCGCTGTACTTCCGGGCCCTGGGCGCGGTGCCGGCCTCCGAGATGGTGCTGCACCGCTGCGTGTGGTCGGTGGTGTTCCTGCTGGGCATCCTGGCGCTGCGCAGCCACTGGGCCTGGCTGGGCGCGGTGATGCGCGAGCCGCGCCGCATCCTCGTCTTCGCCGGCAGCGCCGCGCTGCTGCTGGGCAACTGGTTCGTCTACGTCTACGCGGTGCAGAACGGCCACGTGGTGGAGGCGAGCCTGGGCTACTTCATCAACCCGCTGCTCAACGTGATGCTGGGCGTGCTCGTGCTGCACGAGCGGCTGCGCCGGCCGCAGTGGGCCGCGGTGGCGCTGGCCGCCGCAGGCGTGCTGTGGCTCACCTGGCAGACGGGGCGGCTGCCGTGGATCGCGCTGCTGCTGGCAGGCAGCTTCGCGCTGTACGGCCTCATCCGCAAGACCGCCAGGCTCGGCGCCCTCGAGGGGCTGACGGTGGAAAACCTCGTCGTCGCACCGATCGTGGTGCCGGCGTTGCTGTTCTGGACGGCTTCGGGCCACGGCGCGCTGGCCGGCGGGGACGTCGGCCTCATGGGCCTGCTGGTGCTCGCCGGGCCACTCACCGCGCTGCCGCTGCTGCTCTTCGCCGCGGGTGCACGCCGGCTGCCGCTGGCCACCGTCGGGCTGCTGCAGTACATCTCGCCCTCGCTGCAGCTGGCGCTGGGCATCTGGGTCTTCCACGAGCCCTTCGATACCGACCGGCTCCTGGGCTTCGCCTGCATCTGGGCGGGGCTGGCTGTCTACAGCCTCGACGCGCTGCTGCGCAGCCGTGCCGCGGCCGCAGCAGCCGCTGCAGCCGCGCCGGCCACCCCGAACCCGGGCTGACCCCCGAGCGACACGGCACGGACATTCCCCCGATACTGCGCCCCGTCGCCCTCCTCGACCCCGCACACCATGGCCCTCTTCCCCCAGGACGCACTCAACCCCGGCGTACGCAAGCGCGAGGTCTTCGGCTGGGCGATGTACGACTTCGCCAACTCGGGCTACACGACGGTGGTGCTGACGGCTGTCTTCAGCGCCTACTTCGTCGGCGGCGTGGCCGGTGGTGCGAGCTGGGCCACCTTCGCGTGGACGCTGACGCTGGCCGCCTCGAGCCTGGTGGTGATGCTGACGATGCCGGCACTGGGCGCCTATGCTGACTTGCGCGCCTCCAAGAAACGGCTGCTCGTGCTGTCCACGCTCGGCTGCGTGCTGGCCACGGCGGCGCTGGCCGGAGCCGGCCCGGGCGACATCGCCTGGGCCGTCGCCTTCGTGATCCTCTCCAACGTCTGCTTCTCCTACGGCGAGTCGCTGATCGCGGCCTTCCTGCCCGAGCTGGCGCGGCCCGAGAGCCTGGGGCGCGTCTCGGGCTGGGGCTGGAGCTTCGGCTACTTCGGCGGCATGCTGGCCCTGGGGCTGAGCCTGGGTTACGTGCTCTGGGCACAAGGCCAGGGCCTTCCCGCCTCGCACTTCGTGCCGGTGACGATGGTGCTGACGGCGGTGATCTTCGCCGTGGCGTCGCTGGCCACCTTCTCGCTGTTGCGCGAGCGCGCGCGGCCGCAGGCCGGAGGCGCTGCCGCCAGCGGGCTGTCGGCCTCGCTCGCACAGCTCGCGCGCACCTGGCACGAGGCCCGGCGCTTCCGTGACTTCCGCTCCCTGCTGGCGTGCGCGGTGGCCTACCAGGCCGGCATCTCGGTGGTGGTGGCGCTCGCCGCCGTGTACGCCGAGCAGGCGCTGGGCTTCAAGCAGATCGACACGATGATGCTCATCTTCCTCGTGAACATCGCCGCCGCGCTGGGCGCCTTCGCCTGGGGCTACGTGCAGGACCGCATCGGCCACGTTCGCGCCATCGGCCTGACGCTCGCGGGCTGGATCGTGATGACGGTACTCGCCGGCCTGGCCACCACGCCCACGCTCTTCTGGGTGGCTGCGGTGCTGGCCGGCCTGTGCATGGGCAGCAGCCAGTCGGCCGGCCGGGCACTGGCCGGCGCGCTCGCCCCCGAGCGCCAGCGGGGCGAGTTCTTCGGCCTGTGGACCTTCGCGATCCGCCTGTCGGCCATCGTCGGGCCAGTGACCTACGGCCTGATCACGCTCGTCACCGACGGCAACCACCGTCTGGCCATCTTCGGCACCGGGCTGTTCTTCGTGCTCGGGCTCGTGCTGCTGCGCGCGGTGGACGTGCAGCGGGGCATCGCGGCGGCACAGGCTGCCGATGCACAGGCCGGTGCGCAAGCCCCCGCCGAACCGCAAGCTCGTGCCTGAGACACCGCTGCGCGCAACTCCGCCCGGGCTAACCGATGACTGACTCCGTTGAATCCCATCCGCCCGGGCTCCCGGGCTGGCAGCCCGGTCCGCCCGCGGAGATTCCTCCCCACCCCGAGCGCCATGCCGAGGCACACGGCGTGAACCCGGCGCCCGACTGGCCCCGCATCGGGCAGGAACTCGAGGGCCTGCACCTCGTGGCCGCCGAACGGCCGCGCCAGATGCTCTCGCGCGACTACTACTGGTACAGCCCGGCGCTCTCGCAGGCGCTGGACGGCTGCATGGCCGACCTCGTCGTGCGCCCCACGAACGAGGAGGAGGTGCTGCGCATCGCCGCCGTGGCCGCGCGCCACCGCATCGCGCTCACGGTGCGCGGCGGGGGAACGGGCAACTACGGGCAGTGCGTGCCGCTCGTGGGCGGCCTGGTGCTGGATGCCACGCGCCTGAACCGCGTGCTCGACATCGCCCCGGGCCGCGTGCGCGTGCAGGCCGGCGCGCGGCTGCACGACATCGAGCGCGCGGTGCGCGCCACGGGGCAGGCCCTTCGCATCTGGCCCAGCACCTGGCGCGCGGCCACGCTCGGTGGCTTCATCGCAGGCGGCTTCGGGGGCGTGGGCTCCACCGCACACGGCGTGCTGCGCGACCCCGGCAACCTGCTGCGCTGCCGCGTCGTCACGGTCGAACCCGAGCCGCAGGTGCTCGTGCTCGAGGGCGACGAGATCCAGCAGGTGCACCACGCCTACGGCACCAACGGCATCCTCACCGAGTTCGAGGTGGCGCTCAGCCCGGCGGTGGACTGGCTGCACGTGATCGCGCTCTTCCCGAACTACCGACAGGTTCTCGACCTCGGGCTGGCCGCGGGCGACGGCTCGCTGCACGCCTTCCTGCTGTCGGCGGTGGACGCGCGCTTCGCACCCTTCTACACCGCCTTCGGCGAGCGCTTCCCGGCCGGGCAGCACGCGATGTTCGCGATGATCGACCCGCAGTCCATGCCCGCCTTCACCGCCCTCGTGGCCAGGCTAGGCGGCACGGTGTCGATGGCCCTGACCGAGCACGAACTCGAGGCGCATGGCCTGCCGCCAGCCTACGAGTGCGCCTACAACCATACGACGCTGCGCGTGCTGAAGGCCGACCGCAGCTGGACCTACCTGCAGGTGGCCTACCCGCAGCCCTTCGACCCGGCCATCGTCGAACGGCAGATGGCGCGCTTCGGCGACGAGGTGTGGCAACACCAGGAGTTCGCGCGCATGCACGGCGCACCGGCCACCTTCGGCCTGGTGCTGACTCGCTGGCGCGGGCTCGAGCACCAGTACGAGCTGATCCGCAGCATCGAGTCGGACGGCTGCACGATCTTCAACCCGCACGTGATGACGATCGAGGACGGCGGGATGAAGACGATCGACCCGGTGCAGATCGCCTTCAAGCGGCGGGCGGATCCGATGGGGTTGTTGAACCCGGGGAAGACGCGGGGGTGGACGCCGGAGATGGCGCGAGGGGCTTAGTTCGGGTTGGGGGCTTCGCGGGACGCGCGGGGCGGCAACCCCCTCCGCTCATGTCCTCCGGTCTGGGCTGCGCCCAGACCTCCCCCTTTACTTCGCGGAGGGGGTTACCGCCCCACGCGTCTTGCCGAGGTAATGGCGTACCACCGTCCGAAGAGCCAACTTGCCTCGGATCGGGTGGGTGGGGTACCCCCCGCAGCGAAGTAAAGGAGGAGGCGGCTGCCGCAGGCAGGCGCCGGGGGACATGAGCGGAGGGGGGTACCCCGCCCGCCCGATCCCGCGAGCGGCTGGCAGTTACCCTCGGCTTCCCCCCAAGAGCCAGCCGCGGGAACAGGGTTACTTCAGATCGCCAGCCAAACTGGCCAACGTATCCGCCGCAATCGTCACATGCGCCGGATAGTTCGTGTGGTCGCAACCGAGCTTCACCGAAGCCCCCGCGCGAATCGCCTCGCGCGCCGACTGGCCGAACTCGAAGCGCACGAAGTGCACCGAGGAGGTCTTCTCCGCGTTCTCGCGGTCCAGGTCCTCGTCGGCGATCGCGTACACGCGCCCGTGGCCCTCGACCTCGATGAACATCCGGTCTTCCACGCCGATCAGCCGCGCCAGTTCGCGCTTGCGCTCGTGCGGGTCCGGGTACTCGATGAGCATCGTGGCCTTCCAGTTCGTGCCATCGGGCACGAGCGGGCCGTAGGCCTCGATCTCGCTCTGGATGCCTTCCTCGTCGAAGATCTTCTCGATGTGCAGCATCTCCTGGATCTGGCGCCGGATCGTGCGCTCGTCCTCGAACTGCAGCGTGATGTGCTCGCCCAGCTGCACGCTGCGCAGCTTGCGGTGCGCAATGGCCTCGGCGCGGCTCGTCTTGCGGATCTTCGAGTAGGCCTCCAGCGTCAGGAGGCTGTCGCGGGTGATGGCGGTCATGGCAGTCTCGCTAGGTGGATCTGGAAAGAAGTGGAAACAAAAGCTGGCTTGAAAGGTGGGGGCACTGCAGCGCGTGACAAGTCGGCCGGCGTCGTGAGCCGGCCTCAGGCCAGGCCGTAGGCCATGCGCACCAGGCTCAGCGGGTGCTGCAGCGCCTTGGCCGGCGTGCCCGCCTGCTGCATGCCCTGGGCGATGTGGTGGCCGGCCAGCGCGCAGTCGCTGCTGATGTAGTCGGGCTCGTCCTTGGCCATGGCCTTGAAGACGGGCTTGCCGATCTTCATCGCCACCGGGTGGTAGGGCGTCTTCACGCCATAGGTGCCGGCATGGCCCGAGCAGCGCTCGACCGTGTTCACCTTCACCTCCACCGTCTGGCCGATGAGCTTGAACATCTCTTCGGTCTTCTTGCCGATGTTCTGCACCCGGCCGTGGCAGGGGATGTGGTAACTCACCTTGCCCAGCGCGTTCTTGAAGTCGGTCTTCAGCAGCCCGTCCTTGTTGCGCGCCACCAGGTACTCGAAGGGGTCGAACATCGCCTTCTTCACCGCCTGCGTGTCGGCGCAGTCGGGGAACATCAGCGGCAACTCCTGCTTGAACATCAGCGTGCAGCTCGGCACCGCGCTCACGATCGCGTAGCCCTCGCGCGCATAGCGCGCGAGCACGGGCATGTTGGCTTCCTTGTGCTTCGCCACCGCGTCGAGGTCGCCGAGCTCGAGCTTGGGCATGCCGCAGCAGCTCTCCTTGTCGACGATCACGTACGGGATGTCGTTGTGCGCGAGCACCTTGAGCAGGTCGTGCCCGATGCCCGGCTCGTTGTAGTTCACGTAGCAGGTCGAGAAGATCGCGACCTTGCCCGGCGTGCGCTGGCCGTTGGTGACGACGGTGGAGGTCGACTTCTTCGCGCTCCAGCGGAAGCGCTGGGTCGCGAGCTCGGGCATCCACGCGTCCGGGTGCACGCCGAGCGTGCTGTCCATCACCTTGCGCGCGGCCTTGGTGCGGTTCACGGCGTTCACCGCCTGCACGACGATCGGGATGCCGGCGAAGCTGCCGTGCACGTCGGTGGAGGCGAGGAACTTCTCGCCCGCGCCCACCTCGCCCTTCTTGAACTTGATGGCCTTCGCGCGCAGCATCAGGTGCGGGAAGTCCAGGTTCCACTCGTGCGGCGGCGTGTACGGGCACTTGGTCATGTAGCACAGGTCGCACAGGTAGCACTGGTCGACGACCTTCCAGTACGCCTCTTTCTTGACGCCGTGCACCTCACCGTCGTCGGTCTCGTCGACGAGGTCGAAGAGGGTCGGGAAGCTCTGGCACAGGCTCACGCAGCGGCGGCAGCCGTGGCAGATGTCGAACACCCGCTCCATCTCCTTGAGCGCGGACTGCTCGTTCCAGAAGTCCGGGTTCTTCCAGTCCAGCGGGTGGCGGGTCGGGGCTTCGAGGTTGCCTTCACGCATGGCGGGTGCTCGCAAATCGGATGGAATCGGGGGGTGGAAAGTGACAAGGGGCACTGAAGGCCCCTTGTCTATACCTGCGCACACCGCGCCCGAAGGGGCGAGGCGTGCAGCCTGGGTGCGTGCAGGTCAGTCGACCAGCGCGTCCAGGGCCTTCTGGTAACGGTTGGCGTGCGAGCGCTCGGCCTTGGCCAGCGTCTCGAACCAGTCGGCGATCTCGTCGAAGCCTTCTTCGCGCGCCGTCTTGGCCATGCCCGGGTACATGTCGGTGTACTCGTGCGTCTCGCCGGCGACGGCGGCCATCAGGTTCTGGCGGCTCGAGCCGATCGGCAGGCCGGTGGCCGGGTCACCCGAGCCGTTCTCGAGGAACTCAAGGTGGCCGTGGGCGTGGCCCGTCTCGCCTTCAGCGGTGGAGCGGAACAGCGCAGCCACGTCGTTCTGACCCTCGACGTCGGCCTTGTTTGCGAAGTACAGATAACGGCGGTTGGCCTGAGATTCGCCCGCGAAGGCGTCCTTCAGGTTCTGCTCGGTCTTGGTGCCTTTCAAGCCCATGCGATGCTCCTGGTTGGGTGAACGGTGAAGATCTGCGGGGCAGGCCGGGGGCCCACTCTGCAAACGCCGCGCACGGTACCAGAGGGCCGAAGCCCCCGCCAATGGAAAGCTTCAATCCAGACCATAGGCCCAGGCAATCCCACGCATGCAAGCGATAGCGGGCCGATTCGTGCTCCGGTGTGGGCTCAGTGCACGGCGCAGCTGCCCGGGCCGTCCGGGTGGCCGCAGGTGCCGCAGGGCCCGGGCATCGCGGGCATGTCCGCCAGGGCCGCCGTGCCGGAAGTCCCGGCGGTGGCGAACACCGACAGCTGCTTGTCGAGCTCGGTGGACTGGCACTGCGGGCAGGCAGGAACGGTGCCGCTGCGCACGAGGGTTTCGAAGGCGTTGCCGCAGCCGCGGCAGGCGTATTCGTAGATGGGCATGACGGGAGACCTCCTGCCGCGGATTGTCGCCCGCGCAGGTACCGAGCGGATAGAGTGCAGGCGTAACCGGCCACACCCGCTCGACACCCGCTCCACCGCCGCCATGCATCACGTTCCCCCCCTGCGCGTGCAGACCCGCCGCACCTGGCTGCAGGCACTGGGCGTGCTTGCAGCCGGTGTCTGGCTGCCCGCAGGCGCCTGGGCGCACTCGCGCTTCACGCACGACCCCTTCTCTCTCGGCGTGGCCAGCGGTGCGCCGACTCCCGATTCGGTCGTGCTGTGGACGAGGCTGATGGGGCCCAAGGGCCTGCTCGGCGGGCTGGCCGCGCTCGAGGCCGGACAGGTGGCGGTGGGCTGGGAAGTCGCCGAGGACGAGACCTTCGGCCGCATCGTGTCGCGCGGCCAGGCGCTCGCCAGCCCGGAATGGGGGCACGCGGTGCACGTGGAGGTGAGCGGCCTTGCACCGCAGCGCACGTACCACTACCGCTTCCTCGCGGGCGATGCACGCAGCCCCGTCGGCCGCACCCGCACCCTGCCCGCAGCCGGCGCTGCAGTGGGCCGGCTGCGCCTGGCCTACGCCTCGTGCCAGCGCTGGGAGCACGGGCACTTCGCGGCCTGGCGCCACCTGTGCGACGACGAGCCCGACCTGGTGCTCTTCCTCGGCGACTACATCTACGAGTACCCGGGCGCGGCCAACGCCGTGCGCCACGTCGACGGCCAGTGGGTGCTGGGTCTGGAAGACTACCGGCGCCGCTACGCGCTGTACCGCAGCGACCCCGCGCTGCAGGCTGCGCACGCCGCCTGCCCGTGGCTCTTCACCTGGGACGACCACGAGGTGCAGAACGACCACGCCGGCACCCAGCCCGGCGACGGCGGCCCGCCGGTGGCGGACTTCCTCGCCCGTCGCGCCGCCGCCTACCAGGCCTGGTACGAGCACATGCCGGTGCGCGCGGCCACGCTCGGGCAGGCGCTGGCCGGGCTGCGGGCAGAAGGCGCAGCGCGCGCCGCTTCAGCGGGCGTGCCGGCTGGTGCACGCGCGGGCGACCCTGGACCCGTCGCGGCCGCCTTCGCCAACCTGCGCATCCACCAGCGCGTGGACTTCGGTCGCCTCGCCTCGCTCGTGCTGCTCGACCCGCGCCAGTACCGCGACCCCCAGGCCTGCGGCCCGGTCGGCCGGCTCGGCTCCTCGAGCTTCGACCCTGCGGCCTGCTCGGCGTGGGCCGATCCCGCGCGAAGCTTCCTCGGCGCCGCGCAAGAGCGCTGGCTCGACGAGACCCTCGCCCGGCCTGGTGGCACGTGGACCGTACTCGGCCAGTCCACCCTGTTCGGCCTGCGCGACAACCTGCCCGGGCCCGGCCAGCGCCTGTGGAACGACGGCTGGGACGGCTACCAGGCCGCACGCCAGCGCCTGACCGACACGCTGCAGCGACGCTCGGTGGCGAACCCGGTGGTGCTCGGCGGCGACGTGCACGAGAACTGGGTGGGCCACGTGCTGGCCGACTACGCCCGGCCGCAGGACACCCCCATCGGCGTGGAGTTCTGCGGCACCAGCATCAGCTCGCGCTCGGGCGGCAACAGCCGAACCGCAGCGCGCCTGGCCGAGAACCCGCACTTCGTGTTCGCGGACGCCGAGCGCAAGGGCTACGGGCTGTGCGAGTTCACCCCGGGGAGGCTCACCACCACCCTGCGCGTGGTGAGCGACGTGCGCCGCGCCGACTCCGGCGTCGAGACCCTGGCGCGCTTCACCGTGGCCGCGGGACGGCCGGTGATCGAGCGCGCCTGATCAGCGCGCGTAGCCCGGGTCCAGCCGGTCGAGCCGGCGCAGCAGCGCGGGCCACGCGATCTGCGCGCCCTGGCCGGCCGTGGCCATGCGTGCGATGCGCGCGTTGCCCTCGATGATCTCGGGCGCGATGTGCACGAGTTCGCCCCCGCCCGCCTGCGCATCGACCTGGATGCGGCAGGCCGTCTCGAACAGGTACATCGCGAGGAACGCGTCGGCCACCGTCGGCCCCACCGTCAACAGGCCGTGGTTGCGCAGCATCAGGAAGGTGCGCGAACCCAGGCTTGCGCACAGCCGCGGCTTCTCCTCGTCTCGCAGCGCCACGCCTTCGTAGTCGTGGTAGCCGAGCGAGGCGAGCACGAAGGTGGAGGTCTGGCTCAGCGGCAGCAGACCCTGGCGCTGTGCGCTCACCGCCACGCCGGCGCGGCTGTGCGTGTGCAGCACGCACCCGACGTCCGGGCGCGCCGCGTGCACGCAGCTGTGGATGACGAAGCCGGCCGGGTTCACCGGATGCGGCGAGTCGCTGAGCTTGTTGCACGCCTCGTCCACGCGCACCAGGCTCGAGGCCGTGATCTCGTCGAACATCAGGCCGTAGGGGTTGATCAGGAAGTGGTGGTCCGGCCCGGGCAGGCGCACGCTGATGTGCGTGAAGACGAGGTCGGTCCAGCCATAGAGGGCCACCAGCCGGTAGGCCGCGGCAAGCTCCACGCGCAGCCGCCACTCCTCGGGGCTGACCTGGTTCTGCAGGGAGAGGGTGTCCATCGGGGCGGTCTCCGAGAGGAAAGGACGTACGTGACGATGCGGGTCAGGCGAGGCCAAGCAGTTCGAGCGCGAGCTGGTGCAGCCGGTGTGCCGGATCGGCCAGTGCCGTCATCACCGAGAAGTGCTCGAGCCCGGGCAGCGTCTGGCACACGGGCACCGTCGTCGGGCCCCAGGCGTCGCGGATGAGCTGGTTCTGGCGGATGAACTCCTCGCTCTCCAGCCCTCCCACCACGGCACAGAGCCGGCCGTGTCGTGGGCGCGGGAAGAAGGCGGGGCTCAGGCGCCTCACCGAGGCCGGGGTCAGTCGCAGGTCGTCCTTCACCGAGGCCACGTGGCGCAGCGGCTCGAGGTCGAAGAGGCCGGAGATCGACAGCGCCGAGGCGATCGGCCGCGGCGGCAGCGCCTCGTCCACCTCGCGCCAGCGGCAGGTCATCAACATCGCCGCCAGGTGCCCACCCGCCGAATGTCCCACCACCGTGATGCGGTCCGGGTCTGCCCCGAAGCTCGCCGCGTGGCGCACCGTCCACGCCACCGCCTGCACCATCTGTAGCGTGATGTGCTCGATGCTCACCGCCGGGCACAAGGCATAGTCGGGTACCACCACCGCGGCGCCCGCTTGCGTGAACGCCGGGGCGAGGAACGAAAAGTCGCCCTTGGCGAGGGAGCGCCAGTAGCCGCCGTGGATGAACAGCAGTACCGGGGCGCCGGCCCCTGCGGGCTTGGCTGCGGGGAACACGTCCACCGTACCTCCCTCGCCCGGCGCATAGCGCAGGTCCAGCCGCGCCCGCGGCAGGCGCGCGCGCGCCGCCGTCGACGCGGTGCCCCAGGCGGCGATCTGCCGCATCGCATCGGGCACGCGTGCGCGGTTGTTGTACTGGGCTTCGAGCCAGGCGGGATCGTCGTGTCGGGGCATGTCGGGCAGCGGGGCGGTTCGATGGCGCCGAACCCCTGAACGGAGCCGGCGGCTGCGATGCTAACCGGCCGATGCTAGAATGACTGGCTTCAGTGGGGACGTAGCTCAGCTGGGAGAGCGTCGCGTTCGCAATGCGAAGGTCGGGAGTTCGATCCTCCTAGTCTCCACCAATAAATCCTTACGAATCAACGAGTTAGCTCGTTTGATGTCGTGGTCCTGTAGTATAGAAGCCTCTGTGCTACAGGGCTGGGGCGCTCCGCACGCTGCGTGGCCCAGCGTCCGAGTTCACCCTTGGGTAGTTGAACGAGTGGCTTCTTCGTCTCCTCAGCGCCACAGGACCGTCCCCATACCTGAGTCCATCACGAAGGTTGGTCGAGGCTACCCCGACAAGCTTGTGATCCTCAAGGTAGGCGCATCCCAGAACTGGTGGGCGCGCTACTTCTCGCGTGGGAAGGTTGTCAAGAAGAGCACGAAGACGACCAACAAGCGAGCAGCCATCGAGTTCGCCAAGAAGTTCTACGAAGACATCTTGGTGCGAGAGCGCCGTCTCCTGCCGATCGCAGACAACCCGACCTTTGAGCGCGTCGCAGACCAGCTCATCGCCGAGCAGCAGGCGCTGATGGAACGCAACCAACGCAACGCCAAGCTCAATCTCAACGACAGCCAGAAACTTCGGAAAGACATGCTGCCCTTCTTTGGGCATCGGCAGATCAGGGACATCACATACGGCCTGATCAACGACTATCTGAAGAAGCTCAACGAGCGAAAGTTGAAGCCCGCGACCGTCAAGCTCCATCTGAACCTGATCCACAAGATCCTCAAGCTCGCCCAGCGAGACGGACTCCTTGATCGCATCCCGTCGATGCCGAC
>JBDKFA010000014.1:0-16701 GCA_039798945.1 Pseudomonadota bacterium
CGGATGAGTTGGAACCAGACATACAAGGCAACGGTGAGTGCACTCAGCGCGAACCACTGGAACGCGTAGCCGTGGTGCTTGGCCACACCGGTGGCGGGCTGCGGCCAGTCGCGCAGCAAGCCGTCGGAAGGTTGGCCAGGCGAGTGGCCAGGCGGGTCGAGTTGTTGCACGGACAACGGACGCAAGGCCAGACCGGTTTCGCGCGCGTACCCCTCGAGGTCGAGATTCTGCCGAATGGGCCCGCTCGCAGCCGCCTCGAACTCGAAGAGCCGTGATGGCGGCGGGGCGATGCGGCCGCTCACGCGCACGGTACCCGGCGGAGTAGGCGGCGGGGTCACGCGCGTGCGCTCGGCCGCGTCACGCGGCTGCCAGCCGCGCTGCACCAGCACGGCCGTGCCGTCGTCGAGCACGAGCGGCGTCACCACGTAGAAGCCCGGGCGGCCCTGCATCTGGCGGTTGTCCAGCCACACGGTCTGGGCACCGCGCCACTGGCCTTCGACCTCGGTGCGGCGGTGGTGCTGGGCGGCAGCCTGGATCGCCTCGCGCGCGAGTTCGGCCTGCCGCACGGGCGGCGCATCGCGCCGGCTGTCCAGGCTGGCCTGCAGGGCTTGCTTGGTCGCGGCCCGGTCGAGTTGCCACACGCCCAGCCGAGCCGTAAGGCCGGCCACGAGCACGGCCGCCACCAAGGTCACCACGGATACCGCCTTCATGCGCGCGCCTCGGCGCGCGCAGGCACCCCGTCCCGCACCGGCGTCCCGCCGTGCCGGGCACGCGACGCGGCACCCCTCGCATACACTGAACCGATGAAAGCCCTGATCGTGATCGTGCTGCTGGCCATCCTGGCGGCCCTTGGCAGTGCCGGCGTGCTGATGCTTCGCAAGGGCCGCGACCCGGCCAGCTCGCCGCAGGCCATGGCGCGCGCGCTCGCCTGGCGCGTAGGGCTGTCGGTGGCGCTGTTCCTGTTCATCCTGCTGGCCTGGTCGCAGGGCTGGGTGCGGCCCACGGGCATCCCGATCTCGGCCTGAGCCAGGCCGTCAAACGCAAGCGCCGCCTTTCGGCGGCGCCCGGGTAGCCGAGAAACATCGGGCAGGCCGTCGAGACGCCCTGCCCGAGCCGTTCGCTCAGAGCCAGTACACGAGGAAGTACAGGCCCAGCCACACCACGTCCACGAAGTGCCAGTACCACGCGGCACCCTCGAAGCCGAAGTGACGCTGGGGCGTGAAGTGGCCCTTCATGAGGCGCAACGTGATGAACACGAGCATCAGCATGCCCACGAAGACATGGAAGCCGTGGAAGCCGGTGAGCATGAAGAAGGTCGAGCCGAAGATGCCCGAGCTCAGCTTCAGGTTCAGGTCGCGGTAGGCATGCACGTACTCGTAGCCCTGCACGCACAGGAAGGTGAAGCCCAGCGCCACGGTGATCCACATCCAGAAGATCGTCTTGGCGCGCTGGTTGGCGATGAGCGCATGGTGGGCGATGGTCAGCGTGACGCCGGAGGTCAGCAGCAGCGCGGTGTTGATCGTGGGCAGCCAGAACGGCCCCATCGTCTGGAAAGGCTCCACGATGCCGGCCGGCGAGGCCGTGACGCCGCCGCCGGCGCTCGGCCAGATGGCCTTGAAGTCGGGCCACAGGACCTGGTGGTTCAGGTCGCCGAGCATCGGCACCGCGAACACGCGCGCCCAGTACAGCGCACCGAAGAAGGCGGCGAAGAACATCACCTCCGAGAAGATGAACCAGCTCATGCTCCAGCGGAAGGAGACGTCGATGCGGTCGGAGTACAGGCCGCTCTCGCTCTCGCGGATCGCGTCGCTGAACCAGCGGTACATCACGACCGACCACGCCACCAGGCCCGCCAGCACGAGCCAGCTGCCGTAGCCGTGTCCGTTCACCCACTGCGAGGCACCGAAGATCACGAGCAGCAGCCCTGCAGAGAGCATCACCGGGTGCTGCGAGGGAGCGGGGATGAAGTAGTACGGTGTGGTACCGGCGGGGGTGGGGGAGGCCATGGGCTATGCTCCTCGGTGCGAGTCTCGTTCGAAAAGGGTGCGTCAGGTCGCGACGCCGCTGGCGACCACCCAGCGCACGGCGGCGACGAGCGCCAGCACGAACACGAAGGCAGCCACCAACCCGGCGGCGATCACGTAAAGGGGGTTCAGGCGCTGGATGTCTTCTTCGTAGCCGGCGCGGCGCCGTACGCCGAAGAACGACCACAGCACGGCGCGCAGCGTCTGCCAGGCAGACAAGGGCCGCACCACCGCCTGCTTCAGGCCGCCGTCCTGGGACCCCGGACCGGGCGCGGGAGCGCTCATCACGCCGGGCCTCCGCTGGCGACAGGGGTGGCCCCCGCGCGATTCGCCCCGACGGTGCCGGCAGGTGCGGCGGGCGTCTTGCCGCCCACCTCGAAGAAGGTGTAGGACAGCGTGATCGTCGTCACGTCGCGCGGCAGCTTGGGGTCGATCACGAAGGCCACGGGCCACGTGCGTGCCTCACCGGGCGCCAGCTTGTACTCGTTGAAGCAGAAGCACTCCAGCTTGTTGAAGTGCGCCGTGGCCTGGCGCGGCGCGTAGCTCGGGATGGCCTGCGCGGCCATGGTGCGGTTTTGCACGTTGCGAAACTCGTACATCACCGTCGTCAACTCGCCCGGGTGCACCTGCACCGCGCGCATCGCGGGCTTGAAGTCCCAGGGGCCGCGCACGTTGGCGTCGAATTCCACGGTGATGGTCCGGGTGCGGTCGATCTGGGTGTTCACCGGGCCCGTCTTGCCGCTCCACATGCCCTGGGACACGCGCTGCTCGTTGAGCGACAGCACGTTGATGCCCAGCGCCTCGCAGATGGCGCGGTACATCGGCACGAGCGCATAGCCGAAGCCGAACATCACGACTGCCACCACCAGCAACTTGCCCAGCATGCGGCGGTTGTCGGCGTCCAGGAGACGTCGGCCCAAGGCGGGACGGTTCATGTCATTGCCCCATGAAGGCGATCTTGGCCATGAAGCCGAGCGCGAACACGACCGCCACTGAAGCCAGGATCCAGCCCAGCCTGCGGTTGGCGCGGCGTTGCTCGTCGCTCAGCATCGGCACAGCCTGCCAGCAGCCTCAGCCCACCACCTTGGTGGCGTCGGCGTTGAGCTTGGGCGGCGTCTCGAAGGTGTGCCACGGCGCCGGCGAAGGCACTTCCCACTCCAGGCCTTCGGCGGCTTCCCACGGCTTCTGGGGAGCCGGCTCGCCCTTGCCGCGCATCATCGGCAGCACGACGAACACGAAGAAGTACACCTGCATCAGCCCGAACCCGAAGGCACCCACCGAGGCGATCGCGTTGAAGTCGGCGAACTGCATCGGGTAGTCGGCATAGCGGCGCGGCATGCCGGCCAGGCCGAGGAAGTGCATCGGGAAGAAGGTGATGTTGAAGAAGATCAGCGAGAGCCAGAAGTGGATCTTGCCGCGTGTCTCGGAGTACATCACCCCAGTCCACTTCGGGCCCCAGTAGTACACGCCCGCAAAGAGCGCGAACAGCGAGCCGGCCACGAGCACGTAGTGGAAGTGCGCCACCACGTAGTAGGTGTCCTGCAGCTGGATGTCGATCGGCGCCATCGACAGGATCAGGCCCGTGAAGCCGCCCATCGTGAACACGAACAGGAACCCGACCGACCACAGCATCGGGGTCTCGAAGGTCATCGAGCCCTTCCACATGGTGGCGATCCAGTTGAAGATCTTCACGCCCGTAGGCACGGCGATCAGCATCGTCGCGTACATGAAGAAGAGCTGGCCCGTCACCGGCATGCCGGTGGTGTACATGTGGTGCGCCCAGACGATGAACGACAGGATCGCGATGGAAGCCGTGGCGTACACCATCGACGCGTAGCCGAACAGCTTCTTGCGCGAGAACGCGGGGATGATGGCGCTCACGATGCCGAAGGCCGGCAGGATCATGATGTAGACCTCGGGGTGCCCGAAGAACCAGAAGATGTGCTGGTACATGATCGGGTCACCGCCGCCGGCGGGGTTGAAGAAGCTGGTGCCGAAGTGACGGTCGGTCAGCGTCATCGTGATGGCGCCGGCCAGCACCGGCATCACCGCGATCAGCAGGTAGGCGGTGATGAGCCACGTCCAGCAGAACAGCGGCATCTTCATCAGCGTCATGCCCGGGGCGCGCATGTTCAGGATCGTGACGATGATGTTGATCGAGCCCATGATCGAGCTCGCGCCCATGATGTGCATCGCGAAGATCGCGGCGTCCATCGACGGGCCCATCTGCAGCGTGAGCGGCGCGTAGAGCGTCCAGCCCGCGGCCGGCGCACCGCCGGGCATGAAGAACGACCCCCCGAGCATCAGCGCCGCCGGGATCAGCAGCCAGAAGCTCAGGTTGTTCATGCGCGCGAACGCCATGTCGGCCGCACCCACCTGCAGCGGGATCATCCAGTTCGCGAAGCCGACGAAGGCCGGCATGATCGCGCCGAACACCATGATCAGGCCGTGCATCGTGGTGAGCTGGTTGAACAGCTGCGGGTTCACGTACTGCAGGCCGGGCTGGAAGAGCTCGGCACGGATGCCGAGCGCCAGCACGCCGCCGAACATCAGCATGGCGAACGAGAACAGCAGGTACAGCGTCCCGATGTCCTTGTGGTTGGTCGCGAAGACCCAGCGGCGCCAGCCGTGCGGGTGGCCGTGCGCGTGGTCGTCGTGGCCGTGGTCGGGGTGGTCCAGAACTGCGCTCATGGGAGGTTCCTCGAGGCGGATGCGGGGATCGGGTTACTTGCGGGCAGCCAGGACGTCGGCCGGCTGCACGACCTGCCCCGTCTGGTTGCTCCAGTTGTTCTTCGTGTAGGTGATCACGGCAGCGATCTCGGTGTCGGACAGCTGCTTCCACGCCGGCATCGCGCCATTGGCCGCACCGTTGAGCAGGATCGCGATCTGCTTGCTCTTGTCGGCATCGAGCACGATGGCCGAGCCGTCCAGGGCCTTGATCGGGCCGGCCCCCTTCCCGGCAGCCTGGTGGCAAGCCACGCAATTGGCCGCGTAGACCTTCTCGCCGCGAGCCACCAGCTCGGCGAGCTGCCAGACCTTGCTCGGGTCGTCCGCCGCCGCGGCCATTTCCTTCTTCTTGCCCTCGACCCACTTGGCGTAGTCGGCCTTGCTGAGCACCTTCACATGAATCGGCATGTAGGCGTGCTCCTTGCCGCACAGCTCGGCGCACTGCCCGTAGAAATCACCCGTCTTCTCGGCCTTGAACCAGGTGTCGCGCACGAAGCCGGGGATCGCGTCCTGCTTCACACCGAGCGCGGGCACCATCCAGGCGTGGATGACGTCGTTGGCGGTGGTGATGATGCGCACCTTGGTGTCCACGGGGACGACGAGCGGGTTGTCCACCTTCAGCAGGTAGTTGTCGGTGGGCGGCGGCTTGCCCGAATCGGACATCACGCGGTGCGCGGCGTCGAGCGTGGACAGGAAGGCGATGCCCTCGCCCTCGCCCTTGAGGTAGTCGTAGCCCCACTTCCACTGGTACCCGGTGGCCTTGATGGTGAGGTCGGCGTTGGAGGTGTCCTTCATGGCCACCACGGTACGCGTGGCCATCGCACCCATCGCGATCACGATCAGGAAGGGAATCACCGTCCACGCGATTTCCACCGCCGTGCTCTCGTGGAAGTTCGCCGCCTTGTGGCCCACCGACTTGCGGTGCTTGAGGATCGAATAGAACATGACCCCGAACACGCCGATGAAGATCACCAGGCAGATGATCATCATCACCACGTGCAGGAAGTGCTGCGATTCGGCGATCTTCGAGGCGGCCGGGTGCAGGTCGAGCTGGCGCACCGCAGGACCTCCGGGGAGGTCGTTCACCTGGGCCATCACGGCGGCCGAGGCCAGGAACGCTCCGGCACCCAGGCTCGCGCGCCGGGCGTGCCGCAGGAGGGTCTGCCAGGGACGGGTCATCGTCTTCATCGTCGTGCTCGTCATCATGGGAATGCTCAAGAACCGGGTGCGGCGGCCGCGCGCGACTCGCGCAGCGCGTGGCGGATCTCGCGGGCGAGCGCCGCGCGGCGCTCGGGGCGGACGAAACGGCCGACGCACACGCGCCGGCCTTCGCCTCGCAGTTCGATCAGGGAACCATCGCCGGCACTGGGCTCGACGGATACCCACGGGGTACGGAACCGGGTGAGCGTGGAACGCGGGCCGCAGCTTTGCTCGACCGACAGCCACTGGCCCGACAGCGTGAGGGTGTCGCCGTCGCAGGCATGGCGCGCGTACACGAGAAGCGCCACGCCCACGGCCAGCAGTTCGATGCCGGCAAAGGCGAGAACCACCAGCGCGCCCTGCCACGCGAAACCGATCGCGATGAGCAGGGAGAGCACGCACAGCGAGGCATAAAAGACACCGAGCTGACGCGGACTGATGGAGCAGTTGCGCCGCAGCACCCACTGCAGGCCTTCGCCGTCAGGCCATACGCCTGCACGCCCCATGCGGGCAGCGCCGCTCGCAGGCGCAGCCGGCCAGGGGGCAGGGGCAAGGGTGGCGGACATCTTGTTCGGTCGCTCTTGGGGTGTCCGGCAGTCGCTCGGGCGCACCCGTCTCCACGAAGGTGCACCGGCGCTGGCGGCAGGGTCGGATTCTAGCCGACACGCAGCCCGGCGAGCACCGTGTCAAGCCCCCGAACGGCGCCCGGCACGTGCCATGCGCTGCAGCTCGGTGGCGCTGAGCGCCGTCTCGGGCGCAAGCTTCACCCGCGGCGCCACCTTGAAGGCGTGTCCGTACACGAGCTCGAAGCTCAGCGCGACGCGGCCATCGGCCCGCTGCAGGGCGGTGGCCGACAGGGCCTCGAGCAGGCGACCGCGCCAGCGCGGGGTACGCAGCCCTGGCATCCGGGCCGGGTCGACATTCCCGCCCAGGCCACGCAGCTCCGCCAGCGCCGCCCGCGCGTCGGGCCAGGTCAGCGTGAGCACCTCCTGGTCCATCACGGGGTCGGCAAAGCCGGTCTGCACCAGCATGTCGCCGATGTCGTGCATGTCCACCAGCGACGCTGCCGGCGGGCCCCATCCTGCCTCGGCATAGAGCGCGCGCAACTCGGGCAGCGTGCCCGGGCCGAGCGTGCTGAACATCAGGAAGCCCTCGACCGCCAGCGCCTGGTGCCAGGCGCGCAGCAAGGCCGGCGGGTCGGCCTCGCCGTGCAACACCATGTTCGCCCACAGCAGCTCGGCCTGCTCGGCCGGCACCTGGGACGGTGCCAGCACCGGCTGCTGAGCAGCGGCGCCTGGCGTGAACCAGCGCCGCCACGAGGCCCAGCCGGCACGCGTTTGGGGGGTGGACGCGGGGGCGGAAACGGCGGCGGGGCCGCGGCTGGCCGCGGCCTCGACGCCGGCTGCCTCCTCGACCCGCCAGCACTGCGCCTGCGGGTAGGCCCCGGCCACCTCGCCCAGGCCACCCCCGAGCTGCACGCCCCAGGCCAGCACGCGCGCGGGGGTGAGCCGGATCAGGGGCAGCCGCTCGGCCATGCGGCGGGCGACCTCGGCGTGCAGCCAGGGCGGGTTGCCCGCGCGTGCCAGCCGGCCGCGCACACGCGCGAGCGCGGTGGGGTCTACAGGCCGCTTCATCAGGCCAGTATATTGACCGCATGCCGCGGCTTGCGCCCCTCCTGCCCAGCCCGTGCGAGGTCTGCCGCACGTGGACCCCGCAAGGCGTGTGCGTGCAGTGCCT
Organism: Pseudomonadota bacterium; assembly: GCA_039798945.1. GTDB lineage: Bacteria > Pseudomonadota > Gammaproteobacteria > Burkholderiales > Burkholderiaceae_C > Rubrivivax. Next base: position 7,689 of record JBDKFA010000014.1, read on the forward strand.
GGCGCGCTTTGCGCCGCCCGTGCCGCGCTGCCGGCACTGCGCCGTCGCGCAGCCGGCGGGCGAAGCAGCCACCCGCCAGGCTTGCGAGGCCTGCCTGGCCGAGCCGCCACCGTGGCAGCGTGCGGTGGCCGCCCTCGACTACGGCTTTCCGTGGGACGCACTGGTCGCGGGGCTGAAGTTCCACGGTCGCGCGGAGCTCGCCGGCACGCTTGCGCAGTTGCTGGTGCAAGCCGTTCGCCAGGCGCAGGCGGACAGCGGGGAAGCGGCCTGCCCCGGCCCCCCTCCGGCGTCCCGGGCGTCCCGGGCGTCCCGGGCCTCCACGCGGGCCGCGGCCGCCGCCCACCCGCAGCATGCGGCCCCGACGCTCGTGCTGCCCGTGCCACTCTCCCCTGCCCGCCTCAGCGAGCGCGGCTACAACCAGGCCTGGGAGCTCGCACGGCGGGTGGCGTCCGCGCTTGACCTGCCGGCCGATGCCACGCTGCTGCAACGCCCGGTCGACACGGCCCACCTGCCCGGACTCACGCGAGCGGAGCGCGCGCGCAGCCTGCAAGGTGCCTTCATGGTCGACCCGCCCCGGCAGGGGCAGCTCACCGGCCGCCACGTCGCCCTCGTCGACGACGTCCTCACCACTGGCGCCACGGCACGCGAAGCCTGCCGCACCCTGTTGCGGGCTGGCGCGCGCAGCGTGGAGTTGTGGATGCTCGCCCGCACCCCCGCCCCATGTTCCACATCGTCCTCGTCCACCCCGAGATCCCGCCCAACACCGGCAACGTGATCCGCCTGGCGGCCAACACCGGCTGCACGCTGCACCTCGTGGAACCGCTCGGCTTCACGATGGAAGACCGCCTGCTGCGCCGGGCCGGGCTCGACTACCACGAGTACGCACCGGTGCAGCGCCACGCCTCGTGGGAGGCCTGCAGGCAGGCGCTGCAGCGCCCGGCCGAACGGATCTTCGCCTTCACCACCCATGGCTCGAGGGCGCTGTCCACGGTGGCCTGCGAGGCGGGGGATGTGTTCGTCTTCGGCAGCGAGACGCGCGGGCTGCCCGTGGCCCTGCGCGAGAGCTTCGAGCCGGCTCAGCGCGTGCGGCTGCCGATGCGGCCCGGGCAGCGCAGCCTGAACCTGAGCAACGCGGTGGCGGTGACGGTGTTCGAGGCCTGGCGCCAAAACGGCTACGCAGGCGCAGCCTGAGGCTCTCCCGGCGGGGCCGGCCTCTGGAGCAGGGGGTGCCCGGCGCCTTCGGCCGGTGCTTCCGCACGGGCCTCGCGCGCCATCAGGTGCGCCACCGCCTGTTGCGGGGTGAGGCGGCCATCGAGCAGGGCCACCACGGCCTCGGTGATGGGCATCTCGACGCCCAGCGCCTGCGCCCGCGCCAGCACCGTGCGGGCGCTGTACACACCCTCGGCCACGTGGCCCAGGGCCTCGAGCGCCTGCGCCAGCGTATGCCCCTCGGCCAGAAGCAGCCCCACGCGGCGGTTGCGCGACAACCCGCCCGTGGCGGTCAGCACCAGGTCGCCCAGGCCCGACAGGCCCATGAAGGTCTCGGCACGCGCGCCCAGGGCCACGCCCAGGCGCGTGAGTTCGGCCAGACCGCGCGTGATGAGCGCCGCACGGGCATTCAGGCCCGGCACGGCCGCGCTCGCTCCAGCCTGCGCGCTGCGCTCGGCCAGCCCGTCGAGGACACCCGCGGCGATGGCCAGCACGTTCTTCACCGCACCACCCACTTCGACGCCGGTGGGGTCGCTGCTCGTGTAGATGCGCAGGGCCTCCCCGTGGAAGGCCTGCACCGCCCGTGCACACAGGGACGCGTCGGTACTGGCCACGACGAGCGCCGTGGGCTGGCCGCGCGCCACCTCGAGTGCGAAGCTCGGGCCGGAGAGCACGCCGCAAGGCGCGCCGGGCCGTACCTGCTCGGCGATCTCGTGGCCCAGCAGGCCGGAGCCCTCCTCGAAGCCCTTGCACAGCCACAGCACCGGCGACGCGGCAGGCAGCGCCTGCAGCCGCTCACGCAACGCACCCATCGGGGTGGCGACGACGAACAGGCCCTGGGCGCCGTGAGCCAGCGCGCGGGCCTCGTCGGCCGTGACGCTCAGCGCCTCGTGCAGCGCCACCTCGGGCAGGTAGCGCGCGTTGCGATGCGTGACCTGCATCTGCCCGGCCTGGGCGGGGTCGCGGGCCCACAGCAGCACCTGATGGTGCCCGGCCGCGGCGCTGGCCAGCGCCGTGCCCCACGCACCGGCCCCGAGCACGGCGATCTTCATGGCCGCAGCGCGGGGCGAGGGAACGCCTTCTGCGCGGGGTGCCCGCTCAGTTCACGCCGGTGATGATGCGCGAGCCGTCGTCGGCCTGCGCGGCCTGCTGCTGGGCCTCGAACATGGCCTGGAAGTTCACTTCGGTGAGCAGGATCGGCGGGAAGCCGGCGCGGGTGCACACGTCCGAGACGATGGCGCGCAGGTAGGGGTAGACCATCTGCGGACAGACCACGCCGATGATGCCCTGCAGCTGGTCGTCGGGGATGTTGCGGATCTCGAAGATGCCGGCCTGCTTGGCCTCCACCAGGAAGAGCGTGCGCTCGCCGACCTTCGTGGTGACGGTGGCCGTCACGCAGACCTCGAACACGCCTTCGGCGATGGGCTCGGCAGACATCGCCAGGTTGATGTCGACCTGAGGCTGGGCCTGCTCCAGCAGGATCTGCGGCGAGTTCGGCTGCTCCAGCGACAGGTCCTTCAGGTAGATGCGCTGGATCTGGAATACGGGGCTGTTGTCGGCGTCGGACATGGTGGCAAGGGGCGAGGCCCCGGCAGAGGCGGGAGTGGCGGCGCGGCGACGGCCGCGGCGTGCGGAAGGGAAGGCGGCGGCAGCGAGCCGCCAGCGGCCGCGCACGTGCGCGGCCGGGAGATTATGCGCCCAGCAGCGGCAGCAGGCCGCCGCGCTGGTCAAGCGCCACGAGGTCGTCGCAGCCGCCGACGTGGGTGTCGCCGATGTAGATCTGCGGCACGGTGCGGCGCCCGGTGCGCGCCATCATGCGCTCGCGCTCGGCGGGGTCGATGTCGATGCGGATCTCCTCGATCTGCTCGACGCCGCGCTGGCGCAGCAGCGCCTTGGCACGCACGCAGTACGGGCAGACCTGGGTGGTGTACATCGTGACGGGCTTCATGGCTTGCGGACTCCCTCAGGTGTCAGGACTTCTCGGTGGGCAGCGAAGCCTCGCGCCACGCCGACAGGCCGCCGGCCAGGCCGACCGCGCCGGCGTGACCCAACTTGCGCAACACCGACACCGCGCGCCCGGCGCGTGCGCCGGTGGCGCACACGACCACCAGCGGCAGCGCCTTGTTGCTGGGCAGATCTTTGGAGGACTCCAGCTGGGCAAGCGGGATGTTGCGCGAGCCCGCCACGTGACCTGCGGCGTACTCGCCCGGCTCGCGGATGTCGACGACGACGGCCTTCTCGCGGTTCATCAGCCGCACCGCCTCGGACGGGCCGACGGACGCGCTGCCGCCGCCGCCCTTGACCAGCGGCCACACGAGCATGGCGCCGGAGACGAAGGCCACCAGCAGCAACACCCAGTTTTCGATGAAGAAGTTCAGCACGTGCGCGCCTGCGATCGGGGAAACCCGAGATTATAGAATTCCGGGTTTGGCCGCACGCCGCACCTGCCCTTGCCCCCATGCACACCCTCGTGTTGATCCGCCACGGCGAATCGCAGTGGAACCTGGAGAACCGCTTCACCGGCTGGACGGACGTGCCGCTCACCGAGACGGGCGTGGCGCAGGCGCGGCGCGCCGGGCAGTTGCTGGCCGAAGCCGGCATTGAATTCGACCTCGCCTACACCTCGGTGCTCAAGCGCGCGATCTGGACGCTGTGGCACTGCCTGGACGCGATGGAGCGCACCTGGCTGCCGGTGCAAAACGACTGGCGCCTGAACGAGCGCCACTACGGCGCGCTGCAGGGCCTGAACAAGGCCGAGATGGCGCGCCAGTACGGCGACGAGCAGGTGCTGCTGTGGCGGCGCAGCTACGACACGCCCCCGCCCGCGCTGGAGCCGGCCGACCCGCGCTGCGAGCGCGCCGACCCCCGCTACGCCACCCTCGAGCCCGGCCAGGTGCCGCTCACCGAATGCCTGAAGGACACGGTGGCGCGCGTGCTGCCGTGCTGGAACGAGCGCCTCGCACCGGCCATTCGCAGTGGCCAGCGCATCGTCATCGCCGCGCACGGCAACAGCCTGCGCGCGCTCGTGAAGTACCTGGACGGCATCTCGGACGCCGAGATCGTCGGGCTGAACATCCCCAACGGCGTGCCGCTCGTCTACGAGCTCGACGCCGAGCTGCGGCCGCTCAGCCGGCGCTACCTGGGCGAAGGCGCGAAGTAGTCGCGCGGCACCGCGTCGGCCGGGCCGATGCGGTAACCGCTGTCGGCCTCGGCCATGCGGCGCGCGAATTCGAGGTCGGCCTCGAAGCACGCGTGCAGCCGGTACAGGGGCGTGCCGGCCTGAACGGGCTGGCCGAGCTTCACGCACAGGTCCACGCCCGCGCCGCCGACCTGTGGAGCGCCCGTGAGCCGCGCAACGCGCGCCAGGCGCAAGTTGTCGATGCCGGTGACGTAACCGTCCGACTGCGCAAGCACCTCGTGCACCAGCGGGCCGGGCGCCGGCGGCTCGGCGCGACGGCCCTGCGCGTCGATGATCGCGTTCATCTGGGCCAGCGCGCGGCCGCTCTCGAGGATGTCGCGCGCGATCCGGTAGCCCTCCCCTCCACGCACGTCGGGGTCGAACTCGAGCATGCGCCCGGCCAGGCGCAGCGCTTTCTGGCGCAGGTCCTGCGGGGCCTCGGGGTCGTTGCGCAGCACCTGCATCACGTCGCGCGCCTCGAGCACAGGCCCGATGCCCTGCCCGATGGGCTGACGCCCGTCCGTGATGACCGCGTCCAGTTGCAGCCCGAGCCGCGCCGCCACGAACTCGAAGAGCCGCTTGAGCCGCTGCGCAGCCGGCAGGCTGCGCACCTTGGCTGTCGGGCCCACCGGGATGTCCAGCACCAGGTGCGTGGAGCCGGCGGCGATCTTCTTGGACAGGATCGAAGCCACCATCTGGCCGGGCGAGTCGATGCCCAGCGGCCGCTCCACCGAGATCAGGATGTCGTCGGCCGGTGACAGGTTGGCCGTCCCCCCCCAGGCAAGGCAGCCGTGCATGTCGCGCACGATCTGCTTCAGGCGCGCCAGCGGCAGCTCCACTTCGGCCAGCACCGCCATCGTGTCGGCGGTACCGGCGGGCGAGGTGATCGCACGCGAGGAGGTCTTCGGGCAAAGCATGCCGTGCGCGGCGACGATGGGCACCACGATCATCGAGGTGCGGTTGCCCGGAATGCCGCCGATGCAGTGCTTGTCCACCACCGGGCCAGTACCGACATCTTCGTGCCAGTCGATGCGCTGGCCGGCGGCGATCATGGCCTCGGTCAGGTGCCAGACCTCTTCGCGGTCGAGCTCGTACTGGTTCGTGGCCACGACGAAGGCAGCCAGTTCGATCTTCGAATAGCGTGCCGCCGCGATGTCCTGCACGATCGCGTGCAGCTCCTCGCGCGAGAGCACCTCGCCGGCGATGCGGCGGTGCAGCGCACCGATGGAGGCTGGCGGCTCGGCGTGCTCGATGGAGGCGCTCTGGCCGGCTTGCGACCCGAGCCGCGCGAAGGCTTCCTCGCCCAGGCCGAGCTCGCGCGGCTCGACGATGCAGGGATCGTCGACGACGTTGAGCACGGCCACGACGCTGCGCCCGTTGGTACGAATCAGCACCTTGGACAGGGCCTGGAAGCCCGCCGCTCGCACGACCGGGCAGTCGCGGTGCAGGAAGGCGACGTTCTCGCGCCAGGTGTCGATGCCCACCCGGCGCACGGGCAGCATGGGGGCGGTCATGGGGCGAAGCGGCGCGTGCCGCCTGCGCTGTCGTAGGACTGGAGGTCCGGCAGGGCCTGCGCGATCTGCTCGCGCAGGTGCAGGGCAAGCGCGCGCCGATCGGCGTGCGCCGTGGCCTCAGCGCTCAACACCCGCACCGTGACGACGAGCCCCTGGGAACAGGCCAGATGCCACAGGCTTTGCGCGAGCGTGGTCTCTCCCAGGAAGAGCGCCGAGGGGCTGACCTCGAAGCGGTCGTCGGAAAAGCGCAGCGCCACCGGTTGCACCGGCGTGGCCGTGGCGATGGCCGACTGCAGCAAGTTGGCGTGGAAGGGCAGAAGGGCCTGGCCGTCGCCGGTCGTCCCCTCGGGGAAGACCGCCACCGTATGCCCGGCGGCCAGTGCCTCGGCCATGTGGTGCATCACACGCAGCGAATCGCGCCGCCGCTCGCGCTCGATGTAGAGGGTGCCCGCCGAGCTCACCAGGCGCCCGACGAGCGGCCAGTGGTGCACCTCGGCCTTCGAGACGAAGCGCGCCTGCGGGCACACGGCATGGATCGCCATGATGTCCAGCCACGAGATGTGGTTGGCCACGATGAGCTTGGCCCCGGGGCGAAAATGGCCCTGCACCTCCAGGCGTGCGCCGAGCATGCGCAGCATCTTGGCGCTCCACCAGGAAATGCGGGCATGCCGGCCCGCGGCGTCCAGGCCCGGAAAACGCAGCAGCACCACCAGCAGCCCATGCACGCCGTGCACCACGGCGCGCGCCAGACGCCACATGCCACGCAAGGTGCGCCAGACGCCGACCCGCTGAGCCGCAGCCGGCATCGGCACCCCCGGGCTCGCGGCCGCGGGCACGGTACCCGTCTCGTGCGCGGCACGCGCCGGTGGGCTGCCGGGCAGCCCGGCGCTCAGTTCCGGCTCGCTTCCCACGCCACCGTGCCCGCCACGACCGTGGCGCGCACGCGCGCGCCCAGGTGCACGCCGCCATGCTCGAAGGCGAACGGCGTGTGCTTGCCCTGGCTGTGCAGCGCCTCGGGCGTGACCGCCCACGAGGCTGCGGGGTCGAACACGCACAGGTCGGCCACGCCGCCTTCCAGGAGGCGTCCTGCGCTGTCGGCCAGCGAGCCGATGGCCGCACCCAGCACGCGCACCGGTGCGCTGGTGACGGTGGCCAGCGCGCGCGCCAGGCCCACGCCGCTGGCCTCGCCCCACTTCAAGGCCAGCCCGAGCAGCAGTTCGAGCCCGGTCGCGCCGGGTACGGCCTCGGCGAAGGGCAGCATCTTCTCGTCTCGGCCCACCGGCATGTGGTCGCTCACCAGGGCATCGAGCGTGCCGTCGGCCAGCGCCACCGACAGGGCGTCGCGGTCGCGCGCCTGGCGCAACGGGGGCGTCAGGCGCATGGCCGGGTTGAAGTAGCCGATGTCCGCGTCGATCAGGTGCAGCGAGTTGATGCTGACGTCGGCCGTCACGGGCAGCCCCTCGGCCTTGGCCGCGCGCACGAGGGCCACGCCCGCCGCGCTGGACAGCCGGCACAGGTGCACGCGCGCCCCGGTGACGCGCACGAGTTCGAAGATCGTGTGCAGGGCCACCGTTTCCGCCGCGACGGGCACGCCAGCCAGGCCCAGCCGCGTGGCCACCGGGCCGCTGGCAGCCACGCCCTTGCCGAGCCAGCGGTCCTGCGGTCGCAGCCAAACGGTGTAGCCGAAGGTGGCGGCGTACTGCATCGCGCGCAGCAGCACCTGCGTGTCGGTGACGGCCACCTCGGCTTGCGAGAAGCCGACGCATCCGGCCTGCGTGAGCTCGCTCATCTCGGTGAGCGATTCGCCCTTGAGCCCGCGCGTGAGCGCACCCAGCGGGAAGAGCCGGCAGCGGCTGAGCTTGCGCGCGCGGAACTTGAGCATCTCCACCAGGCCCGGCTCGTCCAGCGCAGGGTCGGTGTCGGGGGGGCACACGAGGCTCGTCACGCCGCCGGCCGCAGCGGCGAGCAGTTCGCTCTCGAGCATGCCCTCGTGCTCGTGGCCGGGCTCGCGCAGCCGCGCGGAGAGGTCCACGAGGCCCGGTGCGACGACGCAGCCGGCCGCTTCGATCACCTGCTCGGGCACAAAGTCGGCCGGCACGCGGCCAATGGCGAGGATGCGCCCGCCGGCTACGGCGACATCGGCGCGCTCGTCGCGCCCGCTGGCGGGGTCGATGACGCGGCCACCGCGCACCAGCAGCCGTGCGCTCATGCCTCGTTCCCCGCGATGATCGACATCACCGCCATGCGCACGGCGATGCCGAAGGTGACCTGCGGCAGGATCACGCTCTGGCCGCCATCGGCCACGCGCGAGTCGATCTCTACACCGCGGTTGATCGGGCCGGGGTGCATCACGATCGCATCGGGCTTGGCGAGTGCGAGCTTTTCCGGGGTGAGGCCGTAGTTCATCGCGAACTCGGCTGCGCTTGGCAGCATCGCGCCGCTCATGCGTTCGTTTTGCAGGCGCAGCGTGATGATCACGTCCGCGCCGCGGATGCCCTCGGTCATGTCGTGGCACACGCGCACGCCCATCTCGCGCAGATCGCCCGGTACGAGCGTCTTCGGGCCGACGGCGCGGATCTCCGGCACGCCGAGGGTGGTCAGGGCATGGATGTCCGAGCGCGCCACGCGCGAGTGCACGATGTCGCCGACGATGGCCACCGTCAGGTTCGTGAAGTCGCGCTTGTAGTGGCGGATCGTGTACATGTCGAGCAGCCCCTGCGTGGGGTGCGCGTGCCGGCCGTCGCCGGCATTCACCACGTGCACGTGCGGCGCGCAGTGCTGGGCGATGAGGTAAGGCGCGCCGCTCTCGGCATGGCGCACGACGAACATGTCGGCGTGCATCGCCGACAGGTTGGCGATGGTGTCGAGCAGGCTCTCGCCCTTGGCCGTGGACGAGCGCGCGATGTCCAGGTTCAGCACGTCCGCCGACAGCCGCTTGGCCGCGATCTCGAAGGTGGTGCGGGTGCGGGTGCTGTTCTCGAAGAACAGGTTGAACACGCTCTTGCCGCGCAACAGCGGGACCTTCTTCACGTCGCGCTCGTTGACGCTGAGAAAGCTGCCGGCGGTGTCGAGGATCTGCGTCACCACCGCACGCGGCAGCCCCTCGATCGAC
>JBDKFA010000015.1:0-3281 GCA_039798945.1 Pseudomonadota bacterium
AGCTGCACCAGCCACTGCCAACGCGACACCGCCAACCCCATCCCCTGCCGCGTCCCAGGCGGCTGCGGCTACAACTGGGGCACCCACTGCGCCATCTGCCAACACCCCACCCCCGACAACACCCACGCCTGCCCCACCTGCCAGCAACAACTACGCCACCACCTCAACGACATCCAAAAACTCATCGGCCTAGCCCACGACCACATCACCGGCAGCAGCAGCAAAGGCACCACCCGGCCCGCACCCGCCTCCCGCCCACCCCTCACCGTCAACGCCCTCGACCCCGGCCTCACCGAAATCGAAATCGACCCCGACGACCCCGAACTCCAGCTCACCATCCTGGAGATTCTCGAAATGTGGGAGCGCGTCATCCGCCAGGACCGCGGCCTCATCCCCTACGGCATCGCCAGCGAAGCCGCCATGGACGCCGCCGGCGCCCGCACCGACACCTGGGCCACCACCTGGATCAACCTCAACCACACCATCGCCTTCCACCACGGCGCCCTCGACTGGGCCATCACCGCCCCCAACTTCGACCTGCCCCAGTACGCCCACCACCTCAAGCTGTGCCGCGCCGCCCTCACCCGCTGGGAAGAGAACCGGCACAACCCCGCCTGGAAAGTGCCCTGCCCCACCCTCACCACCACCGGCGAATGCGCCCGCATCCTGCGCGTCGACACCAGCCAAGACACCGTCACCTGCCGCTCCTGCGGCAACACCCGCAGCATCTTGAACCTGCTGCGCGTCGCCGGCACCGAAGCCGACGTGTGGGTCGACATCGAGTCCGCCGCGCGCCTGGCCGGAGTCACCGAGCGCACCGTCCGGAACTGGGTGCAGAAGAAGACCGTGCAACGCCGACGCATGTACGTGCGACTCATGGATGTCCGCGCACAAGCCACACGCCTCGCTGGATGATTGACATGCTTTCCACTCCCACTGGTACGCTTCTCGCGTCGCGCGAGATGTCTGTCTAGAACATCTCCCCTCCATCCATGTGCAGGTGCCGATGCGCGTGTGCTCACTTCCCGGCTGCGGACAACTCACCCCCACCTCCGGACGCTGCGCCCAACACCGCGACCAACGCGGCAGCGCCGCGTCCCGCGGATACGACCACCGCTGGCGCAAGACCCGCGCCGCCTACCTCACCGAGCACCCCCTGTGCCAGGGGGTCGACTGCTTTGCCTGGGCCACCGACGTGCACCACCTCGATGGCCTCGGACCCAACGGACCCGACGGTCACTCCCCGGCCAACCTCCAGGGGCTGTGCCATTCCTGCCACTCCCGGACCACTGCCGTCGAGCAGCCCGGCGGCTGGCACACCCAGCCCTGACCGGCGCACGGCCGGCCCGCCTCGCCGTGTTCCGGCGCTGACGGGCGCCGTATGGGCGATTTCGCCCAAGAAGGAGCGTGCGGGTCCAAATCGGACATATGGGTGGGGATAACCCCCAAAAGCCTGTGGATAAAGGACCGCGGGTGAGGGGAAAAAAAGGTCCGCCAGGTTCAGAAGCCACTGGGGCCTGGCCCGAAAGGGGTCAGGCTCGAACCCGAAACGGGAGGCACACCATGCCGAAGGGCGGCGCTCGCACACGCTCCGGTCCCCCCCCAGATCCCAACGCCCTCCGCCGGGATCGCCCCACCGACACCGCCTGGGTGGTGCTGCCCGCCGAGGGCCGCAAAGGCCCCACCCCCAAGTGGCCGCTCGCCAAGCAGACCCCCGCCGAGAAAGGCCAGTGGGCGAAGTTGTGGCGGATGCCGCAGGCCGTGATGTGGGAGCAGCTGCGCCTGCACGACCAGGTCGCCCTGTACGTGCGGAACTGGTGCGAGGCCACCATGCCGGAGGCCTCCTCCTCGCTGCGGACGTTGCACCGGCAGCTCGCTGACGCGCTGGGCCTGACGGCTCCGGGCATGGCGTCATTGCGCTGGAAGGTGGCGACCGACGAGGTCGCCCCACGCCGGGCGGACTCCACCGCGACATCGAAGACCGCTTCGGCTTCTTCGATGCGCGCTCGTTTGGCTGCTGTGCATGTCGCGTCCCCCTGAGCAGCCGCTCTACGTTGCCCTGGCCTGGGTCGAGGCGCACTGTGTCATCCCGGACGGCTTCGAGCGGGGCCGAGCGTTCACGCTCACCGGCGAGCAGGGCACGTTCTTGGCCAACCACTACGACGTGCGCCCGGACGCTGAGGTCGGGCAGTTGGCGCCGGCGTTCGTGTTCCGGCGCTCGCAGCTGGTGCGCTCGCAGAAGTGGGGCAAGTCCCCGCTCGCGGCGGCCATGATCTGCCTGGAGGCCGTAGGCCCGGCGTTGTTTGCCGGGTGGGCAGTCGGCGGCGAGGTGTGGGACTGCCGCGACCAAGGCTGCGGCTGCGGCTGGCTGTACGAGTACGAGCCGGGCGAGGCCATGGGCCGGTCCTGGCCGACTCCGCTGATCCAGGTGACGGCCACGTCCGAGGAGCAGACGGACAACATCTACGACGCCCTGCGCCCGATGATCGAGTACGGGCCGCTGGCCGAGGTCATCCCAAAGACCGGCGAGGAGTTCATCCGCCTGCCGGGGGGCGGGCGCATCGACGTGGTCACCTCCAGCGCGAAGTCCCGACTGGGTCAGCGCGTGACGTTCGTACCGCAGGACGAGACCGGCATCTGGCTGCCCTCGTCGGGCATGGTCAAGGTCGCCGAGATCCAACGCCGCGGCCTGGCCGGTATGGGTGGGCGTGCGGTGGAGTTCACCAACGCCTGGGACCCCTCCGAGGACTCGGTCGCCCAACGCACCGCAGAGTCACGGGCCGAGGACGTGCACCGCGACCACGCGAGCGCGCCGCTGTCGCTGAGCTACACCGACAAGCGTGAGCGCCGCAAGATCCACCGCCTGGTCTACGGCGACTCGGTCAAGACCAAGGCCGGCGGCTGGGTCGACCTCGACGCCATCGAGGCCGAGGCCGCCGAGCTGCTGGAGAAGGACCCGGCGCAGGCCGAGCGGTTCTTCGGCAACCGCATCGTGGCCGGCTCCGACGCCTGGTGGACCCAACCGCAGATCGCGGCCTGGGAAGCCCTCACCGCAACAGGCGAGGTCCCCGAGCGGGCCAAGATCACGGTCGGCTTCGACGGATCTCAATACGACGACTGGACCGTGATCCGCTGCCGCTGGGTCAACGCCCCCGACGGCAAGCCCTACGGCTTCACCCCCCGCTTCCTTGACGGCAAGCCCATGGTCTGGGCCCCGGCCGAGCATGGCGGCGAGGTGCCCCGCGGCGAAGTGAACGCCGCCATCGAGATGCTCTTCGAGC
>JBDKFA010000016.1:0-37061 GCA_039798945.1 Pseudomonadota bacterium
TGGACACCCGAGGCGGTCTACGAGCTATTCCCTCGCCTGGCCGAGCGCAAGGCCAATATGGGCAACCAGCTCTCCGGCGGCGAGCAGCAAATGCTGGCCATCGGCCGCGCCCTGGTCACCAACCCCAAGCTGCTGATCTTTGACGAAGCCACCGAAGGTCTGGCGCCGCTGATCGTGGCGGAGATCTGGCGTGTGATCGCGCAGATCCGCGCCGACGGCATCGCCACTCTCATCGTCGACCGCGACTACCGCAAGGTGCTCGCCCACTCCGACCGGGCGGTCGTGCTGCAAAAGGGGCAGGTCGTGATGAGCGGCGCCTCCGCAGCGTTGCGCGACGACCCGCGGCTTGCGACCTTCCTCGGCGTCTGAACCGGCGCCTCCTTCCCCGATTCCACTGCCTGCCGCATTGCATTCCAAACCATTCAGGAGACACCCATGCTGAGCTACCAGGTCGAGACCTTCGGCCGCCCCTTGTCGCAGGTCATCCGCGACACCCCGCAGCCCCAGGGCAGTGAAGTCGTCGTGCGCGTGGGCAGCTGCGGCGTGTGCCACAGCGACGTGCACCTGCACGACGGCTACTTCGACCTCGGCGGCGACGCCAAGCTCGACATGACGCGCGCGTTGAACCTTCCACGCACACTGGGCCACGAGATCGCTGGCACCGTCGTGGCCGTCGGCCCCGAGGCCACTGGCGTGAAGGTCGGCGACAAGCGGGTCGTCTTCCCGTGGATCGGCTGCGGCACCTGCTCGCTGTGCCAGGCCGGCGACGAACACCTGTGCAACACCCCGCGTGCGCTCGGCATCCAGCGCGACGGTGGCTTTGCCGACCACGTCGTCGTGCCCCACCCGCGTTACCTGCTCGACTACGGCACGCTGCCCGAGGAGCAGGCTTGCACCTACGCGTGCTCGGGCCTGACCGCCTACAGCGCGCTGAAGAAGGTGGGTCCGATCGGCCCGCGCGACCCGCTGCTGATCATCGGTGCGGGCGGCGTCGGCCTGTCGGGCATCCGCCTGGCGCGCCAGATGTTCGATGTGGCACCGATCGTGGTCGAGCTCGACCACAGCAAGTGGGACATCGCGCGCGAGGCCGGTGCCGGCCAGCTGATCGACCCGACCGAGGAGGGTGCGCAGAAGGCGCTCCTCAAGGCCACGGGCGGCGGGGTTGCTGCGGCCATCGATTTCGTGGGCGCCGCCGCCACCTTCAAGTTCGGGTTCGGTGTGCTGCGCAAGGCGGGCAAGCTTGTGTGCGTCGGCCTGTTCGGCGGCTCCACGCCGATCGTGCCAGCGATGGTCTCGATGAAGGCCGTGAGCGTCACGGGCTCCTACGTGGGCAGCCTGCAGGAGATGCAGGAGCTGCTGGCCATTGCGCGCAGCGGCGTGCTGCCCGACCTGCCGCTCGCCACCACGCCGCTGGCCCAGGCCACCCAGGCGCTGGAAGACCTGCGGGCTGGTCGCATCCGCGGCCGCACGATCCTCAAGCCGTGAGCCTCACGTTCCATCACGCCCCGGCTATGGCCCGGGGCCTGGCCCCACACCCGATGAGCCCCCGATGAGCACGACCCAGAACGCCGGCCCCGAAGCCGCAAAGAAGGCCGCGGCCGACACCCTCGACTGGAACACGCTGAGCCCCGTGGCGATGTGGCGCGACTGGGTCGCGCGTTCCGAGTCGCAGTGGAGCGAGGCCGTCTCGCAACTGCTGAAGGACCCGCGTTCGGGCGGCGCGCTGAACCGCCAGCTCGACGAGCTGCGCATGGCGCACCGCCTCTTCGGCGAGATGGCGCAGGCCTCGCTGGCCGCCTCCAACCTGCCCTCGCGCAGCGACCTGGAGGCCCTGGACGAACGACTCGGGCGCTTGGAAGATGGCCTCGCGCTCGTCGCGGCCGAGCTTGCCCGGCTGCGCACCGCGCTCGAGTCGGCCACGCCCGCGGTGGCCCAGGCAGCCGCCCCGCGCCCCGCGCGCACTCGCAAGCCCGCGGCCGCCGCGCCGCGAAAGGCCTGAGATGAGCCACGCTCCGCAGGCCGCAGGCACGCCGCGCCTGCCCAACCCCATGCAGCGCACGCTCGCCCGCATGGGCCTGCCGGTGGAAGACTTCGACGCCATGGCCGGGCCGCTGGGCGTGACGCCGAAGGACACGATCCACGCCCACGGCACGCTGAAGCTGCACCACTACCGGCCACTGGCCACGAGCGTCTACCGCACGCCGGTGCTCATCGTCACCTCGCTCGTCAACCAGCCCTACATCCTTGACCTCGTGCCCGGCCAGAGCATGGTCGAGTACCTGCTGCGACACGGCTACGACGTCTACCTGATCGAGTGGGGCCGCCCGCGTCGCGAGCACCAGCACCTGCAGCTCGAAGACTACGTGTACGACCGGCTGCCGCGCTGCATCGAGCGCGTGCTCGAAGACAGCGGCGAGCGCGAGCTCACGCTGCTCGGCTATTGCGTGGGCGGGCTGCTCTCGGTGCTCTACACCGCCACACACCCGCGCGCCCCGGTGCGCAACCTCGTGTGCATGGCCGCGCCCGTCAACGGCGACGGCCTCGCGTCGCTCAAGGCCTGGATGGGCGAGCACTTCGACGAGGAGAGCCTGATCGCGCAGTACGGCAACGTGCCCGCCGACTGGGTGCAAAACGCGCTGCGCGCGCTGCGCCCCTTCGGCAAGGTGGCCGGCGCGATGAACCTGCTCAACCAGATCGACAAGGACGACTTCGTGCGCAGCTTCCTGCGCATGGGCAAGTGGGAGAGTGACAACATCCCCTTTCCCGGCGGCGTCTTCCGCCAGATGGTCAACGCCTTCCTGCGCGAGAACCGGCTCGTCAAAGGCACCTGGGAGCTCGGCGGCCAGCGCGTGAGTCTGGGCGCGATCCGCGTGCCGCTCTTGCACCTGCTCGCGCAGGACGACCACATCACTCCCTACGCCTCCTCGCGCGACCTTGTGCGCCTCGCCGGCAGCGCCGACAAGACCGAGACCGTCGTCAAGGGCGGCCATGTCGGGCTGGTGGCCGGCCGCGGCGCCGAGCTGCGCATGTGGCCGGCGCTGGACGCGTGGCTCGCGCCGCGTTCGGCCTGAGAGCACCACCGCCTTTCCCCTGCTGTTTCTTTCTGCTTCCCTGAACCCTGAGGTCCCCCGCATGCGCTGCTATTGCGTCATCCACCACGGCCAGCCCCTGGAACTGGTGGACAAGCCCGTTCCCACCCCGCAAGGCACCCAGGTGCTGGTGAAGGTCCGCTCGGCGGGCCTGTGCCACACCGACCTGCACCTGTGGGAAGGCCACTACGACATCGGCGGGGGCAAGAAGCTCACGCTGGCCGAGCGTGGCATCAAGCCCCCGCTCACGCTGAGCCACGAGATCGTGGGCGAGGTGGTGGCCGCCGGCGAGGCCGCAGGCACCGTGCCCGTGGGCAAGACGATGCTCGTGCACCCGTGGATCGGCTGCGGCGAATGCGCCGCCTGCAAGCGCGGCGAGGAGAACATCTGCATCAAGCCGCAGGTGATGGGCATCATGCAGCCTGGCGGCTTTGCCGAGTACACGGTGGTGCCGCACCCGCGCTACCTGGTGGACATCGACGGCCTGGACCCGGCCGCGGCCACGCCGCTGGCCTGCGCGGGGCTCACGACCTACAGCGCGCTGCGCAAGTTCGGCTCGCGCATCCACGAGGGCCCGGTGGTCGTGATCGGCGCGGGCGGCCTCGGGCTCATGGCCATCGAGGTGCTCAAGGCGCTGGGCGGCCAGGGTGCCGTCGTGGTCGACATCGACCCCGCCAAGCGCGAGGCGGCGCTCGCCGCCGGGGCCTTGCAGGCGATCGACGGCAGGGCTGCGGATGTCGTGCAGCAGATCCAGGCCGTCACCGGAGGCGGCGCCCGAGCCGTGCTCGACCTGGTGGGGGCCACCCCCACCGTCTCCACCGCGGTGGCCAGCTGCGCGCGCGGTGGCCACATCGTCGTGTGCGGCCTGATGGGCGGGGATATCACGCTGCCGCTGCCGGTGATCCCGCTGCGCCCGCTGACGATCCAGGGCTCCTACGTCGGCACGCTCGCCGAGCTGCGCGAGCTCGTCGCGTTGGCACGCGAGAAGGGTATCGCACCCATTCCGGTGACCACCCGGCCGCTGGCCGAAGCCAACGAGGCGTTGCAGGCGCTGCATGAAGGCCGCGTGATCGGTCGTACGATCCTGGTTCCTTGACCACCCAGATACCTCCTGAAGGAAACGAGAGCCCATGTACCCGACCCTGAGCCTGTACATCGACGGTGAGTTCATCCAAGGCGGCGGCCGCCGCGAACAGGACATCGTGAACCCGGCTACGCACGAGGTGATCGGCAAGCTGCCGCACGCCACGCGCGAAGACCTGGACCGCGCACTGTCCGCCGCCGCACGCGCCTTCGAGGGCTGGAAGAAGAGCTCGCCGCTGGAGCGCAGCAAGGTGCTGCGCAAGGTGGCGGAACTGGCGCGGGAGCGTGCTGCCGATATCGGCCGCGCGATGACCCTGGACCAGGGCAAGCCGCTGGCTGAGAGCACGGGCGAGGTCGTCTTCTGCGCCGAGCACGCCGAGTGGCACGCCGAAGAGTGCCGCCGCATCTACGGCCGCGTGATCCCCGCACGTGTGGACGGCGTGCGCCAGACCGTGCTGCGCGAGCCGGTGGGCGTCGTAGCGGCCTTCTCGCCCTGGAACTTCCCCTTCAACCAGGCCATCCGCAAGATCTCCGCGGCCGTCGGTGCCGGCTGCTCCATCATCCTGAAGGGCCCGGAGGACACCCCGAGCGCCGTCGTCGCGCTCGCGCAGCTCTTCCACGACGCGGGCCTGCCCAAGGGCGTGCTCAACGTCGTCTGGGGCGTGCCCTCCGAGGTGAGCGACCACCTCATCGGCAGCCCCATCGTGCGCAAGATCACCTTCACCGGCTCGGTGCAGGTGGGCAAGCTGCTCGCGGCCAAGGCGGCGGCGCTGATGAAGCGCAGCACCATGGAGCTCGGCGGCCATGCACCGGTGATCGTCTGCGACGACGCGGACATCGACGCGGCCGTGAAGCTGCTGGTGCCCTACAAGTTCCGCAACGCCGGGCAGGTGTGCATCTCGCCGACCCGCTTCTACGTGCAAGAAGGCGTGTACGAGCGCTTCGTCGCCGAGTTCGTCGGCAAGACGCAGGCGCTCAAGGTCGGCGACGGCCTCGCCCCCGACACGAAGATGGGCCCGCTGGCCATGCAGCGCCGCGTCGGTGCGGTGGCCGGCTTCGTGGACGACGCGCGCGAACGTGGCGCCTCGGTGCTGGCGGGTGGCGCGCCGATGCCGGGCGTGGGCAACTTCTTCGCCCCGACCGTCATTGCCGACCTGCCGGAGGACTCGCGCCTGATGACCGAGGAGCCTTTCGGCCCGGTGGCCGGCATGCTGCGCTTCAAGACGGTGGAGGAGGTGCTCCAGCGTGCCAACAGCCTGCCCTTCGGTCTCGCCGCGTACGCCTTCACCACCTCCACCAAGCGTGCGCACCAGATCTCCACCGGCCTGGAGGCCGGGATGGTGGCCATCAACCACCTGGGCATGGCGCTGGCCGAGACGCCATTCGGCGGCATCAAGGACAGCGGCATCGGCAGCGAGGGCGGGGCCGAGACCTTCGACGGCTACCTCAACACCAAGTTCGTCACGCAGATGAACTGACGCGGCGAGATGCCCTTCGTCGAGCGGGGTGATGCCCGGATCTTCTGGAATGCCATCGGGGAGGGCGAGCCCGTCGTCCTCGTGATGGGGCTGGGCTGCAGCTCGGCGGCGTGGTTCCGCGTCGCGCCCAAGCTCGCGCGCCGGCACCGGGTGATCCTGCTCGACAACCGCGGCGTGGGCCAGACCACGGTGCGCCACTACGTGGTGCACCGCGTCTCGGCAATGGCCGCCGACATCGCCGCGGTGCTTGACGCGGCGGGCGAGGCGAGCGCGCACATCGTCGGCTTCTCGATGGGCGGCATGATCTCGCAGCAGTTCGCCATCGACTTCCCCCGCCGCGTCCGCTCGCTCGCGCTGCTGGGCACGCACCCGGGCGGCGTGTGGGCGGCGCAGGCCAGCTCCCATGTGCGCGACCTGCTCTTCGCCAAGGGCGACACGCCGGTGGCGCAGAGCATGTCCGAGATGCGCGCGTACACCTACGCACGCGAGACGCCCGACGAGCTCTTTGACGAGGACGTCGTCGTGCGCGCGGCCAATGCGCCCACCAAGCGCGGGCTGCAGGCGCAGCTGTACGCCCTCATTGGTTGGTCGGCCTATCTCGACCTGCCGCGCCTGCGCTGCCCGACGCTGATCCTGCACGGCCTGCAGGACGCGCTGATCCCGCCCGCCAACGGTCGCCTGCTCGCCTCGCGCATCCCGGGTTCGACGCTCGTCGAATACCCGGACGCCAGCCACTGGCTCACCACCGACCAGAATGCGCGTTGCGTGGACGCGCTGCTGGACCACCTCCAGGCCCATCGCAAGGCGGGCCAGGCCTCACCTTCCCACACCCTCCTGCCATGAACTCACCTGCCTCCCCGGGCTTGCCCGCGGCTGCCCCGGGCTCGCTGCACGGCCTGAAGGTCGTCGACCTCTCGCGCGTGCTCGCCGGCCCCTATTGCACGCAGATCCTGGCCGACCATGGCGCCGACGTCCTCAAGGTCGAGCCGCCCGGCGGCGACGAGACGCGCGGCTGGGGCCCGCCCTTCGACGCGCAGGGCACGGCCTCGTACTTCCTTGGCCTGAACCGCAACAAGCGCGGTTGCACGATGGACCTCACGCAGCCCGCGGCGCGCGAGGCGCTGCTCGCGCTGCTCGAGGACGCCGACGTGCTGGTGGAGAACTTCAAGGCCGGCACGCTCGAGAAGTGGGGCCTCGGCTGGGAGGTGCTCGCCCCGCGCTTTCCGCGGCTCGTCTACTGCCGCATCACCGGCTTCGGCACCGACGGCCCGATGGGCGGCTTGCCCGGCTACGACGCCGCGATCCAGGCGCTGTCGGGGATCATGAGCGTCAACGGCGAGCCCGATGCGCGTGGCGGCGAGCCGCTGCGCGTGGGGTTGCCGGTGGTGGACATGGTCACCGGCCTGAATGCGGCGCTGGGCATCGCCCTGGCGCTGCAGGAACGCAGCCGCAGCGGCCGCGGCCAGTTCCTGGAGGTGGCGCTGTACGACGCGGGCCTGTCGCTGCTGCACCCGCATGCCGCCAACCACCTGCTGGACGGCCGCATTCCCGGGCGCACCGGCAACGCGCACCCCAACATCTGCCCCTACGACACCTTCCGCACCGGCACCGAGCCGATCTTCCTGGCCGTGGGCAACGACCGCCAGTTCGCCACGCTGTGCCGCTTCATCGGCGCCGAGTCGCTGCCTGGCGACCCGCGCTTCGTCAACAACGGCCAGCGCTCGGTGAACCGCGTCGAGCTCAAGGCCCTGCTCGAGCAGCATCTCGCGCGCTTCGAGTGCGGGCCGTTGGCGGAGCAGCTCGTGCGCGCCGGCGTGCCGTGCGCACCGATCCAGAACGTGGCGGCGGCGCTGGCCGATCCGCACACGCAGCACCGCGGCATGGTGGTGGGCATCGGCGAGCACTACCGGGGCGTGGCGTCGCCGATCAAGTTCTCCCGCACGCCCGCCTCCTACCGCCTGGCGCCGCCCGAGCGCAGCGAAGGCGGCTGAGGGACCGCGCTCGCCCGGGGGTGACGCGTTCACGCTGACGCGTCGCGCGATCAACGCGGCGCTCGCTGCGTCGCGGCACAATGGGCGTGAGGCTTTGCCTGGACGCCATGATGCTCTACCGCTTCAAGACCCGCGCCGCCGGTGATGTGCTGATGCTCGGTCCCCATGGGGACGCCCTGTTGCGGGCGATCGGCCGCGAGCCGGCAGGCCGCGGCATCATCGAGCCTGCTGCGATGCCCGCCGCGCTGGAGGCGCTGCGCATGGCCATCGAGGCCGACGACGCGCAGCGTGCCGCGTGTGGCCGTCCCGGGCTCGAGCCGGCTGGCGTGGAGGGGGCTGGCGAAGGCGCGCAAGGGGCCGCCTCCGCCGAAGGCGTCTCGCTGCGCCGACGCCTGTGGCCGATGGTGGAGATGCTGCGGCGCGCCCATGCGGCCGATGAGCCGGTGGTGTGGGGCGTTTGACGACGACGCGAGAGCCTGGGCAGTGAACCAGGGCGCAGCCTGGACGAGAAGACGGAGACGACGATGAAGCTGACGAGCACGAGCTGGGTCAACGGCGACCGCATCCCTTCGCGCTACGCAGCCGGGCGCCTGGCGCCCGGTGGTGGCGTGGAGTTTTCCGACAACGTGAACCCGCACCTCGCGTGGGCGGACCTGCCGGCAGGCAGCCGCTCGCTGGTGCTGATCTGCCACGACTTCGACGTGCCTAGCAAGCCCGACGACGTCAACCGCAGCGACCGCGAGATCCCGGCCGAGCTGCCGCGCGTGGACTTCTTCCACTGGGTGATGGTGGACCTGCCCCCCGTGCCCAGCGAGATCGCCGAAGGCGAGTACAGCCGCGGCTTCACGCCACGTGGCAAGGCCGGGCCGCAGACGTTGCGCGGGGCGCGCCATGGCCTGAACGACTACACCGCGTGGTTCGCCGCCGATGCGCAGATGGCGGGATCGTACTTCGGCTACGACGGGCCCTTCCCGCCGTTCAACGACACGCTCGTGCACCACTACGTGTTCACGCTGTATGCGCTGTCGGTGCCGCGCCTGCCGGTGGAAGGCGCGTTCACGGGAGCCGATGTGCGGGCGGCACTGGCCGGCCTGATGCTCGGCTCGGCGACGTTCTCGGGCACCTACACGCTCAACCCGCGCCTCGCCGGCTGACCGCGAGCCTCCCGCGGCGCGCGCACCCGGTTCAGGGGTCGTTGAAGAGCCCGCCGTCTCGCGCAGGTGCTTGCAGCCCCAGGTGGCGCCATGCCGCGAGCGTGGCCACGCGCCCGCGAGGCGTGCGCTGCAGGTAGCCCTGCTGGATCAGGTAGGGCTCGATCACGTCCTCGATCGTGCCGGGCTCCTCGCCGATCGCCGCCGCCACGTTGTCCAGCCCCACCGGCCCGCCATCGAAGCGGTGGATCACGGCCTCCAGAAGCTTCCTGTCCATCACGTCGAAGCCCTGCGGGTCCACGTCCAGCATCGCCAATGCCCGGTCGGCGATGGCCGCGTCCACGACACCGTTGCCCTTGACCTGCGCGTAGTCACGCACGCGGCGCAGCAGGCGGTTGGCGATGCGCGGCGTGCCGCGCGAGCGGCGCGCGATCTCCGCGGCGCCACCCGTATCCATCTGTACCCCGAGCAGCCCGGCCGAGCGCGCGACGATGAGGGCCAGCTCCTCGGGCGTGTAGAACTCCAGCCGCGCCACGATGCCGAAGCGATCGCGCAGCGGATTGGTGAGCATGCCCGCGCGCGTGGTGGCGCCCACGAGCGTGAAGGGCTGCAGCTCGAGCTGGATCGATCGCGCTGCCGGTCCCTCGCCAATCATGATGTCGATGCGGTAGTCCTCCAGCGCCGGGTAGAGGATCTCCTCGACCACAGGCGACAGGCGGTGGATCTCGTCGATGAAGAGCACGTCGTTGCGCTCGAGGTTCGTCAGGATCGCCGCGAGGTCCTTCGGCTTTTCGAGCACCGGCCCCGAGGTCTGGCGCAGGTTCACGCCGAGCTCGGCGGCGATGATGTGGCTGAGGGTGGTCTTGCCGAGCCCCGGCGGGCCGAAGAGCAGCACGTGGTCGAGTGCCTCCGCGCGCTGGCGCGCCGCACCGATGAAGATCTCCAGCTGCTCACGGGCGCGGGCCTGGCCGACGTAGTCGTCGAGCACACGCGGGCGCAGTGCGCGCTCCACCACCTCCTCCGCCGGCGTGGCGGCAGCCGGGCTCAGCGCGCGGCGCGAAGGAGGAAGCCCTGCAGCGAAGTCGTCCGTCTGGATGGACATCCAGCGATTATGGCGTGCCCGTCGGCGCTGCACCGAGCCGGCCGAAGGCCCGCCGGGCCCGCATCCGCAGACCGGCTGGCGGCCTCAGCGGCTCCAGCAATCGCTCACCTGGCCCGTGCCGCTGATGCCCCGCACCTGCAGGTTCGTCAGGGTCAGAGTGCCGCAGACGGTATCCGAGGCCTGCGCGCCGGTGGGAACGGCTTGCAGCGTGTAGGTGCTCGCGGTCGGCCCGGCGGCAAACGAGAGGTTGTAGCGCGGCGTGCCGCTGCGTGGTGTCACCGCGAGGTTGGCCGCCGTCAGCGCAGCGTCGTTGATCGCGCCACCCTGGGACGAGACGGCGTAGCTCTGCGTCATCGAGAAGTGACGCTCCATCCACTGCGCGGCCTCCATCAGGGCCGTTCGGGCTTCGGCGCGGTAGGCGCTGCGCATGTAGCCCTGGTAGCTCGGAAAGGCCACGGCGGCCAGGATGCCGGCCACCGCCAGCGCGATCAGCAACTCGATGAGCGTGAGGCCGCGGGTTGGCCGGGCGGCCGAGGGGCAAGGGGTCATGGCTGTGGGCATCAGGGTCTCATGTCGCGCCAGGCGCGGCGGCCTGGGCCCGGGGGCTTCTTGGCGCAGATCATGCCCGTGGCACCCATGATCAGGTCGCCGGAGCAGGAAGCCGCCTGGCCCGACCCCGGGGGCGCCTCGAGCAGTCCGAGCAGCCGGCCCACGCCCACGCCGCGGCCCATCACGTCCTTGCCTGCGATCTTGTCGGCCGAGGTGAAGAGCCCGTCGCCATTGATGTCCACGACCGTGGTGGCCGGCTGCGCCCCGTCGATGACGTCGAACGTCAGCAGCGATCCGCCGCTTTCGGCCACCGAGCAGGCGGAGAGCGCCACCGACGGGATGTAGGTCGAGTAGTAGGCGATCCGGCCTTGCACGATCGGGTTGTAGATCACCCGTTCGCGCGACAGCCCGAGGGCGATGCGCCAGCCGCGCTTGGTGGAGTAGTCCACCGGCGTGGAGGTGGACGACAGCACGCGGGTGGCGATGTTGCTGCCGGTGATGGTGGCGGTCTCGGCCGCGAGCGTGCGCGAGACGAGGCTGGAGCTTGTGGCCGGCTGCACCTTGCCCGCAGGCTCCTTGTCCCACACACCGTACAGGTACTCGGTGGTGGAGGAGCTGCGGTCGCCGTCGGTGAGCAGCCGGCCCGAGCCGAAGGTCACGAGAAGGCCGCCCTTGGGGTGCACCGCGACCGCCGGCGCGGAGGTGATGGGGCGCCCGGTGTCGATCAGCGGGGTGTTCACGCTGTCGAACTGCGCCACCTTCCACTGCGCGTCGTCGCTGGAGGACAGGTCGAACTTCCACAGCTGCCCGAGCAGGTCGCCTGCGTAGGCGAAGTCCACCAGCCCGTCGTTGTCGAGGTCCACCGGCAGCGGGGTGGACAGCCCGTTGCCCGTGCCGGTGCCAGATTGGGCGACGAGCTTCTTGAAGCCCGAGCCGTCCAGGTAGACGACGTACAGCACGGCGCGCTCGTTGACGCTGTTGACGCCATTGCCCAGCAGCAGTGCCCACTTGCCGTTGCGCATGCGCGTGACCTGCAGGTTGCGCCCCAGGTAGGCGTCGCGCGAGGGGTCGGCGGTGATGTGGCCCAGGTCGGTGGCGATCTCCCCCATCATCCCGCTGGAGCCGGACTCGGCGGTGAAGGCGGTCATGGACGCGTGGCCGGCGGGTGGGGCGGTGTAGTCGAAGCGCACGATGGTGTTCGCCTTGGCTTCGGCGAAGTCGGCCGGGTTCGTGACGTCCAGCGCGAAGAAGCCCCTGCCCCCCGCGCCCAGGCCGCCCACGAGCAACGTGCGCCACTGCGTGCCGTTGTGCCAGTCCGCCGTGATGATCGGGCCGTCGACGAACATGCGGTGGATGTGTGCCTTGTCCGCATAGGCCGTCAGGAAGGGATAGACGCCTCGTGGCACGTAGCTCAGCACCGGCGTGCCGTCGTTCGTGTTGAAGCCGTGCAGCATCCCGTCGTTGGCACCCACGTAGGCCACCGGCGTGCGGCTCAGGTTGGCGGTGCGAAAGTCTGGATAAGCGCTGAACGTGTACCCCGCTCGCGGCGCCGCGACCACCTTGGGCTCCGAGTTGGCGATCGTGCCCAGCAGCCCGCCCTGGCGCCAGCGGAAGGCCGCCGTGGGGTTCGAGTCGGACGCTTCGGCGGAGGTGTCGCCGCGCAGGTAGTCGACGCGCGCGCCGCCCTGGGTGTCCGCCGTGCCGCCCGGCGGTGTATTGAGCTCGGCCTTCTGCCAGCTGCTCAAGCTGTTCCAGCGAAAGGCCGCCCCGGCGGTCGGGCCCGAGGCAGTCATCACCACACGGCTGCCGTGCGCCACACCCGCCAGCTTGGCGTTGGCTTCCCACAAGGGCGTCGAGGACAGCAGGCCGGAGCTGTTCAGCCCGAAGCCTGCCAGGGTGCCGCGCAGGTTGGGCGAGCTCTGAAAGCCCGCACGCACGACGCGGAACCCCGTGCCCTGAACCGAGTAGGAGCTCGCGGCCCCGCCCGAGGCGACGGTCTGTGCGGCAATCTCGCCGAGCACTTCCGTGAAGGCCGTGTCCAGCGAGGCCTGGTCGGTGGCGAGGAACATGGCCCCGCGCGAGTTCACGGCGGCGTGCCACAGGTCGGCGGGCAGGCGGTCCACGCCATTGGAGGGCCACTGCCTCGTGCCCGCCACGATCTGCGCGAACTGCGGGCCGGCCGTGGTGCTGCCGCCCCACATCGGGTTGTTGATGTTGGCCGCCTCGCCGAAGGCGATCGCGAAGGTCGTGAGGTGCTGCCAGGTGGCCGGGTTGTTCTTCGGGTTCCAGTACGGCGCCACGCTCTCCCCGCCGTAGGTCTCTGCGCCGGACACCCGGGTGACGGGAACGACGTCGTTGCCGAAGTTCGATCCCGTCTGCAAGTCGGTGGCCCAGTAGCGGAAGGCCACGTCCGACAGCGTGCCGGACCAGTCGTGGGCGTAGGGGCCGCGCGGCGTGTAGGACGTTCCGTCGGGCAGCTCGGTGGTGACGTTGTCGCGCTCGTTGTTGGGGCCTGCGCCGTTCCAGCCGCCGTCGGTGAACATCAGCTGGAAGGAGCGGCGGCAACTGACCTCGGGCAGCTGTGTCTGCCCAGGCAGGTACGCCCACGGGCTGTTCACGCCCGTCTGCATCAGGTACTGGCCGGCTCGTTCATAGGCGGCGCGCAGGGGCGTGCCCATGGACGGAGGCACGCCCCGCACCCAGTTGTAGAAGTTGGTTCGGTGGGTGCGGCCGCCCTCGCTGTCGGAAAGCGGCCACATGGCGTTGGCGCAGCCCGTCGTCGAGAACCCGGAGGCGCAGGTCACCGCCAGGCCCTGCCAGGCCAGGCGGATCTTGCCGTCGGGGATCTTCTGCGCATGGAAGGTGTTCATGACGGTGCCCCGCATCGCCAGGGTGCGGGTGCGGTAGAACGCATACCAGCGCAGGTAGGCGGGGCGCTGGGCCTCGGGCAGCGCGTTGTACGCACTGAGATAGCTGCCGGTGAGGTTCACCGCCGTCGGCGAGGCGACGTACCCGTCGGCGTAGGTCTGAGGCGCCGCGGGCATCGCGCGCAGCGGGGTGCCGTCGGGTCCTGCGGGGACGGGGTACTCCTGCCCGGCGACGAAGCTCACCTCGGCGGCCATCGACCCGGAATCGTCGAGGGTGACGATCACGTTGGGCGCTGGCGGCGTGGCCAGCGCGATCGGAACCTGGCTCAGGGAGAGCGGGGCGGCGTGTGCGGGCCAGGCGAGGCTGGCCGACAGCGTGATCAGGAGCGCGCGTGAGGTGGAAGGTGCGAACGAGCGGGAAGGCATGGGGCGGTCTGCACCGGTTCAATACGGCTGATAGACCTCTTGGAGCATCGCCTGCGTATCGGCGCTGCGCCCCGAGGCTTGAACCGTGATGCGGTAGATCAGGCGGTCGCGTGCGGGCCCGTAGGCGATCAACTCGACCCAGTAGCGCGGGCGCCTGGCCGCGCCCGTGCTCGACTTCAGCGCGTTCCAGTTCGCGCCGGTGAACTCCCCGAAGCGCGCATAGGGTCGCTCGGGCTTGTCCTCGCCCGGGTCGGCGCGGTCCCAGGGTGCCACGAAGCCCGCGGCGAGATAGGCGGAGCCCGATTCGTTCGTTCCCGAAGGCGCCACGCTTCCCGGGCCCAGGTAGCACATGCCCTGGCGGCAGGTGCCGATGTAGCTCAGGTCCGAGAGCCCGGAGTCCTTGTTGGGGACATCGGACGCCGGGCGACAGCTCGAGCCCGTGCAGGGCGCGCCGTCGGCGCCCATGCGCATGATGTCCTGCTGCGCATCGCGCAGCGTCGCCTCGGCGAGCTGGAAGGCAAGCGCGCGGTCCAGGTCGATGCCGGCCATGCGCTCGTTGCGGGTGGACACGCGCAGCGTGATTGCCGCCAGCACGAGCAGGCCGGTCATGAGCGCCAGGGCACTCACCAGCGCGAAGCCCCGGCTGCGCCCGAGCCGTGCTGCGCCCGCGTTCACGCGGCCGACTCGGCGGATGCCCGCCACGGCGTTCGCGCTCGGGGAAGGACTCGCAGCCTTCATGGCATCGCGTTGCCGGGAAAGATGTTGCCCATGGTGCCGTTGCGCACATTCACGGTCGTGCGGTAGGTGCGGCGCAGCTGGTTGTCGTTCGGGAACGCGCTGCCGCGGCAATTCACTCCCGGCGTCGCACCGGTACCGGCGCGCTTGTCGGGGGCCGCCACCTCGATGCACACGTCCACGCTGCGCACCTGGCTCCACGCGCCGTCCGCGGTGACGGTGCTCGCATCGACGAAGCGCGTCGCGCTGCCGGCCTCCGCGGAGGGGGCCAGCCCGTAGCGCAGCTGCAGGTCCACCACCTGCGCCGCCACCGGCAACGGCTCGCCCGAGGAGCCACTGCCGTTGCCCAGGCACTGCAGGCCGGTGGTGGCGCTGACGCTGAAGGTGTTGACCACGAGCCCCACGCCCACGGACTGCCCCAGGCAGTCCGCCCCGACCATCCGGGCTGCGTCGTAGGGCAGGTTGCTCCAGTACCGCACGGTCAGGGAGTCCGGGGAAGCCCCGCCTTCCTCCCCTTCCAGCGCGACGACACCCCCCGGCAGCGTGAAGGTCGTGTCGGCCGTGAAGGTGGCGGGGTCGAAGGGCGGGGAGCCGGCCATGCGCACGTTGCGCGCGAGCAGGTCCAGGCCCAGGCGCCCGGCGTCGAGGTTGGCGCTCTGGTCGACGTTGGTGCCAAAGCCTTGCCTGGCCAGCAGGAAGGTGGTGGTGCCCACGAGCGTGACGACCAGGCCGGCGGCCAGACCGATCATCAACTCGGTGAGGGTCAGGCCCCGCGCGTGGCGTCGGCGCAGGACGGGCTCGACGCGGCTCATGGATGGAACCTCAAGGTCACGCACTGCACGTCGCTGGGTGCCGTCTCCGGGCAGTTCAGCGAGCGCTGCGTGTCGACCATCTCCTTTTCGACCCACATCACCGTGACCACGTACGGAGAGCCCGCGGTGTTCGAGGTCCGTGCGATCGTGCCCCGTCCACCCGTCAGGCCCTTGGCCATCTGCGCCTGCCAGTCCAGCAGGTGTCGCCGTGCCATCTCCTCGGCGGTGCAGGCGCTGCTGGTGCAGGCGGGTGCCGTGATCGTCAGCAGCTGGGAGGGGATTTGCGAGTAGGAGAAGTCGAACGCGTAGGGGCTCGTCTGCTGGGACGCCGCCGCCAGGTTGGCGCGCATCTGCTCCGCGATGGTTGCCGCATGCTGCACGGCCATCGAGCGCTGCTGCGACACCTGCCCGAACTTCATCGCCTTGAGTTGCACGCCGGCAGCACCGATGACGGCCACGCTCAGCACGAGGATCGCCACCATCACCTCGACCAGCGAGGAGCCGCGTGCGCCCCCACGGGCTCGTCCACGCGCACGCGCCTGAGGCCGGCTCACAGGGCCTTGCATCGCGCGTACCTCGCGTCGGACTGCAAGTCGGCATCACGCACCACGTAGATCCCGGCGCGCATCACGCACAGATGCTGCACATCGCTTTGCTGCGGCTGGCGGGCGTGGTCGAAGGTGAAGCGTGCGCCGGCCTCACCACCGTGGAGCATGCCGTTGGGCGCGAAGAGCACATAGGAAAGGGTGCTCTTGACGCTCACCGACAGGTTGCCGTCCATCGCCGGCAGGGCGAGGACCACCTGCTCGCCGCTGTCCCGTGCACCGTCGCCGTTGGCGTCGGCGAACACGATCACGCCCTGGGTCCAGGAGCCGGTACACGTGGCGGTGGCGGGTACCGCGGCTTGCGACGAGGCGCACACGGTGTACGGCACCCCGTTGCCGGAGGAGCGCTGCGCCTCGATGCGTGCGCGGTTGACGGCGCCGAGCAGTTCGTTGGCCGATGCCGAGATCATCGACCGGCGCAGGGCGGCGGTCATGCTCGGGGCCGCGAGGGCCGACACCGTGCCGAGGATCGACAACGTGATCAGCATCTCGGTGGCCGTGAAGCCCAGCATGGCCCGTGCTCGCGCGGCGAGCGCGCGCGCCCGGGCCGGTGCACGGGAATCCGGCGCGACGGCGGTGCGCGTCGTCACGGGCAGGCCCCGGCGCGTTGTCCGTGCACGAAGGACGGGTTGGTGTCGACCGGTCGGCCCTCGACCGTCTCGAGCCGTGTCACGAAGCGCTCCTGGCCGCTGAAGCGCACGAGCGCTCGCAGGCGCCGGCCGTCCGGGCACTCCACGTCAGCAGCGAGGGTCTGCGGATCCATGCGGCGCGGGGTGCGAACCTTGCAGGACCCGTCACCCGGGGCCTCGCCGAGCAGCACCGCGACGTCCCGGACACCGCGGGCCGACAGGCAGATCGACATCGCCGGTGCACCGGAAGGCGCGCGCTCGGAGGACGAGCGCCAATACTCCCACTGGCCGGGCGACAGCCACCCCGAGCCCGAGCCCTGCGCGAACGCTGCCGGGCTGCCGAGAGCGGCGGCGAGAGCGACGGCCAGCACGGCCGTCCGCCAGGGCAGCCGGGCAGGACAGGGCGCGCAGGTTTTCATGACAAGAGGAGGTGTCGGCACGGTTGCTCACCCCGCACGGGGCTTCTCGCCATTGAATGATGCACGAAGCGTCCTGCTGCATCCAGCGGGTGCTCGCGATGCGGTGCCATCGGCAAAAGCCATGCGTGCCAAAGTTCACGTGTGTTCGGACCCGGGCCGGCGCAGCCGCCCCGCTCTCAGCGGCTCAGGGCCTTCAGGGCGAGCTTGATGCCATCGCCGACTGCCACGCCTGCGGGCAGTTCGCCCAGCGCCCGGTTCGCGTCCCGCTCGGGATAGCCCAGCGCGACGAGGGCCTGCACGATGTCGCCGCGCGCATCGTCGTGCACGGCGGCCGGGGCAGCCTGCAACGCGGGGGCCAGGCGCCCCTTGAGCTCCAGCAGCAGGCGCTCGGCGGTCTTCTTGCCGATGCCGGGTACCTTCACGAGCCGTCCCGCCTCCTGTTGCGCCACGGCCTGTGTCAGCTCCGGCACGCTCATGCCGGAGAGGATGCCCAGGGCCGTGCGGGGGCCGACGCCGCTGATGCGCACCAACTCACGAAACGTCGTGCGCTCCTGCGCGCTCAGGAAGCCGAAGAGCTGCTGGGCGTCCTCGCGCACGACGAAGTGCGTGAGCAGCGTCACCCGCTCCCCGACGGCGGGAAGGTTGAAGAACGTGCTCATGGGCACGTCGATCTCGTAGCCCACGCCCTGGGCCTCGACGATGACCTGAGGCGGCGCCTTGTCGACGAGCAAGCCCGAAATGCGACCGATCATGGCGGCATTGTGCCGGCCTGCAGCCTGCCCGCGAGCCGTCGCGGACTTGGCGCGCTGGCCGCGTTCAGCCGAACAGCCCCATGCGCTGGGCTTCCAGCGCCGCCTCGGCACGCGAGCTCACGTTGAGCTTGCGGTAGATCTGCTTGACGTAGTCGGCGATGGTGTGCCGCGACAAGCCGAGCTGGGTGGCGATCTCCGGCAGCGTGTAGCCCTTGCCCACGCGCAGCAGCACGTCGGTCTCGCGGTCCGTCAGCTGCACGTTCGGTACGACGGGCTTGCGCGAGAAAGCCTGTGACGCCGCAGTGAAGTGAGCGATCACTCTGCGGGCGATGGAGGGCGACAGGGGAGGTTCGCCCTGGCTGATCCGGTGCAGCTGCTCGGCGATCAGTTCGCGCGGCTGTTCCTTGAGGATGTAGCCGTACGCGCCCGCCTGCAGCGCCGGGAACAGGTGTTCGTCGTCGTCGTGGATCGTCACTACCACCGATTGCGACTCTGGCTGCATGTCGCGCAGCCTTGCCACCACGTCCACGCCTCGGCCATCGGGCAGGCCCAGATCGATCAGCGCGAGGTCGAACCGCTGCGTCTGCACCAGCCGCAGCGCGTCGGCCACCCTCGCGGCCTCGCGGATGTCGGCAGCGGGAAAGACGCGTTGCACGAGCGCGCGCATCCACGCCCGGATTTCGGGCAGGTCTTCCAGAAGAAGGATGTTTTGCATGGCAACCGGGATATCGGCGCCGAGGCATGGGCCTGTAGGGTCAGGCGGATTCCTCCTGGCGGTCCAGCGGCAGCGACAGGCGGACCACGGTCCCCGCCCCAGGCCCGGACTCGACCAGGCACTGCCCCTGCATCTGGCGCGCGCGGTGCTTCATCGTCGTCAGGCCATGGCCGCGGTCCAGCCGCTCCTCGTCCTGCGGCGCGATGCCGTGCCCGTCATCGCGGATCACGAGTTGCAGCGTGCCCTCGGCTGCCTCGGCCGTGACCTCGCAGCACGTGGCGCCGCTGTGCTTGATGATGTTGTTCACCGCTTCGCGCAGGATGCGTGTGGCCTGCACGAAGGCGCGCGCCGTCAGCGTGCCTCCGGTCTCGTCGTCCGGCAGCGACCACCTGCCCTCGATGCCCGCCTGTGCGAGCCGGGCGACGAGCTCGGCTCGCCAATCGGCGAGCGCGTCGTCCAGGCGCACCGGCTTGCCGGTGAGCCCCCGCACGGACAGCCGCATCTCCTCGAGCGCGTCGCGCGCCAGCGTCGCGATACGCTCGGATTCGCTGGTGTGGACGATGGTCAGCAACTTGGCCCCGAGGTCGTCGTGGAGGTCGGCCGCGATGCGCTTGCGCTCGCGCGCGGTGACCTGCTCGATGCGGGAGTCGGCTAGCGCCTTGAGGTTGCGCTCGACGTCGGCGGAGATCTCGGCGACGCGGCGCTCCAGGGCCGCGCGGCCGTCCTGCGCGGCCTGCAGCGCGCGCCCATGCTCCTGCACGAGCCGCAGCCCGGCAAGCACGAGCAGGGCTGGGGCGATCGTCTGTGCGAGCAGCACCAGGCCCGGTGCCAGCGGCGCACGCAGGCTCAGCAGGCCCACCAGCAGGCTGCCGAGCACCGCGGGCAGCGTGGCCGCCACGACCCAGAATGCAGCCCGACGCGTGGCCCACAGGCTGCGCAGTGCCAGCAGGCCCGCAGCGAGAACCTGCAAGGCAAGCAGCGTGGACCAGAAGCGCGCCATCGCGTGCAGGCTCATCGGGCCTGCCAGCCACAGGCTCAGCGGCACCGCCGCGCACTGCAGGCCCAGGGCCCAGGTCCAGGCCGATCGCGGCTCGCCGCAGCGGCGCAGCAGGAACTGCACCGCACACAACACGATCACGCCCATCCAGGCGACGAGCAGCCCTTCCAGCAACGGGCCGTCCAGCGGCACCTCACGCCACCACAGCCGCAGATCGGCCAGCCCCCAGGCCAGGCACAGCCCGCCAAACCAGGCCAGGGCACGCCCAGGGCGGTCGGACCAGCCCAGTGCCAGCGCGAATCCACCGGTGAGCAACAGGGCCACGCACAGGCCCAGCGGCACACCCGTCTGCCAGGCGGTGAGCCGCGCGTGAAGGGGTGCCAGATCCGCCTGGCGCCCGAGAACGAGTGCCGACAAGCCGGCTGCCCGCTGGCGCGAGGCGACCTGCGCCAGCGGGTGGCCCACTACCTTGATGTCGAGCACGTTGGCGCCTGGGCGCAGCAGGGCCGCGGGCAGGCTCACCAACTGCGGATGGTTGCAGTGATGGGTCACCGGTGGCTGCATGCGCCCACCGCTGTGCACGAGCTGGCCGTTGAGCCACACCTCCAGGTTCGAGCAGACGCGTGCGATCAGCAGCGCCAGCAGTTCGGTAGAGCCCGGCCCGGCCGCCTGGAAGCCCGTGCGGTACCACACCGGCCCGGCGCTTCCGGGGCGGCTGAGTGCCCAGTCGTCCGGCAGCCCGACCTCCTGCAGCGCGGAGCCGGCCGGCAACTCCGTGGGGAAGGTCGGCGAGTCAGAAGCCACCGCCAGGGCGCGGTCGATGATCAGCGAAGACGACGCTGGCGGGGTGGCGTGGCACACGGCGGCCAGCAGCAACGCGGCCAGGCCGGCTGCATGCTTGACCACGGTTGTCCGCAGCACTCTCCGCAGGCCCCCAAGCAGGCTCTCTATCCAGTTGCGCGGCCGGCGTGCCGCCCAGCCGGCCGCGCACCACCGCCGTGGCGTGAGCGCGTCGCAGGCAGGCCAATCCATCGTCGGGGGAAATTCTGCCGGATGGCGCCCAGCCCAGGTCAGGCGGACAATCGGCGCTTTGCCCCCCACTTCGGGCGGCACAGCCTGCCTCTCATCGTGATCCTTAACCACCAGTTCGAGCCGGAGGACAACCGGCGCCTGTCCCACCTGTGCGGGCCGCTGGACCAGCACCTGCGCCGCGTCGAGGAGGCGCTGGGTGTGCGCCTCCTGCGCCGCGGTGCGCAGCTGCGTATCGAAGGCCCGCGCGCGCAGGCGCAGCGTGCCCTCGGGCTGCTGGAGCGCCTGCATGCTCGCGCCGCACGTCCCATCGGCGCCCAGGCCTTGCAACTCGCCATCGCCGAGGCCTTGGCCGAGGACGGCGAGGCCGGCGCGCGGGCTGGGGTCCGGGAGGGCGCAGCGCCGGACGCCAGCCCTCCCGTGCTGCAGACCCGGCGTGCCGAGCTGCAGGGCCGCACGCCCAACCAGGTGCAGTACCTGCAACAGATGCTGCAAAGCGACATCACCTTCGGCATCGGACCGGCCGGCACCGGGAAGACCTACCTCGCCGTGGCCTGCGCCGTGGACGCGCTGGAGCGCCAGGGCGTGCAGCGCATCGTGCTCACGCGCCCGGCCGTCGAGGCGGGCGAGCGGCTGGGCTTCCTGCCCGGCGACCTGGCCCAGAAGGTCGACCCCTACCTGAGGCCGCTGTACGACGCGCTGTACGACCTGATGGGCTTCGACCGCGTGCAGAAGGCCTTCGAGCGCGGCCAGCTCGAGATCGCCCCGCTCGCCTTCATGCGGGGTCGCACGCTGAACCATGCCTTCGTGATCCTGGACGAAGCCCAGAACACCACGCGTGAGCAGATGAAGATGTTTCTCACGCGCATCGGGTTCGGCAGCCGTTGCGTCGTCACGGGGGACGTGAGTCAGGTGGACCTGCCGGCGGGCGTGCCCAGTGGCCTGGCCGACGCCCAAGCCGTGCTGCGCGACGTGAGGGGCATCGCCTTCACCCGGTTCACGGCAGCCGACGTGGTACGCCACCCGCTGGTGGCGCGCATCGTCGAGGCCTACGATGCCGCCGCTGCGGACGACACCGCCGGACCGGCTGCGGCCGCGCCGGGCACGCGTTCACGGCGGCTGCCGCGATGAGCACGAGCCGGAGTCGTCCCCGCCGTCCCGCGGCCCCCGCTGCCCCCGAGGCACACCGGGCGGCCGCGCCCATGCCTGCGCCTGCGCGCGCGGCCTTGCACCTGTCGCTTCAGCAGCCCGACGGGCGGCACCGCGCCTGGCTGCCCCGTCACGCTGTGGCGCGGTGGATTCGCGCGGCCTTGCTGGCGCCGGCGGAGCTCACCGTGCGGGTGGTCGACGAAGACGAAGGCCGGCGCCTGAACCTGGAATTCCGCGGCCGCGACTACGCCACCAACGTGCTCACCTTCGACTACGCGCGCGAGCCGGTCGTGGTGGCCGACCTGGTGCTGTGCGCGCCCGTCCTCGAGCGCGAGGCGCATCAGGCCGGCCTGCCGCTGCAGGCGCATTACGCCCACCTCGTCGTGCACGGCACGCTGCACGCGCAGGGCTTCGACCACGAGCGTGCCGCGCAGGCTCGACGCATGGAAGCGCGGGAATCCGAGGTGATGCAGGCCCTGGGCTTCGCCGATCCCTACCGGCGCTGAGCGCAGCCTGCCGCTGTCGCCGCCTCAGGCGCGGCGCGGCCTGCGCCGGCGCGCCACCCAGGCCACGGTCAGCAGGCCCGATGCCAGCATCGCCAGCGAGCCCGGTTCGGGCACGGCCGTCACCTGGATCGAACTCAGGTAGAACTGCCGGTCGGCTGCGTCGCTCAGACCGTGGAAGTAGAAGGTCGAGCCGGTGATGCCCGTCGAGAAGGTCGTCACCCCGTTGCCGGTGAAGCTGTAGGTCTGAACACTGCTCCCGGCAGCAGGAGCCGTCAGAGACAGGCCCCAGGTGCCCGCCGTGTCGAAGGAAGCGGCGTGGCCGGCGTTCAGGAAGCTCAGGGTGTTGAGCGTCACCACCGAAGACCCGAAGTCGAGCTTGAGCACGTCGTCGAGCCGGATGTTGTCCGTGCTGCTGTCGTAGGGAGTGCCCGCCCGGTACACGCCCAGGCCTACCCAGGGCAATGTCGAGGTCCCGTTGTAGTCCTGCACCGCCACGGCGGCGCTGGATGCGCCCGTGGCCGAGCGGGTGAGACCCGAGGCGTTCACGGTCAGGCCCTGCGTGGAGAAGCGCAAGGCCGCGCCGGCATCCGTCGCGCAGCGGTCGGTGACGGTGCAGGTCACGAATGTGTCGGCGGCCGGGTTCAGGGTCGTGAAGTTGAAGGTGACGCTCTGGGCCAGTGCGGCGGTCAGGGGGCCGCCGAGGGCTGAACCCAGAACCAGCGCGCGAACCAGGACCCCGCGAATACGGGCGAGGGTGGAGCAGGCTGCATGGTGGATCGGCATGGTTGGCTGGGTCCGGTCGTGGTGGCAGCCATGCTCGCGCAGGCGGATGACTTCGCACGCCCCCTGAGGCGGGGGCAGCGCGCCTCGAATCGCATGAAACCGTGACGGATTTCACGCTTCGGGCGTTGGGCCGCCGAGGCGTCGCGCCCGATCCGGGCGGATCACCCGCTAAGTGGGCCTGCGCGCAGGCTCAGCGCCGCAGCAAAGCCAGGCCGATGGCCGCCACCATCAGGGCCATCGCCACGAAGTCCTGCCAGTGCAGCGCCTCGCCCAGCCACCATGCGCCGCTGAAGGTGCCGAGCACCGGGATCAGCATCACGCTCACCGAGGAGGCCAGCGGCGGCAGAGACCGTGCGAGGAAGAACCACGCCGCGTGGGCGAAGCCGAACACGCCCACCGCGTTGTAGACGATCGCCGCCTGCACGTGGGGTGCCGGCCACTGCCAGCGTGAGCCCTCCACCGTGGCCGCGAGCACCGCCATCACGACCGCCGTGATGGCGGTCATCCAGAAGACGACGGTCAGCAGTGGCACCGCCAGCTCGGCCCGGCGCAGCTGCTGCGTCCCCAGCGCCCACGTCGCCGCTGCGCCCACCGCCATGGCCACGGCCCAGGGCGAGCCGGCCAGGCGTGCGAACTCGTGCGTGAGAAGCAGCGCCACGCCCAGCGTGGCAGCCCCCACCGACAGCCCCTGGCGCAGGCTCGGGCGCTCGCCGTACAGCAGGATCCCCCAGGCCGCCACGAAGGCCGGCATCGTGTAGCCGAGGATCGCTGCGCGCCCCGAGCTCAACGAGGGCAGCGCGAGGATGATCAGCACGTGCCAGACGATCATGTTGGAGGCGCACAGCCGCAGCGTCTGTCCCCACGCGGCCCGTGGCAGGGCCAGCGGCACACGCATGGCCATCAGCGCCGCCGCCAGCACCGGAACACCCAGCAGCATCGACAGCGCGCGGAAGGTCAGCGGCGGGTAGGGCGAGGGTTGCGCCGGTGTGCCGCTGACGCCGAGCTTCATCACCGGCCAGTTCAGGCCCCACACGATCGTCAGCATGGCCAGCACCGCCAGCTGGCGGTGCGAGGCGCCCAGTGCCTTCATCCGAGGTAGCGCTTGCGCCGGAAGAACGCGAACAGGCCCGCGCCGACGGCGGCCATCGCCAGCAAGGCTACCCACACCCCTGCAGCCGAGTGGATCAGCGGCAGCGCGTCGAAGTTCATCCCGAAAAAGCCGGTGATCAGGTTCAGCGGCAGGAAGATCGCCGTGAGCACGGTGAGCGTGCGCATGATGTCGTTGGTGCGGTGGCTCAGGGCCGAGAAGTGCATCTGCACAGCCGTCTCGGCCGACTGCCCGAGCCTGCGCACATGGGTGAGCACGCGTTCGATGTGCTCGAGCACGTCGCGCGAGCGCACCCGCAGCAGTTCGCGCTCGCGCCGTGCGGCCTCATCGGACTCGGCCGGCCACTGCGCGAGCGCATCGATCCACTCTTGCACGGCCGCGCGCTGGTCCTCGCAGGTGTCCTCCAGGGATTGCAGCGCGTTGCGCGACTCGAGCAGCGCTGGCCAGTCGCGAAAGCGGCTGCGTGGGTCGAGCAGCTGCTGCTCGAGTGCCGCGAGGTGGCGGCTGAGCAGGCGCCGCAGGTCCAGGTAGCTGTCCACCATGTGGTTGACCATGCGCAGCATGAGATCGGCCGGGCTCGTTGGCGCACGGGTGGCGGCCCGGATTTCGCCCGTGGCCGCGCCTGGTGCGCCCAGGCGGGCCAGGCGCTGCGCGAAGTGATCCCTCACGCTGCAGTCGGCCGGGTGCACGGTGAGCAGCACGCGGTCGAACACCGCAAAACCCACCGGACTCGTGTCGATGGCCGAGAGCGTGGAGCGCACCGCAGCCATCGTCACGGGTGCATCCGGCTGCGCGTCCTGGCGGGCGCTGCCGCTGGCCAGGCGGCGAAACACCAGCAGGTCGTACCACGAGGTGTCCTCGAAGTGGCTGGGCAGCTGCGCGTTGAGCAGGTCCGAGACATGCAGGTCCACGAGCGGGCCGCATCCCCAGCGGTGCAAGGCGGCCTGCAGGCTTGGGAGCCGCTCCTCGAAGGCCGGTCGCACCACGCCCACCCAGAGGAATCCCTCGGCAGGCAGATCTTCCGGAAGGCCCTCGAGCTCGGTGCTGTGCTGCGCGCGCACGAGAAGTGCGCGCAGCGCGCTCGCAGGCCCCGCCTCAGGCCCGCCGGAGTGCACGCGCGGCGTCCAGCGCGAAGTAGGTGAGCACGCCGTCCGCCCCCGCGCGCCGGAACGCGAGCAGCGACTCCATCATCACCGCATCGTGGTCGAGCCAGCCATTGGCCGCGGCCGCCTTGAGCATCGCGTACTCGCCGCTGACCTGGTAGGCGAAGGTGGGTACGCGGAAGGTGTCCTTCACGCGGCGCACGATGTCCAGGTAGGGCATGCCGGGCTTGACCATCACCATGTCCGCGCCCTCGGCGATGTCCAGCGCCACCTCCCGCAGCGCCTCGTCGCTGTTGCCGGGGTCCATCTGGTAGACCTTCTTGTCGGCCTTGCCGAGGTTACCGGCCGAGCCCACGGCGTCGCGGAAAGGTCCGTAGAAGGCGCTCGCGTACTTGGCGCTGTAGGCCATGATGCGCGTGTGGATGCGCCCCGCGCCTTCCAGGGCCTGGCGGATGGACCCGATGCGCCCGTCCATCATGTCGCTCGGGGCGACGATGTCCACCCCCGCCTCGGCCTGCACCAGCGCCTGTGCGCGCAGCACCGCCACCGTCTCGTCGTTGAGGATGTAGCCAGTCTCGTCGAGCAGCCCGTCCTGGCCGTGGCTCGTGAAGGGGTCCAGCGCCACGTCGGTCAGCACGCCGAGTTGCGGGAATCGCGCCTTCAGCGCCCGCACGGCGCGCGGCACCAGGCCCTCGGGGTTGGTTGCCTCACGCCCGTCGGGCGTCTTCAAGGCGGGGTCGATGACGGGGAAGAGAGCCATCACCGGCACACCCAGGCTCACACACTCCTCGGCGACCTCGAACAGCAGGTCGATGCTGCGACGCTGCACGCCGGGCATGCTCGCCACCTGCTGCAGCTGGCGTTCGCCATCGAGCACGAACACCGGCAGGATCAAGTCTTCCGGCGCGAGCCGCGACTCGCGCACGAGCGCCCGGGTGAAGGCGTCACGACGCAGCCGGCGCGGGCGCGCAGATGGAAAGGTTGCCAGGGCCTTCACGTCGCTGCATCCTCTGGTACGATCATCGGCGAATGATAGCCGCGAGGTTGTCGTTCCCTGCTTTTCCTCCCTGAGCAGGTGCCTTGACGTGATGACAACGCTAAGGCTTGCGGCCCCGGCGCCTCGTGTGCCGGGGCTCTTTTTTTGCCGGCCTGCCATGACGATAATGGGCCGATGAGCAGCGGCTATCTCTGGGTCAAGGCCTTTCACATCGTCTTCGTCGCGAGCTGGTTCGCGGGCCTGTTCTACCTGCCGCGGCTGTTCGTGAACCTGGCGATGGTGCCCGCGGACAGCACGGCCGAGCGGACACGGCTGCTGACGATGGCGCGCAAGCTGTACCGCTTCATGACGCTGCTGATGGTGCCGGCGGTGGTCCTGGGTCTGTGGCTGTGGCTCGTGTATGGCGTCGGCAGGGGTCCCGGCCAGGGGTGGATGCACGCCAAGCTTGCGCTCGTGGCGCTGGTGCTGGCCTACCACGCCGGCTGCAGCAGGGTGCTGCGCAGCTTCGAGCAGGGCGCCAACCAGCGCAGCCATCGCTGGTTCCGCGTCTTCAACGAGGTCTCGGTGCTCGGCTTCGCGGCGATCGTCGTGCTCGTGGTCGTCAAGCCCTTCTAGGGCCGCCTGCGCGCAGGCGGGCCGTCTCTGCACGTTGCGTCATCGTCCGCGCCCGGAGCGAGCGTGTACCCGTCGCGCCATCGCAGCTTCTCCGGCCCTCTGGCGCTCGTCTACGGCGCGCTGATCGGCTACGCGTCGCTGTATCCCTTCGAAGGCTGGCGTTGGCCGCCCGGTGCCGCCTGGCACGACCTGCTGCGCCTGCCCTGGCTGCCGCCTCAGGGATCCTTCGACGAGATCAGCAACGGCCTCGGCTACCTCCCGCTGGGCCTGCTGCTCGCCGTGTGGGCTTCGCGCCAGGGGCTGCCGGCCTTGGCCGCGTTTGCGGTGGCGGTGGCAGCCCCGGGATGCATCTCTTTCACCCTGGAGGCCGCGCAGCACCTCCTTCCCGGGCGGGTTCCTTCTGCCCGCGACTGGGCCTTGAACACGGCGGGCGCAGCCGCCGGCGCGGCCGTGGGTGTCCTCCTCGTCGCGGCGGGTGCGTTGCGGCACTGGGAGCGCTGGCGAACCCGCTGGTTCGAGCCCGACAGTGCCGGGGCCGTCGTGCTGCTTGTCGCGTGGCCGCTCGGCCTGCTTTATCCGGCCCCTGTTGCACTTGGCATGGGCGACGTGTTCGATGCGGTCGCGCGCACGCTGCAGGCAGCGCAGGGGGGCTTGGGGTGGCCGGCACCTGCCTTGGCGGGGCCGTCGTCCCGGCCGGGAACTGCAACGGCCCTGGGTCCGATTGCCGAAGGTGCCTGCATCGCGCTGGGCATGCTTGCCCCGATGCTGCTGGCTCTTTCGGTGACGCGTGCGCGGACGCGCCGCATCGTCGTCGTAGTCGGCGCAGTGCCGGTGGCTGCCGCGGCCATGGCGCTGTCGACGGCCTTGAACTTCGGGCCCCAGAACGCCTGGGCGTGGGTCACGCCCGCGGCCGTGCCGGCCCTTGGCACGGCCGCGGTGGCGGGCCTGGCAGCCAGTCTCGCCGCTCCCCGGGCCGCGGCGGCGCTGGGCCTTGCGGCACTGGCTGCGCTGGTGGCGCTGGTCTCGCAGGCCCCTTCCGACCCCTACTACGCGGCAAGCCTGCAGGCTTGGGAGCAGGGGCAGTTCATCCGTTTCCACGGGCTGTCGCAGTGGATCGGATGGCTGTGGCCGTATGCCGCCATGCTGTGGCTCACCCTGCGCCTGGCACGGCCGCCGCGTCGGGGCTAGTGCCGTGTGGGGGCGGCGCGGCAGCCGTGCGCAGCGCCCGGGCGGCTGCCTACAATCCTGCGATGAGCTACTACGAGCGCCACATCTTCTTCTGCCTGAACGAGCGCGACTCGGGCGAGGCATCCTGTGCCCGGCACGACGCACAAGCCGCCTTCGACCACTGCAAGGCGCGCGTGAAGGCCGCGGGTGCGGCCGGGGCCGGGCGGGTGCGCGTCAACCGGGCGGGCTGCCTGGACCGGTGTGCGGGCGGGCCCGTGGCCGTCGTGTATCCGGAGGGCGTCTGGTACACCTACGTGGACCGGCACGACATCGACGAGATCGTGGACTCGCACCTGGTGCGCGGCGTGCCGGTGGAACGGCTGCGCCTGGCCCCCGAGGTCGGTCGCTGATGAACGCGCGCACCGAGTACCGGCTGTTGCCGGGGCCCGCTGGCGCGATCGAGTGTGCGCTCGATGGCCCGCAGGAGTCGGCCGGGCTGGCGCTGCTGTGCCACCCGCACCCCCTGCACGGCGGCACCATGGAGCACAAGGTCGTGCAGATGCTGGCTCGCGCGTTCGTGCAGCTCGGCTGGCGCGCCGCGCGCTTCAACTACCGCGGCGTGGGCCGTTCCGAGGGCATCTGGGACGAAGGCCGGGGTGAGGTCGAGGACGCGATGTGCGTGCTCCAAGCTCTGCGCGGGCCCGGCCAGGCGCTGGCGCTGGGCGGTTTCTCCTTCGGCAGCTACGTGGCCTCCCAGGTTGCTGTCCGCGTGGCCGGTGCGTCGCCGGCGGCCTCGATCGTGCTCGTCGGGCCGGCGGTGGAGACCTTCCCCATGGCGCCTGTACCGCCCGACGCGCTCGTGATCCACGGCGAGCACGACGACGTCGTGTCGCTGCGCGGCGTGCTCGACTGGGCACGCCCGCAGGGCCTGCCGGTCACGGTCGTGCCCGGTGCCGGCCACTTCTTCCACGGGCAGATGGGCCTGCTCAAGAGCCTGGTCGTGCGCGCCTGCCGGCCCCCCGCTGTGCCCGCCCCATGAACTTCTCGCATCGGCCCGTGCGGCCCCGTGTCCCGACATCATGAGCCTCCTGCGTTCCCTTCTTCGGGTGCTGGCCACTGCCGTGGCCGCGCTCGCCGGCCTGACCGGCGCGGCCGTGGCCCAGGCCCCGCAGCCCCCGGAGATCGCCGCGCGCCAGTACATCCTGCTCGACCTCGCCAGTGGCCAGGTCCTGGCCGAGCGCGAGGCCGACACGCCGGCCGACCCGGCGAGCCTGACCAAGCTGATGACGGCCTACCTCGTCTTCGACGCCATCCGCGACCGCAAGCTCACCCCCGAGCAGCGGGTCAGCGTGTCGGTGCGCGCCTGGGACGAGCGCAAGGGCGGCGGCTCGCTCATGTTCATCGACACCACGATGACCCCCACCGTGGACGAGCTGGTCAAGGGCATGATCGTGCAAAGCGGCAACGATGCATCGGTAGCATTGGCCGAGGCCGTGGGCGGCACGCTCGAGGGCTTCGTGGCGATGATGAACCGCCAGGCGCAGGCCTGGGGCCTGAAGAACACACGCTTCGTGAACGTCACGGGGCTCACCCAGGCCGGGCACCAGAGCACGGCACGCGACATGGCCACGATCGCGGCGCGCATCATCGCCGATCACCCGAGCTACTACGCCTACTACTCGATCCGCCAGTACACGTACAACAACATCCGCCAGGACAACCGCAACATGCTGCTCGGGCGCGACCCGAGCGTGGACGGCATGAAGACCGGCTACACCGAGGCTGCCGGCTACTGCCTCGTGGCGAGCGCGGCCCGCGACATGCCCAACGGCAAGCGCCGGCTGTTGTCCGTGGTGATGGGCACCGCCTCGCGCGAAGCGCGCGCGGCCGAGACGCAGAAGCTCCTGAACTGGGGCTGGCAGGCCTGGGATGCGGTGCGTCTCTTCGAGCCGGGCAAGGCCGTGGCATCGGTGCCGGTGTGGAAGGGCAAGGCTGGCGAGGTCAAGCTCGGCACCGGGCCGCAGGGGGTGTTCGTCACCGTTCCTCGCGGGCAGGGCTCGCAGATGAGGACGGTCGTGGAGCGCACCGATCCCCTGGTCGCGCCGCTGGCGGCAGGGCAGCGTGTGGGTACGCTGAAGGTCACGACGGCGGCTGGCGCGCCGGTGGCCGCGTTGCCGCTGGTGGTGCTGGAGCCGGTGGAACTCGCCGGAGTCTTCGGCCGCGCCTGGGACGCCATCCGGCTGTGGATCCGATGAACCGGAGCAGGGGGCGGCACCCAGCCACCACCGCGTGACACAATCGTCCGCGGCCCCCCGAACAACCGTGCCAGCCTCTGCCCTGTCATGACCGACACGCCATGCTTCCTCAACGGGCGCTACCTGCCGATCTCCCAGGCGCAGGTGAGCGTGCTCGACCGAGGCTTCATCTTCGGTGACGGCGTCTACGACGTCGCCCCGGTCTACGGGCTGCGCCTGTTCCGCTTCGACGAACACATGGCCCGGCTCGCGCGCTCTCTGGCCAAGCTGCGCATCCCGAACCCCTACACGCGAGACGAGTGGCTCGCCATGTCGCGCCGGCTCGTGCAGGAACTGGCCGAGGCCACGGGCGCCC
Organism: Pseudomonadota bacterium; assembly: GCA_039798945.1. GTDB lineage: Bacteria > Pseudomonadota > Gammaproteobacteria > Burkholderiales > Burkholderiaceae_C > Rubrivivax. The sequence goes on from JBDKFA010000016.1 coordinate 30,468, forward strand.
GCGACCAGGTCGTCTACATCCAGGTCACACGCGGCGTGGCCCCCCGTGACCACGTCATGCCGGCCGGGGTCACGCCCACCGTGTTCGTGATGGTCAACCCGATGAAGCCGCCCTCGGCTGAACAGCGCCACCAGGGCGTGGCCTGCGTCACGGCACGAGACTTCCGCTGGGAACGCGGCGACATCAAGAGTACGTCGCTGCTGGGCAACGTGCTCGCGCGCCAGATCTCCGCCGACGCCGGCGCGGTCGAGACGATCATGTTCCGCGACGGCTGGCTCACCGAGGCCGCGGCCAGCAACGTGTGGGTCGTGCGCGAGGGCGCGCTGCTGGGGCCGCCCAAGAGCGAACATGTGCTCGAGGGCATCCGTTACGACCTGCTGCGCGAGCTCTGCGAAGGGTGCGGCATCTCCTACAACCTGCGTCCGATCCCCGAGGCCGACGTGCTGAGCGCCGACGAGGTGATGCTCAGCTCGGCCACGAAGGAGATCCTGCCGGTCACGCGCATCGACGGCGAGCCGGTGGGCCATGGGGCGCTGCGCGGCCGTCCGGGCCCCGTGTATGCCCGCCTGCACGAGGCCTACGAACGCGCCAAGGCGACGATGTCGATCTGAGGCGGCCTGCGGCATCGCGCTCGGCTCCCGCTCTCGCCCGTCCCTCTCGCATCCTGTCCCCTACTCCCGCGCTGCCGTGCCCGATACCCCTGCAGAGCGCTCGCTGATCGAGTACCCGAGCGTCTTCCCCATCAAGGTCATGGGTGCCCACGTCGAGGGCTTCGTGGAGGCCGTCGTGCGCGTGGCCCAGCGCTTCGATCCCACTTTCGACCCGGCCACCGTCGAGACTCGCGAGAGCCGCGCCGGGCGCTGGCTCGGCGTGACGATCACCGTCACCGCCACCAGCCGCGAGCAGCTCGACGAGCTCTACCGGACGCTGTCCACGCACCCGATGGTCAAGGTGGTGTTGTGAGCGTCACCAGGGCCGTGCTGCGCCCGGCCCGTGCCCACGATGAAGCGCGTTGACCTCGGGCGCCGGCCCTACGCGGGCATCGACGCGCAGATGCAGGCCTTCACCACGGCGCGCGATGCGCAAACGGGTGACGAGTTGTGGCTGGTCGAGCACGAGCCGGTCTACACGCTCGGTGTGGCGGGGCGCAGCCAGCACGTGCTGGTGCCCGCGGACATCCCGGTGGTGCGTACGAACCGGGGCGGCCAGGTCACGTACCACGGCCCCGGGCAGATCGTGGCCTATCCGCTGGTGGACTTGCGCCGCATCGGCATCTACGTCAAGGAGTACGTGTTCCGGCTCGAAGAGGCGGTGTTGCGGGTGCTTGCGTCGTTCGGGGTGACCGGACACCGTGTGGCCGGCGCGCCGGGCATCTACGTGCGGCTGGACGACCCCTTCAGCCACGCCGCCCGGCCCGCGCCCGCGCCTGGCGCCGACCCCTTCGCGGGCCTGGGCAAGGTTGCAGCGCTCGGCATCAAGGTGAGCAACCACTGCGCCTACCACGGGCTGTCCCTGAACGTGGCGATGGACCTCGAGCCGTTCACCCGCATCGACCCCTGTGGCTACGCCGGCCTGCGTGCGGTGGACCTGCGCAGTCTGGGCGTGGATGCCCCGCTGCACGAAGCCGGGCAGCGGCTCGCCGAGAACCTGCAGGCCCTGTTGATCCCACCCGATGGCGGTCGATGGCCTGAACGATAATTTGAGGGTTAACCCTGTACACCGTCGCGTCGAGGTTCGCATGAGCATCCCTGCACCGCCCCCCGCCCCCAGCTACGACCCGACCGCCAAGCAGAAGTCGCAGGCCAAGACGTCGCGCATCCCGATCAAGGTGGTGCCCGCCGAGGTGCTCAAGAAGCCCGACTGGATCCGCGTGAAGGCCGGCTCGCCCAGCACCCGCTTCTACGAGATCAAGAAGATCCTGCGCGAGCACCGGTTGCACACCGTGTGCGAGGAGGCCTCGTGCCCCAACATCGGCGAGTGCTTCGGCAAAGGCACCGCCACCTTCATGATCATGGGTGACAAGTGCACGCGGCGCTGTCCGTTCTGCGACGTCGGTCATGGCCGGCCCGACCCGCTCGATGCGGACGAGCCGCTTAACCTTGCCCGCACGATCGCCGCGCTCAAGCTCAAGTACGTGGTCATCACGAGCGTCGACCGCGACGACCTTCGCGACGGCGGTGCCGCGCATTTCGTGGCCTGCATCGAGCGCACGCGCGAGTTGTCACCCGAAACCCGCATCGAGATCCTCACCCCGGACTTCCGGGGCCGCATGGACCGCGCGCTGGGCATCCTGAAGGCCGCCCCGCCCGACGTGATGAACCACAACCTGGAAACCGTGCCGCGCCTGTACAAGGAGGCGCGGCCCGGTTCCGACTACGCCTTCAGCCTCGAGCTGCTGCGCCGCTTCAAGGAGGAGGTGCCGGGCGTGCCCACCAAGAGCGGCCTGATGGTCGGGCTGGGCGAGACCGACGAGGAGATCCTGCAAGTCATGCGCGACATGCGCGTGCATGGCATCGACATGCTCACCATCGGCCAGTACCTGGCCCCGAGCGGCCACCACCTGCCGGTGCGCCGCTACGTGCATCCCGATACCTTCGCCATGTTCGAGCGCGAGGCGTACGCGATGGGCTTCACGCATGCGGCGGTCGGTGCCCTGGTACGGTCGAGCTACCACGCCGACCAGCAGGCTCACGCGGCAGGCGTGGTCGACGCCGTCGCATGACCGATCCCGGCGGGCGCCGTCTTCTTCGCCTGCTCCTGCCATGGGGCGTGGCGGTTGCCTCGTCGGCCTGTGCCCCTGCGCTTGACTGGCGCGAGTCGCGCCCGCAGGACACGGGGGTGCAACTGCTGCTGCCGTGTCGCACCACGAGCCACGCGCGCGAGCTCACGCTCGCCGGGGCGCCTGCGCGCTGGGTGTTGCACAGCTGCGAGGCTGCGGGCATGACCTGGGCGGTCGCCTGGGTCGAACTCGCCGACCCGGCGCGAGTGGGGCCCGTGCTTGCCGAACTGCGCGCTGCTGCGCAGGCCAACCTCGGGGCTGCCGCACTCCAGCCGCTGGGCATGCGCGCGCCAGCGGGCGCCACCCCCAACCCGCTGTCGGGCCGCTTCGCCCTGACCGGCCGGCTTCCAGATGGGCGTGCGGTGCGCGGCCAGATCACATGGGCCGTACGCGGCACGGCGGTGCTGCAGGCCAGCGCGCACGGCACCGAACCCGACCCACTTGCGGTGGACACCTTCTTCGACTCGCTGCGCCTGCCGGGATGACGATGCAAGCACTCGGAATCCGGATCTTCCTGGCCTTTGCCGCGGCGTACTTCCTGTCGGCCCTGCTTCGCGCGGTCACGGCCACGCTGGCCCCGTCGTTCAGTGCCGAATTCGGCTTGCGCGCTTCCGATCTCGGCTTGTTGGCGGGGGCCTATTTCCTCGGCTTCTCTGCGCTGCAGCTTCCCTTGGGCAGCGCGCTGGATCGCATCGGGCCGAAGAAGGTGCTGCTGGGCCTGACCGTGCTCGCCGTGCTGGGATGCGCGGCCTTCGCCATGGCCTCGAGCCTCACGAGCCTGATCGTGGCGAGGGTGCTGATCGGCATGGGCCTCGCGGCGGGTCTGATGGCACCGTTGACGGCGTTTCGGGCCCGCTTCAGCGACGCGGCGCAGTTGCGCGCCAATTCCTGGATGCTGATGACCGGCTCGCTCGGGATGCTGGCCTCCACGTTGCCGGTGCAGTGGCTGCTTCCGCTGTGGGGCTGGCGCGGGCTTTTCTGGGCCGTGGCCCTGCTGCTTGTGCTGGCCATGGCCCTCATCGCCTGGGTCGTGCCCGCCGATGCGAGGCGTGATGAGCTGCGCGACGGATCGGCCGCTGCCTCGGCGCCCGGCGGCTACCGCACGATCGTGGTGCATCCGGCCTTCGTGCGCAATGCGCCGGCTGGGTTCTTCATCTACGGCGGCCTGATCGCGGTGCAGACCCTGTGGGCAGGGCCCTGGCTGACGCGCGTGGCCGGCCTCACTGCGCCACAGGCTGCGGCAGGCCTGTTCGTCATCAACCTGAGCATGCTGTTCGCCTTCCTGGCCTGGGGTGCGGTGATGCCCCGCCTCGTCGCACGCGGCTGGACTGCCCACACCATCATGGTCTGCGGCCTGCCGCTGAATCTGCTGCTGCTCGCCTGGATTGTGTTGTCGCCACACCCTGCCGGCGCCTGGACCTGGGCCATATGGTGCGTGTCGTGCACCTTCGTGTCCCTTGGACAGCCGAGTGTCGCGCAGGCCTTTGCGCGTGCGCAGGCCGGCCGTGCGCTGTCGGCCTTCAACCTGGTGATCTTCCTGGGCGTGTTCATGGTGCAGTGGCTCATCGGCCTGGGCATCGACTTCTGGCGCGGTCTCGGGTGGAGCGAGGCGACGGCGTTTCGCGCCACCTTTGCCGTCTTCCTGGCCTGCTGCGTGGGTTCCTACCTGTGGCTCGTCGCGGCTGGGCGCCTGCGCGAGCGCGCACCGGGACAGCCACCTCCCGGCGCCCCATAATCGACTGCCATCGCCGCTGCGCGAACCCTGCCATGCCCCGCCTGTACATCGTCGCCCACGACCCTCTGGCCCGTGCGCTGGAGGCGGTGGCCCGCCACGCCTATCCCGAATGTGCGGCCACGCTGCGTGCGGTGGATGTGCAGCCCCAGGAAGACCTCCTCGCACTCGAGGCAGGCCTTCGTGCCGAGTTCGTCGAGGACGAGGCCCTCGTCCTGTGCGACGTCTTCGGGGCCACGCCCTGCAACGTCGCGCAGCGCGCGGCCGAAGGCTTGCCGGTGCGCATCGTCGCCGGCGTCAGCGTGCCGATGTTGTGGCGCGCGCTGTGCTATGCGGGCGAGCCGCTGGACGCCTGGGCCGCCCGGGCGGTGGCCGGTGGCACGCAAGGCGTGATGCCCGTGTCCACCACGCGCCCCCAGAACCAGTCTGCCAGGGTAAGGACCGATGCTGCGCTCCACCATCACGATCAGTAACCGGCTCGGGCTGCACGCGCGCGCGTCGGCCAAGCTCACCAAGCTGTGTGCGAGCTTCGCCAGCGAGATCTTCCTCACCCGCAACGACCGTCGTGTCAACGCCAAGAGCATCATGGGCGTGATGATGCTGGCTGCCGGCCTCGGCTCGGAGGTCGCCATCGAAGTCGACGGGCCAGATGAGCAGGCCGCGATGCAGGCTGTGCGTGCGCTCATCGACGGCAAGTTCGGCGAAGGCGAATGAGCACGGGCTGCGTCGGCGCGGGAGCTGCGCGATGAGCCTGCAGGTGTTCGGGCTCGCGGTCTCGCGTGGCGTCGCCATCGGGCGTGCGGTGCTCGTGGCGTCCAGCCGAGTCGATGTCGCGCACTACTACGTCGCAGAGGCGGAAGTCGAGGCCGAGGTGCAGCGGCTGCGACGTGCCCGCAACGAGGTGGCCGAGGAGCTGGAGACCTTGCAGCGCGAGCTGCCCGCCGACGCGCCAGCCGAGCTTTCGGCTCTGCTGGACGTGCACCTCATGCTGTTGCGCGACGACATGCTCACCGGGGCGACCAAGGCCTGGGTGCGCGAGCGGCACTACAACGCCGAGTGGGCGCTGTCGGCCCAGCTCGAAGTGATCGCACGCCAGTTCGACGAGATGGAGGATGCCTACCTGCGCGAGCGCAAGGCGGATCTCGAGCAGGTGGTCGAGCGCATGCTCAAGGCCATGGCCCGGTCGGGGCCCGAGCAGCGGCCTGCAGCCCCGCCACAGCCTCGCGATTTCGCCGGGGAAGACCCGCTCGTCCTCGTGGCCAGCGACATCGCCCCGGCTGACATGCTCCAGTTCAAGCGCAGCGTCTTCCAGGGCTTCGTGACGGACGTGGGCGGGCCGACTTCGCACACGGCCATCCTGGCGCGCAGCCTGGACGTTCCTGCCGTGGTGGGCGCGCGCGAGTCAAGTCGCCTGATCCGGCAGGACGACTGGGTGATCATCGACGGCGATGCCGGGGTGGTGGTCGTGAACCCCTCTCCGATCGTCCTGGAGGAGTACCGCTTCCGCCAGCGTCAAAGCGAGCTCGAACGGGCTCGGCTGGACCGCCTGCGTCACCGCCCGGCGGTGACGCTGGACGGCGAGGCGGTGGAGCTGGCGGCCAACATCGAGCTGCCGGGGGACGCCTCCGCCGCGCTGTCCGCCGGTGCCGTGGGGGTGGGGCTGTTTCGCAGCGAGTTCCTCTTCATGAACCGCGGCGACGACCTGCCCGGCGAGGACGAGCAGTTCGAGGCGTACCGCGACGTCGTGGTGGCCATGCAGGGCTTGCCGGTGACGGTGCGAACGGTGGACGTCGGCGCCGACAAGCCGCTCGAGCGGATGAGCCTGCAGGAGTTGCGCCACGAGCACGTGCTCAATCCTGCACTCGGGCTGCGAGCGATCCGATGGAGCCTGTCGGAGCCGGCCATGTTCCAGCGCCAGCTGCGCGCCATCCTGCGCGCCAGCGCCTTCGGCAAGGTACGCATCCTCGTGCCGATGGTGGCCCACATTCGTGAGGTTCGCCAGACTCTGGAGTGCCTCGCGCAGGCGCGGCGGCAGCTCGACGAAGCGGGCCGCGCCTACGGCAAGGTGGAGCTCGGCGCCATG
>JBDKFA010000017.1:0-19638 GCA_039798945.1 Pseudomonadota bacterium
CGGATGAAGGGCATGAAGCGCGCGATCACGATCGTGATGCCGCCGTAGCGCTCGTAGAAGGCGTGGGCCTGCTCGAAGGCCCGCCGGTTGAACAGGCGCGAGTGCTCCCAGCCCCACACCCGCACGCCCACGCGCCGGCCGATCAGGTAGTTGGTCTGGTCACCCAGGATCGCGGCGGCGAGCAGCAGCACCACGGCCAGCGGCAGGCTCATCAGCCCCACGCCGCAAAGCGCCCCCACCACGAACAGCAGGGAATCGCCGGGCAGGAAGGGCATCACGACCACGCCGGTCTCGACGAAGACAATGGCGAACAGCAGCGCGTACACCCAGGGGCCATAGGCCTGCACGAAGGACGCGAGGTGGCGGTCCACGTGCAGGATGAAGTCGACCAGAAACGCGGCAAGTTCCATGCACGCGATTATCCGCGGCGCTTCCTACAATTCCTGCGATGAACGAGCCCCCCGTGCCCGAGGCGCTTCCCGCGCCTGATCGGCCTGAGCCGGCAGCCTCGAGGCGCCCGATCCGCGAACTCGCCGACGAACTGGTGAGCCAGATCGCCGCCGGCGAGGTCGTCGAACGGCCAGCCTCGGTGGTGCGCGAACTCGTCGACAACGCGCTCGACGCCGGCTCGCGGCAGATCGTGGTGCGGCTGTCTGGCGGCGGCGTGCGCGCGATCGCGGTGGAGGACGATGGCGGCGGCATCCCGCAGGAGGAACTCGCGCTCGCCCTGCGCCGCCATGCGACGAGCAAGATCGCGAGCCTGGCCGAGCTCGAGGGCGTGGCGACGATGGGCTTTCGGGGCGAGGCGCTCGCCGCGATCGCCAGCGTGGCCGAAGTGACGCTGACCAGCCGCGCACCCGGCTCCCCTCAGGCCTGGCAGCTGGAGGCGCGCAGCGGCGAGCTGCGCCCCGCTGCGCGCGCGGTGGGCACGACGGTCGAGGTTCGTGAGCTCTTCTACGCCACCCCGGCGCGGCGCAAGTTCCTGCGCAGCGAGGCCACCGAGGCCGCCCATGCGCTGGAGGCCGTGCGGCGTCATGCGCTGGCTCGGCCGGATGTCGGCTTTGCCGTCTGGCACGAGGGCCGGCTGGTCGCGCAGTGGCGCGCCGCCTCCCACACGCAACGGCTGGCCGACGTGCTCGGGGCCGATTTCATGGCCACGAGCCTGGCGGTCGACGCACCGGCCGGGCCGCTGATGCTCGGCGGACGTGCAGGCCGACCGGAATCGGCGCGCGCGCGTGCCGACGTGCAGTACTTGTACGTCAATGGGCGCTTCGTGCGCGACCGGCTCGTCTCCCATGCGGTGCGCGCCGCCTACGAGGACCAGCTGCACGGCAGCCGGCAGCCCGCCTATGTGCTGTTCCTGCAGATCGAGCCTGAACGCGTGGACGTGAACGTGCACCCGACCAAGATCGAGGTGCGCTTTCGGGAGGGCCAGGCGGTGCACCAGGCCGTGCTGCGCGCGGTGCAGGCGGCGCTGGCGCCCTCGCGCGCCTCTGCCTCTGCGGGGCAGGAGCGTGGGCCCGGGGCGCCGCTGCCGTTCACGGGCACGGCGGGTTCGGGCGCGGGCGCCGGGGGCTACGGCGTCGACACGGCGGCGCCCGCCGCCGCCCCTGCCGCGGCCGAGCCGGGTGGCACCCTCGGCACCCTCGGGCTGTCGGCGGCTGCGGCTGCTGCGGCGGCATGGCCACGCCCCGCGTGGCAAGCCGCGCTGCCGCTGGCGGAGGCCGACGCCGGCGCGGGCCGCAGCACGGCCCTGCAGGCCTGGACAGCGGTGCGCGAGCCGCTTCCGTTGCAGCCGCCTGCCACTGGCCCCGCCCATGAGCCCGACTCCTGGCCCCTGGGCCGCGCGCTGGCGCAGCTGGGAGGTGCGTACGTGCTGGCCGAGAACGCGCACGGGCTGGTGGTGGTGGACATGCACGCCGCACACGAGCGCATCGTCTACGAACGGCTCAAGCGCGACAGCGGCACGGGCGGGGCGCTTCCGGCGCAACCGCTGTTGACGCCGGTGAGCTTCGCGGCCACACCGCTGGAAATCGCCACCGCCCAGGCCGAGCAGCCCGCCCTTCAGGCCCTCGGCCTGGAAGTCGACCTGCTGGGCCCGACGACTCTGGCCGTGCGCAGCCGGCCGGCCGCATTGCCGCAGGCGGACCTGGTCGAGCTCGTGCGCTCGGTGCTGGGCGAGCTGCACCAGGTGGGTGCCAGCCGCACGGTCCAGCGCGCCCGCGACGATATGCTGGCCACGATGGCCTGCCACGGCGCGGTGCGCGCGAACCGCCGGCTCACGCTCGAGGAGATGAACGCGCTGCTGCGCGACATGGAGGCCACCGAGCGCGCCGACACCTGCAACCACGGCCGGCCGACCTGGCGCCAGCTCACGCACCGCGAGCTCGACGCCCTCTTCCTGCGCGGGCGCTGAGACCCGGACAGCGGCCGGGCCAGGGCTACTTCTTCGGTGCGGTGCCGGGCTTGGCGCCTTCCTCCAGCTTCTGGATCTGACTGGCCTCCCCGGACTCGGTCTGGCCGGCCTTGGCTGCGGCGGCCGCGTCCTTGCGCACCTGCTCGCGCGAGACCGTGGACTTCGCGGGCTTGGGCGGCGGCTGCATGGCCGCGGGGTCGGCGTCGCCATGCGGAAGCTGGCCGGCCTTGCCGGCCTGCCGGGTATCCTGGCGCACCTGTTCGCGCGAGACCGGCGACTTCGGCGGCTTGGGGGCGGACTTGCCGGCCGCGTGATCGGCCTCGCCGTGCTCGATCGTGCCGGCCTTGTTGGCCGCGGCCGCCTCCTTGCGCATCTGCTCGCGCGTGGGGGACGAGGCCGCGGGCGCCGCAGCCGACTGGGCGAGCACGATGACGGGTGCGAGCAGCAGGCCCGCGGCAGCGATGACAGGACGAATGGGCTTCATGCGGTTTCCTTCTCTCCTTCAGAACCTGGACTGGCAGCTTGCCAAGGGCGCGGGAGACGGCGTTGCGCCTGCACAAGGCGTGGTCCAATCGAGGGGGTGAGCCCTCCACCTTCTCGACCTCGGAGCCCGGCCACGGGCGCGCGCGCGCGTCAGGCGCCCCCTGCGGCACCCGCCTCGTCCACCCCGTCCCTGCCCCCCAGGCACCCGCCCCGCGGCGCCGCACCGACCTCGGCGCCGGCTGCTGGTCCGGCAGTGCCCGAGGGCGTGCGCCTGTCGCGCGTGCTGGCCGAGCGCGGGCTGGCCTCGCGGCGCGAGGCCGACGCCTGGATCGAGGCCGGCTGGGTGCGCGTGGACGGGCGACCCGCGGTGCTGGGCCTGCGGGTGCACGGGCACGAGCGCATCGAGATCGACCCGGCCGCCCGGCAGTCGCAGGCGCGGCGCGTCACGGTGCTGCTGCACAAGCCGATCGGGTACGTCAGCGGCCAGGCCGAGGACGGCTACCTGCCCGCCTCGGTGCTCGTCACGCCCGCCAACCGCTGGGCCGACGACCGCGGCCTGCCCTGGCAACCCGGGCACGGCCGCGGCCTCGCCCCGGCGGGGCGGCTGGACATCGACTCCACCGGCCTGCTGGTGCTGACGCAGGACGGCCGCGTCGCGCGCCACCTCATTGGCGAGGACAGCGACGTCGAGAAGGAGTACCTGGTGCGGGTGCAGCCGATGAGCGGGCAGCCGCTGGGCGAGCAGGGGCTCGCCCGCCTTCGCCACGGGCTCGAGCTCGACGGGCGCGCGCTGCGCCCGTCGAAGGTGAGCTGGGCCAACGAGGACCAGCTGCGCATCGTGCTGCGCGAGGGGCGCAAGCGGCAGATCCGCCGCATGTGCGAGCTCGTGGGCCTGCGTGTGCTCGCCCTCAAGCGGGTGCGCATCGGCAGCGTGGTGCTTGGGCGGCTGCCGCCTGGCCAGTGGCGGTACCTGCGTGACGACGAGCGCTTCTGAGCGCGCGCGCGCCTTCCTGGCGCGCGAGCCGGCCACCTTCGTGCTGGCGCTGGCGCTGCTGCTCGGGCTGCAGCCGGTGACGACCGACCTGTACCTGCCCGCGCTGCCAGGCATTGCCCGCGACCTCGCCAGCCCGATGCACCTGACGCAGCTGACGCTGTCGGCACTGATCCTCGCCTTCGGCTGCAGCCAGCTCGCCATCGGCCCGCTCGCCGACCGCCTCGGGCGGCGCGGCGTGCTGGCCGGCGGGCTCACGCTCTATGCCGCGGCTGCGGCCGCCAGCGCGGCCAGCGACGGGATCCACATGCTGGTGGCCTGCCGCGCGCTGCAGGGCGTGGGGCTTGCGGCTGCCGTCGTGTGCGCGCGCGCGATGTTGCGCGACCTCTACCGCCCAGCAGAAGGCGCGCGCGTGATGTCGCAGGCGCTGTCGGGCCTCGGGCTGATCGCGCTGGCCAGCCCCGTGGTGGGCGGGCTCTTGGCCGGTGCCTGGGGCTGGCGTGCGGCACTCGCGGCCACCGGTGTGGTCGCCGCGGCCACGCTGGCGCTGCTGCTGGCGCGCGTGCCCGAAACGCTGGCCACGCCGAACCGGGATGCGCTGCGCGCAGGCCCGCTGCTGGCCAGCTGGTCGCGCATCCTCCGGCACCCCGTGTTCGTCGCCTGGACGCTGCTCATCACCTGCACCTACGGCGGGCTCTACGCCTACCTGGCCGGCAGTTCCTTCGTGTTCATCGAGACGCTGGGCGTCTCGCGCACCAGCTACGGCCTCGCGCTGGCCGCATCCTCCCTCTCCTACATCGCCGGCACCTTCTGGTGCCGGCAGATGCTGGCCCGCCATGGCTTGGCCGGGGCCGTCAGGCGCGGCTGCGGCGTGAGCCTGACGGCCGCGATCGCGATGGCCGGCTGCGTGGCCATGGGCTGGCAGCATCCGCTGGCCGTGGCGGGGCCGCAGGCGCTCTACGCCTTCGGCCACGGCGTGCACCAGCCCTGCGCGCAGGCGGCCGTGGCCGGGCCCTTCCCCGCCCACGCCGGCACGGCGTCGGCGTTGTCGGGATTCATCATGGCACTGTTCGCCTTCGGCATCGGTGGCTGGCTCGGGCGCGCCCTGGACGGCTCGGTCCAGCCCCTGCTCGTGACGATGGCAGCCTGTGCGGGCTTGACGGGGCTGGTCGGGCTCACGCTCGTGCAACGGCATGGTGAGCCGCGGGACAGCGCCCGGCAGGCATGACGCCGGCACCGACGCCCTCGACAGGCAGCCGGCCCGCCCGGAGGTGCCCGGTGCCGCCCGGCCTGGGCGGTGTCATCCTGGCCGGGCCCACGGCATCGGGCAAGAGCGCACTGGCCCTCGGCCTGGCTCGGGACCTGGCTGGTGACGGCACGCTGGAAATCGTCAGCGTCGACTCCGCACTCGTGTACCGCGGCCTGGACATCGGCACGGCCAAGCCGACTGCGGCCGAGCGCGCAGCAGTCCCGCACCACCTGATCGACCTCATCGAGCCCACCGAGTCGTATTCGGCGGCACGCTTCGTGACCGATGCGCAGGCCGCGTGCGCCGCCATCCGCGCGCGGGGCGCACTGCCCCTGCTGGTGGGGGGCACGATGCTGTACGCGAAGGCGCTTCGCGAGGGAATCGACGAGATCCCGGCCTCCGACCCCGCCGTGCGCGCGGCACTCGACGCCCGCGCGGCCACCGAGGGCTGGCCGGCGCTGCACGCGGAACTCGCCCGCGTGGACCCCCTCACCGCGGCCCGGCTCGCGCCGCGCGACGCGCAGCGCATCCAGCGTGCACTCGAAGTCTTCCTGACGAGCGGACAGCCCTTGTCGGCATTCCAGCGCCGGTTGCAGGACGCCTCGGCACCGCCGGGGCAACCGGCCCGCGAGGCAGCGGCCGACGCCCTGGCCTGGCCGGTCATCGCCCTCGAACCGGTGTCACGCGCGTGGCTGCATGGCCGCATCGCGGCCCGTTTCGACGCGATGCTGGCCGCGGGCTTCCTGGACGAGGTGCGCGCGCTGCGCGCGCGCGGCGACCTGCACCCCGGGCTGCCGTCGATGCGCTGTGTCGGCTACCGCCAGGCCTGGGAGGCACTGGACCGCGACGCGCTCGGCACCCTGCGCGAAGCCGCAGTGGCCGCCACGCGTCAGCTGGCCAAGCGCCAGCTGACCTGGCTGCGCTCGATACCCGAGCGCATCGTCGTGCCTTGTGACGAGGGCGACCCGGCCCACACCGTGCAGCAGCACGTGCGGCAGCTCTGGGGCCTGTGACGCGACGGCCCTGCGCCCGGCGGTGCGGGACGCGCGCGGACCCGAAAGCTGCACCCGCGTTGCGGCATCATCGCCACCGATGCTGCGTGTGGAATCCCTCACCAAGGCCTATGGCAGTCAGCCGGTGTTCGCGCACGCCTGCCTGGCCCTGGCACCGGGCGAGTGCGTGGCGCTGCTGGGCGAATCGGGCGTGGGGAAGTCCACGCTGCTCAATTGCATCGCCGGGCTCGACCGGCCCGATGCCGGGCGCATCTGGGTGGGTGAGGAAGAGGTCACGGCGCTCGATGACGACGCCTGCGCCAGGCTGCGCCGCCGCCGGCTGGGCTTCGTGTTCCAGGCCTTTCACGTGCTGCCTCACCTGAGCGTGGCCGACAACGTCGAGCTGCCGCTGCGCCTGCTGGGCCGCCCGGATGCGGCGCGCGTGGCCGAGGCGCTCGAGGCGGTCGGGCTCGGCGCCCTGGCGCAGCGCATGCCGGCGCAGCTGTCCGGCGGGCAGCTGCAGCGCGTGGCCATCGCGCGCGCGCTCGTGCACGCGCCCGCACTGCTGCTCGCCGACGAACCCACCGGCAACCTCGACCCGGCCACGGCCGAGGCCGTGCTCGAGGCCTTGCTGCGCGAGACGCGCCGCACCGGCAGTGCCTGCCTGATCGTCACGCACTCGGGGGCGGCCGCGCAACGCGCCGACCGGGTGCTGCGGCTCACCCCGGCGGGGGTGGTGCCCGGGGCATGACGCCCCCGCCCCCGCCCTCCCCACCCTGCCCGGCCGCAGCCGCGCCTTCGGCGCAAGCGCCCCGGGGCGCGCTGCGCACCGCGCTCGCCCTGCTGCCGCTGATCGGCCACGAATGGCGGCACCACCCCGCGCGCCACGCGGTGGCCGCCCTGGCCGTGGCGCTGGGCGTGGCGCTCGCCTGGTCCGTGCACGTGATCAACACCTCGGCGCTGGCGGAGTTCTCGGCGGCGGTGCGCGCGGCCAACGGCGAGCCGGACGCGGTCGTGCGCGCCGGGCGTGACGGCTTCGACGAACGGCTGCTCGACCAGATCGCGGCTGTGCCAGGCGTGGAGCGCGCGAGCCCGGTGTTCGAGGCCGAGACGTACGCGGCCGGCGCAGACGGGCAGCGCGTGGCGGTCAAGGTGCTCGGCATCGATGCCCTGCAGGCGGCACCGCTCACACCCGAGGTGATGCCCCGGCCCGCTGGGCCGGCCGAGGCCGCACGGACAGGCCGCGGCAGCAGCCCTTCCGATGGCGCACGATACGGAAGCGGGCCGCTCACCGCGCTCGACCCCCAGGCCGTGTTCGCCAACCTGGCTGCCCAGGAACGTCTGGAGGTGCCGCCCGGGAGCAGGGTGGCGCTGCAGGCGGGGCCGTCGTGGCCGCAGTGGGCCCTGGCGGGCACCGTGGCGGCCGGCGGCCCGCCGCTGCTGGTGATGGACGTTGCAGCGGCGCAGGCGGCCTTCGGGGGTGTGGGCCGGCTGACGCGGATCGACCTGCGGCTCGAACCCGGCATGACCGTCACCGCGCTGCGGCAGGCGCTGGCTGCACCGGCCCCGGGGGCGTTGACGCCGGGTGCGACCGGCGCGGGCAAGGCCGCTGGCGCACCCGAAGCCGAAGCGGCGACCTGGCCCGCTGGCCTCGAGATCTCCAGCCCCGGGGCTGGTGAGCAGCGCGTCTCGAACCTCTCCCGCGCCTACCGCGTGAACCTGACCGTCCTCGCGCTGGTGGCGCTGTTCGTCGGGGCTTTCCTGGTGTATTCGGTGGTGGCACTCTCGGTGGCACAGCGCACGCCCGCCTTCGCGCTGCTCGGTGTGCTGGGCCTGACGGCTGGCGAGCGCAGAACCCTGGTGCTGCTGGAGTGCACGCTGATGGGCGCGGCCGGCTCGGCGGTCGGGCTGGCAGGCGGCACCGCACTCGCCGCGGCAGCGCTGCGCTGGCTCGCCGGCGACCTCGGCGGCGGCTACTTCCCCGGCATCGCCCCGCCGCTGCAGGTGCAGGCGTGGGCGCTGGCCGGGTTCGGGCTGCTAGGCACGGCTTCGGCGGTGGTGGGTGGCTGGGTACCGGCTCGCCATGCCCAGGCCTTGCTCCCGGCGCAGGCGCTGAAGGGGCTCGGCGGTTCGGCGGCGCGCCCGATGCCGGCCTGGCCTGCCGTGCTGCTCGTCGGCGCGGGCGTTTTGCTGGCGCTGGCGCCGCCCGTGGCCGGGCTGCCCGTGCCCGCGTACCTCTCGATCGCTGCACTGCTGTGCGGCGGCATCGCACTCGTGCCCACGGTGGTGCACGCGCTGCTGGTGCCAGGCCTGCCTGAGCGTGGTGTGCTGAGGCGACTGGCGCTGCAGCGCGCCCGTTTTCACCGCCACACCGCCACGGCCGCGGTGGCTGGGGTGGTTGCGAGCCTCGCACTCGCGGTGGCGCTGACGGTGATGGTCACGAGCTTTCGCGACGGTGTCGCGCGCTGGCTGGACAACGTGCTGCCGGCCGACCTCTATGCCCGCACCGCTGCCACGAGCGCCCTGGCCGAGCAGGCGTGGCTGGAGGAGGCCTTCGCCGCGCGCGTGGCCGCCCTGCCCGGGGTGCGCAGGGTGGAGGCCTCGCGCAGCCGCGCGTTGCAGCTCGCGCCCGAGCGGCCCGCGGTGGTGCTGGTCGCGCGGCCGCTGGCAGACCCTGCGGCCGCACTGCCGCTGCTGGCCGCCCCGGTGCCGGCCCTGGCAGGCACCCCAGGCGCGTTCGTCAGCGAGGCGATGGTGCGGCTCTATGGCGCCCGCCCGGGCGAGCCCCTGACGCTGACCCTCGACGGCCGGACGCTCAGGCTGCACGTGCGGGCGGTGTTCCGGGATTACGCGCGCCAGTTCGGCACCGTGACCATCGACCGTGCCGACTACGTGGCGTTCACGGGTGACACCCGGCTCAACGACCTCGCCCTGTGGCTCGCACCCGGCGCGGAGTTGCCGGCCGTGCAGCGCGCGCTGCGCGAGGCCGCACCCGACCCCGGGATGCTCGAGTTCGCGTCCTCCTCCGAGCTGCGCCGGCTGTCGATGGCGATCTTCGACCGCAGCTTCGCCGTCACGCGCTACCTGCAGGCAGTGGCCATCGGCATCGGCCTGGTGGGCGTGGCCGCGAGCCTGTCGGCACAGGTGCTCGCACGGCGCAAGGAGTTCGGGCTGCTCGCCCACCTGGGCCTGCGGCGGCGCGAGGTGATCGCCCTCGTGGCCGGCGAGGTGGCGGCGTGGATGGCCGCGGGCGTCGCACTCGGCGTCGTGCTGGGGCTGGCCGTCAGCGTCGTGCTGGTGCACGTGGTGAACCCGCAGAGTTTCCACTGGACGATGACGCTCGTCGTGCCGGGCTGGAGGCTGGCGGCGCTGGCGCTGGCCGTGGGCGCGGCGGGCGTCCTCACCGCAGCCTGGGCGGCACGCCGGGCAGCCTCGCGCCAGGCAGTGCTGGCGGTCAGGGAGGACTGGTAGGAGGCATCAGTCGGCCGCACCGCGGATGGGCGGAGGCTTCCCCTGGCGCACCGCCGTGAACTGCACGGACCGGTTCTGCGGACCGACGGCCGTGCCCTCGATCCGGTCACCCTGGATGCGGCCGGTGAAGGTGCGCAGCACGCCTTGATCGTCCAGCAGATCGAAGCTGATGCGCTCGCCGCGCAGCCGCGGGTCGCGCAGCGTGGCCTCCAGGGGCCCGGCGCGGTAACGGCCATCGATCTTCTGGAAGGTCTGGTCGATCGTCAGTTCGCCGCCGACCTCGCCCCTGTCGCCCGTCCAGGACAGCCGCCAGGTGCCCCCCGCGTTGGCCGGGATCACCCAGAAGAAGGTGCGCGTGCTGTCCACCGTGGAGGTCTCGTCGGGAGGCCAGTCGCCCATGGCGAACTGGTGCGACACCACACGCGTGCCGGGCTTCATCTTCCGCAAGAGCACGGGCCGCAGCCTCATGTTGAGCTCCGGCAGCAGGTACATCGTGACGACGCTGGCGGCGCTGAAGTCGACCTGGAAGATGTCGCCCCGGTCGAAACGGGTCATCGCGCTGACGCCGGCCTCGCCGGCGAGGCAGCGCGAGAGCTCCACCATGTCCGGGTTGTACTCGATGCCCTGCCCCCGCACGTTGAACTTCTGCGCGGCCATGATGATGATCTTGCCGTCGCCCGAGCCGAGGTCGACGACGTAGTCCTGCGGCGTGACCTGCGCCATGTGCAGCATGCGCTCCACCACGCCGTCGGGCGTGGGCACCCAGATCACGTCCTTGCCCGACTGGCCCACCGCAGGCTTGAACGTGCAGGCGCCGGTGGAGGCCTGTGCAGGCATCAGGAGGGCGCACCAGGCGAGCCCGGACAACCAGGAAGCCCAGGATGACAGACGAAATGCAGGCATGCTTTTCCCTTCGGCGAAACCATGCTAGCGCAAGGCCCTGCCGGCCGACGGAGTCGGGGCGAAGGGGTCTGGCGGGAGCGGGAACACGTTCTATGCTCGCTGCCGATGGATGCAGACCCGAAACCGACCCGGCGTGCCTGGCTAGCCACGTTGGCCGGTGCGGTATCGCCGCTGGGCGCGTCGCTCGCCGCGCCTGACACCCACGCAGGCCCCATCCAGCGCGGCCGCGCGCTCGCCTTTCCGGCCGACCATGGTGCGCACGCGGCAGCGCGCCTCGAGTGGTGGTACCTGACGGGCTGGCTGCAGGCGGACTCCACGACCCCTGATGCGTCCGGGCTGATGGGGTTCCAGATCACCTTCTTTCGCGCCCGCACCGGGCTCGCCGAGACGCTGCCGGGCCGGCTCGCACCACGCCAGTTGCTCTTCGCCCACGCCGCCGTGACCGACACCGCCGGCGGGCGCCACCGCCACGCCGAGCGCCTCGCGCGCTGGAACGGTCAGTGGCAGCAGGCGCCCGAAGCCTTCAGCCAGGCGGCAGTCGACCGGCGCGACGTGCGTCTCGGGCGTTGGCGCCTGGATGCACGCCAGGCCGTGGCGCAAGGGCCCGGGCTGTCGCTCGAGCTCCAGTTCGACGAGACGCAGCCATTGCTGCTGCAGGGCGAAGCCGGCTGGTCACGCAAGGGCCCGGAGCCGACCCAGGCCAGCCACTACTACTCGCTGCCGCAGCTCGCCGTACGCGGCACGCTCGGCCTGGACGGCAAGACCGTGCGCGGCAGCGGCCGGGGCTGGCTGGACCACGAGTGGAGCGACGAGATCCTGCACGCCGACGCCGTGGGGTGGGACTGGATCGGCATGAACCTCGCCGACGGCACCGCCCTCACCGCCTTCCGGCTGCGCCGGGCCGACGGTTCGGCGCTGTGGGCAGGGGGCAGCGTGCGCGTGCCCGGCGCGCCGGTGCGGGCCTTCGGGCCGCAGGAGGTGGTGTTCGAGCCGGGCCGGCGCTGGCACAGCGCGGCCACCCAGGCCCTCTACCCCGTGGAGTGGACGGTGCGCACGCCCGCGGGCGTGCACCGGGTGCGCACCCTGCTGGACGCGCAGGAGATGGACGGACGCGGCTCGACCGGCACGGTGTACTGGGAGGGACTGTCGGAACTGCTCGACCTGCAAGGCAACCGGGTCGGCCTCGGGTACCTGGAGATGACGGGCTACGCCGGGCGGCTGCGTCTGTAGGACCCGCAGGGCCCGGCGCCGCGGCAGGCTCAGTCGCTGCCCGCCTGGACGGGATTCGCAAGCCGCTTCTCCACCGCCCACTTCAGCAGCGCGGCGAGCCGGTACACGCCATGCGCGAACTTGCCGTAGGGCATCGTGAGGAAGAAGGCCATCACGCTGCCCAGGTGCAGGCACAGCAGCAGCGGCATGGCGGCCGTGCTGCGCGCGAGCGCCAGTGCAAGGCCGCTGGCCGCCACGATGAAGAGCAAGCTGACGAAGGCCACGTCCATCGGCGCCGCGCCGGGCTCGACGTGCTGCGGGTGGCGCCGCCAGCGCAGCCGCGCCAGGCCGACCGTGCCGATGACGAGCCCCGCCCCGCCCGTCATGCCCAGGACCTTGGGCAGGCTGGAAAAGCCGTAGGGCGCCACCCAGCCGAACGCGTAGTGGTAGACGGTAGCCACGCTGGTGGCCGCCAGGCACAGCAGGAAGCCGTAGAAGGTCAAGTGGTGGAAGATGCGGCGCGCGTGCGTCCAGCGGTCGCTCTCTTCATGGCAGCCCTCGCCGTGGCCACCATCCAGGTAGCGCAGCCGCAGGCCATCGTGCACGGCCTCGGCTGCGGCCGCCGACCCCACGGCCCCGGGCGGCGCGCAGCGCCAGAAGCGGGCCACGCCCACCGCCAGCGCCAGCAGCGCGAAGATGAACACCGGCCCGAACAACGACACCATCCACCCGTGGGGGAAGATCGCGTAGAAGTCGCCGCCCGGCCACGCCCGCCACAGGCCTCCCGATGCCGCGGCACCGAGTGCCAGGAAGACCGCCAGGCACAGCGTCAGCACGAGCGCCACCGCCAGCCCGTTGCGGCGCACGAGCGCAGCCAGCGGCGCCGGCCACGCGTACTGCGCGTAGGTCTCGCGCCGCACGCGCGCCATCGCCCGCGGCACGTTCACCGCGAACTCGTGCGGCGGCGCGTACTGGCAGGCGTGCAGACAGGCCCCGCAGTTGTGGCACAGGTTGGCCAGGTAGTGCACGTCCGCGGAGGGGAACTCCAGGCGCCGCGTCATCGCGGGGAACACCGCGCAGAAGCTCTCGCAGTAGCGGCAGGCATTGCAGATCTGGAGCTGGCGGGCGACCTCGCCTTCCGCCTGCCCGTGACCCTCGGCCAAGGCCTGTGCCTGCGAGACGAGCGCTTCAAGCTGCTGCACGGTGCCCCTCCAACGCGGCGCGGGCGGCCGACGCTCCGGCCAGGCGCCCGAACACGGTGCCGATGGTCATGCCCACGCCGGCCGTGTAGCCCTGCCCGAGCACGTTGCCGGCCATGATCTCGCCGGCCGCATACAAGTTCGGGCTCGGCCGCCCGCCGAAGTGCACGGCCGCCGTGTCGTCCACCTTCACGCCGAGGTAGGTGAAGGTGACACCCGGCTTGAGCGTGTAGCCGAAGAAGGGGGGCGTGTCGATCGGCCGGGCCCAGTGCGTCTTGGGCGGCTGCAGGCCTTCGGTGTGGCAGCCGTCGAGCACGGCGTGGTCGAAGCCCTCGCCGCGGCAGGCGGCGTTGAAGGCGCGCACCGTCTCGACGAAGCGAGCCTCGGGCACGCCCAGTTCGCGGGCCAGAGCCTCGAGCGTGTCGGCGCGCGCGCCCTTGAACACCGGTGGCATGAAGCGGCCGAGCGCCTTCGCGTCGATCACCGCATGCCCGACCTGCCCCGGCTGCTGGGCCACGAGCCGGCCCCAGATCGCGTAGCGCTTGGGCCAGAAGTCCTCGCCCTCGTCGTAGAAGCGCTCGCCGTGCCGATTCACGACGATGCCCAGCGACACGCAGTCGACCCGCGTGCAGATGCCCCCGTCGTACAGCGGCGCGCGCGCATCGATGGCCACCATGTGCGCCTGCGTCGCGTCGCCGATGCGGTCGGCGCCGCGGGCGACGAGGTCTTTCAGCAGCACGCCCTGGTTGTAGCGCGTGCCGCGGATCAGGAAGGACTGCGCCGGCCACTCGCCCCACTCGTTCATGCCCCAGGCCTCACGCAGCCAGTCGAGGTTCGACTCGAAGCCGCCGCTGGCCACCACGCACGCACCCGCCTCGATGCGCGAGCCGTCCTCCAGGTGGGCGGCGACGAAGCGGCTGCCGTCGAGCTCGAAGCGGCTCACCGCGGCGTCGTAGCGCACCTGCACGCCCAGCGCCTCGGCGCTGCGGTAGTACGCGTTGACGAGGGCCTTGCCCCCACCCATGAAGAAGGCGTTGGTGCGGCTCAGGTGCAGCGTGCCCGACAGCGAAGGCTGGAAGCGCACGCCGTGGTGGTGCATCCACCCCCGAACGCTGGCCGACTCGCGGATCACGAGCCGGGCCAGGTGTTCGTCGGTTCGGCCGGCGGTGACCTTCAGCAGGTCTTCCCAGAACTCCTGCTCGGGGTAGGCGCCGGTGAGCACGTCCTGCGGGGCGTCGTGCATGCAGCGGATGTTGCGCGTGTGCATCGAGTTGCCGCCCCGCCACGCACGCGGAGCCGCCTCCAGCAGGCACACGCTCGCACCCGCCTCGCGCGCCACGAGCGCCGCACACAGCGCGGCGTTGCCGCCGCCGATGACGAGCACATCGGGCCGGGCTCGGAGCCCGGCGGACCCTTCCGACATCGCGCGCCGCCCCCAGGTCAATCGGGCTTGATGCCCGCGCGCTTGACGATGTCGCTCCAGACCTTCTGCTGCTGCGCGATGAACGCCGCGAACTCCTCCGGCGGGCCGCCCCCGCCGGTGGCGCCGTCATTGGCGAAGCGGCTGGTCACCGAGTTGCTGCGCAACGCCTTCAGCGACTCTTCCTGCAGCCGCTTGACGATGTCGCGCGACGTGCCCGCCGGCGCGAGGATGCCGTACCACTGCGAGGTCTCGAAGTCCTTGAAGCCCATCTCGGCCACGGTAGGGACATCGGGCAGCGCGGAAATGCGCTGGGAGGTGCCCACTGCGATCGCGCGCAGCTTGCCAGCCTTGATGTGCGGCAGCAGCGCGGGCAGCCCGGCGGAGGTGGCCTGCGTACGGCCGGCCAGCAGGTCCGTCAGCTGCGGGCCGGTGCCGCGGTAGGGGATGTGCGTGATGAACATCCCCGTGACCATCTTCAGGTATTCCATCGCCAGGTGCCCGGCGCTCGCGTTGCCGGCCGAACCGTAGTCGAGCTTGCCCGGGTTCTTCTTCACGTAGGCGACGAACTCCTGGAAGTTCTTCGCCGGCACGTCGGGGTGGATCGCGAACAGGTTCGGCACCTTCGCCAGCAGCGTGACCGGCACGAAGTCCCGGTTCACGTCGTAGGGCTGGTTGCTGAAGATGTAGGGGTTCACGGCCAGCGAGCCCACGTGGCCGAGGATGATCGTGTGGCCGTCCGGGGCGGCCTTGGCGACCTCGGTCATGGCCGGTATGCCCGCGCCGCCGCCCTTGTTGTCGACGAAGACGGTCTGGCCGAGCTGCTTGCTGAGTTCCTGCGCCACCGTGCGGGCGACGATCTCGGAGGTACCGCCCGGCGCAAAGGGCACGACGAAGCGGATCGACTGGCGCGGCCAGCTCGATTGCGCCCGCGCGAGCGCGGGCAGCAGCAGGGACGGGGCGGCCAGCAGGTGGCGGCGGTGGAGGGTCATCGGGTGTCTCCCAAGGGCGGGGTTTCTGTGTTGTCCGTCCCGAATCCTACCGGCGTGTGCCGGCGAGGGCTCGGCATTCGCGGAACTCTCTCAGAACTGATATCGCCGCAACCCGCCGTCCACCGGGATCACCGTGCCGGTGATGTAGGCCGCCAGCGGGCTCGCGAGGAAACACACGAGGTGGGCGATGTCCTCGGGCTCGCCGTAGCGGCCCACCGGGATCTCGTTCTCGCACTGCCACTGCCGGTACTCGGGCGCGTAGTTGCGGTAGATCTGCTCGGAGTGGATGCGCCCGGGCGGGATGCAGTTCACCGTGATGCCGTGCGGCCCGACCATGCGCGACAGCCCCTTGGCCCAGCTGTGCAGCCCGGCCTTCGCGCAGAAGGCACCGTTGACGTGCTCGGGCTCGCTTTTGCCCGTGATGTTGACGATGCGGCCCCAGCGCCGCTCGATCATGCCGTCCACCAGCGCGTCGGCGAGCTGACGCGGGCGGTGGAAGTTCAGCGTCAGCGCCTCCTGCCACTGCGCCTCGCTCACGTGCAGCTCCTTGAAGCTGCGCGAACCGCCGGCGTTGTTGACGAGGATGTCCACGTGGCCCAGGCCCGCGCGCGCAGCATCCGCCACGCGGGCGGCAGCGTCCTCGGCGTACATGTCCTGCTCGATCAGCACCGGTTCGGGGCCGCCGGCAGCGACGATCTCGGCAGCGAGCTCGTGCAGCTTGTCCATACGCCGGGCGGTGACGGCCACGCGCACGCCTTCGGCGGCCAGGGCACGGGCGATGCCGCGGCCGATGCCCACGCTGGCGCCCGTGACGAGAGCGGTACGGTTGCGAAGCTGGAGGTCCATGGGATGAGGGCCGTTCGGCGGCCGGATCAATGGGTGGGAGCGTATTGCTCGGTATCCACCTCGGCCTGTGAAGTGGCCGGGTAGCGCGGTCCGCACACGTCGGCGGCTGGGAACAGGGCCTCGGCCGCAGCCAGGAGCTCGGGCGCGATGCGCAGGGCGGCCGCCGCCACGTTCTCGCGCAGGTGGGCGGGCCTCGTGGTGCCGGGAATCGGGATCACGTCCGGCCCGCGCGCGAGCAGCCATGCGAGCGCGAAGGCGGCAGGCGTGCAACCCGCCTGGCGCGCGAGGAGGTGGAACCGAGCCAGGCGCTCACGGTTGCGCGTCCACGTGTCGCCGACGAAGCGCGGGTTCGTGCGGCGCAGGTCGCCAGCGTCCAGGGCCGTCGGGTCCAGGGGCGGATCGGAGAAGTAGCCCCGCGCCACCGGGCTGAAGGCGACGAAGGCCACGCCAAGCTCGCGGCACGCGGCCAGCACCGCGATCTCCGGGTTGCGCGTCCACAGCGAGTACTCGGTCTGCAGCGCAGCGATCGGGTGCACCGCGTGCGCCCGGCGCAGCGTCGCGGCCGAGACCTCGCTCAGCCCGATGGCACGCACCTTGCCGGCCTCCACCAGACGCGAGAGTGCACCCACCGAGTCCTCGATCGGCACCGACTTGTCCCAGCGGTGCAGGTAGTACAGGTCGATGACGTCGGTGCCCAGGCGCTTGAGGCTGTCTTCGCAGTTGCGCCGCAGCGACTCGGGGCGACCGTCGATCACGCGGCGCACCTTGCCGTCGGGAAAGGTCACGCCACCGAGCCCGCCCTTGCTGGCGAGCACGATGCGCGACCGGTGCGGGGCGAGCACGGGACCGACCAGGCTCTCGTTGGCCCCGAAGCCGTAGAGCGCGGCCGTGTCGAAGAGCGTGACGCCGAGGTCCAGCGCCTCGTGCAGCAGGCGCACAGCCTGTTCGGCAGACGGAGGCTCGCTGTAGGCATGGCTGAAGTTCATGCACCCCAGGCCGATGGGCGCGACCTCGAAAGGGCCGATGCGGCGACTGGGGGATCCGGTCATCGTCATGTGAAACGGGGGCGCGGCGCCGCTCAGACGGCGTTCAACTGCTGCTCGAGCGCGTGCAGCACCTCGTAGCACGGCAGCACCTGCACCACGCTCGCGTTGGGCTCGCGGCCCTCGCGGATGGCGGCGAAGAACTCGCGGTCCTGCAGCTCGATGCCGTTCATCGACACCGCCACCTGCGAGACGTCGATCTTCTCCTCCTTGCCGTTGAAGAGGTCGTCGTAGCGGGCGAGGTAGGTGCCGGTGTCGCCGATGTAGCGGAAGAAGGTGCCCAGCGGCCCATCATTGTTGAACGACAGGCTCAGCGTGCAGATCGCGCCGCTCGCCGCCTTGAGCTGGATGCTCATGTCCATCGCGATGCCGAGCGTCGGGTGGATCGGCCCCTGCAGCGCGTTGGCCTGCACGATGGGGCTTTGCGCCTGGTAGGCGAAAAGGTCCACCGTGTGCGCGGCGTGGTGCCACAGCAGGTGGTCCGTCCAGCTGCGCGGCTGCCCGAGCGCGTTCATGTTCGTGCGCCGGAAGAAGTAGGTCTGCACGTCCATCTGCTGGATGTGGAACTGCCCAGTGGTGATGCGCTGGCGCACCCACTGGTGGCTCGGGTTGAAGCGGCGCGTGTGGCCGCACATCGCCACGAGCCCCGTCTGCCGCTGCAGCTCCACCACCTGGCGCCCCTCGGCCAGCACGTCGCACAGCGGGATCTCCACCTGCACGTGCTTGCCCGCGCCCAGGCAGGCGAGCGACTGCTCGGCGTGCATCTGCGTAGGCGTGCACAGGATGACGGCGTCCACCTCGCGGATGGCCAGGGCATCGGCGAGCTCGGTGGTGACGTGGGCGATGCCGTACTTGTCGGCCACTTCCTTCGTCTTGCCGTACTCGCGCCCGATGAGCGAGACGACCTTCACGTCGGGGATGTTGCGGATGCCGTCCAGGTGCTTGATGCCGAATGCACCGGCACCGGCGAGGGCCACGTTGATGGTCATGTCGGGTTCTCCAGTTCGGGCCGCAGCGGGTGCGCGCGGCAGGTGTCGGGTCAGCGTGCCTTCAGGCCTCGAGGATCAGGTGGCCCACCGCCGTGTTGGACGCCGGCACATGGTAGAACCGGTGCGCGACCCTCGGCTTCGGGCCAGGGTTCGCGGCGGCGACATCGGCCATCGCGCCGCGCGCGATCAGCCACATCACGAGCTCGATGCCCTCGCTGCCGGCCTCGCGCACGTACTCGATGTGCGGCACCTGGGCGAGGCCCGCGGGATCGTCGATGAGCCGGTCGAGGAAGGCGCTGTCCCACGGTGCGTTGATGAGCCCCGCGCGCGGGCCCTGCAGCTGGTGGCTCATGCCGCCGGTGCCCCAGATCTGCACGTTCAGGTCCTCGTCGAAGCTCTCCACCGCCCGGCGGATGGCCTGACCGAGCGCGAAGCAGCGCCGGCCCGAGGGCACCGGGTACTGCACGACGTTCACCGCGAAGGGGATGACGCGGAAGGGCCACGCCTCGGTGGCCGGGTCGCGCCTGCCGCACATCAGCGACAGCGGCACGGTCAGCCCGTGGTCGACGTCCATCCGGTTGACGATCGTCAGGTCGAAGTCCTCCTGGATCACGCTTTGCGCGATGTGCGAGGCGAGTTCCGGGTGCCCCTGCACCACCGGCACCGGGCGCGGCCCCCAGCCCTCGTCGGCGGGCGCGTACTGCGCGGCCGTGCCAATCGCGAAGGTGGGGATCATCTCCAGGCTGAAGGCGGTGGCGTGGTCGTTGTAGACCAGGAAGACGACGTCGGGACGCTGCTCGCGCAGCCACTTCCTGCTGAAGTCGTAGCCCGAGAACACCTTCTGCCAGTACGGCTCGTGGCTCTTGCCGAGGTCGAGTGCCGCGCCGATGGCCGGCACGTGCGAGGTGTAGACGGAAGCGGTGATGCGCGCCATGTTCAGAACCCCACGGTCTTGCTGCTGCCCTGCGGCTGGCGGTGCGGCTGTGCAGTGCCGTCCTCGCCCCGGTAGCGGTTGCCCTCGGGGCTGCGGCCGCCGGCGATCATCATGTTGCGGTACTCCTCCTCGGTCATGCCCGTCATGCTGCCGGCCATCTGCTGGAAGCTCTTGCCGTAGGTGGCGCCGATCTTGGCGAGGAAGTAGATGTTGCCCCCCGCGGCGATGCAGCGGTTCAGGTCGCGCGCGAGCACGGCCTGCTTCTGCTCCTCGGTCATCGGCCACTCGTCGAGGTAGGCGCGCGGGTCGGCGAGGAAGCGCTCGCGGTTGGCGGCCTTCATCAGGCTCATGCAGAACTGGTTCAGGTGGTAGCCCTTGCGGGACTGTTCGGCGTCGAAGATCGTGGTGCCGGGGACGTCGAGGTAGGGTTTGTCGAGGGGCATGTCGGGTCCTTCTCTCAAATGTGACGCTCGAGTACCTTGCGAGCCGCCGGGGCGGGGC
>JBDKFA010000018.1:0-3693 GCA_039798945.1 Pseudomonadota bacterium
AATTGACTTCTGAACCCGGAAGGCTTGCGGCGGCACGCACTCGAGTCTTGCGATTGTGTACACAAAGCCAGGACAATCCCGGCATCGTCGACTTCTTGCTGGGAGCCCTTGCATGGACACGCCGTCTGTCGGCATCCGCGAGTTCCGCGCGTCGCTCGCCGAGTACATCGACACTGACGCCCCGGTCACCATCACCCGTCATGGCCAGGCGGTCGGCCTGTTCGTGCCACTGCGTCGGCCCAGCGCTGAAGACCTGCAACGCTTGGCGGCGGCAGCGGCCAGGGTCCGCGAGGCGATGCCGTTGAACGCGGACGAGGTCGAGGAAGTGGTGGCGGATTTCGACGCGTTGCGGCGAGGCCTGCCACTGCCCTTCCGCGACCGCAGGTGAGTCGCCTGCGTCCGGTCAGGACGACGACACGGCGAGATCTTTCCACGTACACATACGTGTACACATCAGGCCCCCACCCCCTGAACCCCAGCAACCACGCGCCTTCCAGCCTATGATGAGGTTCTGCATCGGGAAGTGAGCCGCAGCCTGACCCTACATGGAGCGGTGTCTCTCTCGCTCCTCGCACAGGGCACGCCCTACTCTCTCGGCCGAACGGTCTTCAAGACGGAGGCTTCATGATCTGGGACATGGTGGTCTTTGCGCTGGGGGTGGTGGCGTTCGTTCTCGTCTTCCACCTCCTGAGCATTCCGGAGTGGATCGAGTCGTACGTGAAGCGCAGACGCCCGCGCAGGCAGCTCGAGCGCGAGGTCGCCGAGCTGTCCAGGCGGGTTCGGGAACTGGAAGCCCGGCACAAGCCTTGATGGTTGGGTGGGCGGGGCGCCTCACACCCAGCGGCTCACCCGCACCGCCCCGGCCGACCCCGCCCCGACCACCCCGCACCACAGCGCGACCAGCCCGGCAACCAGGCCCCGCTCGCGCATCGTCCCCCGCCTCGTGCGCGCATCATCGCGATGCACGAGCTCGTCTTCCCGGCAATCGGACAGCATCGCGCGCAACTCGGCCAGCCGGGCTCGCAGAGGCGCATCGGCCGCCGGCAGCAGCCCGTCGATGAGATCGAGCTGCGCCGCGTAGTGCGCGTCCACGAAGGTCTCCACGGCCTCGATCGTCGCGTACACCGCGCGCGCGCCGAAGAGCGCCGGAATCGCCCCCGTGAGCCAGCCCGCGAGGCGCCACAGCGGCAGCAGCCGGCTGCGCCCCTCGGGCGGCACCACGCCCTCGATGAGGGTGAGGTGGCGCGACTCGGTGGCCAGATGGTGCCGCGCGAACTCGCGCAGCGCCGCCTCGCGCGCGAGGGCGAGCACGCCGCGGTAGATCATCACCGCGCCCGCCTCGCCGGCGTGGTCGGTGCGCAGCTCGCGCCTCAGCGCGTCGGGCCAGGGGTGGGGCACGCGCCTACATCTCCACCCTGAACACCTGCCCCTGCGTCCCGTCGGTGAGGAGGTAGAGCCACCCGTCCGGCCCCTGCCGCACGTCGCGGATGCGCTGGCCGAGGCTCGTGAGCAGCCGCTCCTCGCCCGTCACGCGCCGGCCTTCGAGGCTCAGGCGAATCAGCGACTGCCCGCGCAGCGTGCCCATCACGAGGCTGCCCTTCCAGCCCGGGTAGCGCTCGCTCGTGACGAACGCGAGGCCGCTGGGCGCGACCGACTGCGGCACCCAGTGGCGCAGCGGCATCTCGATGCCGGGCTTGGGGCCGACCTCGCCGATGGCGGTGCCGGTGCCGTAGTTGCGCCCGTAGGTGACCACCGGCCAGCCGTAGTTGCGCCCGCCTTGCACGATGTTCAGCTCGTCCCCTCCCTGGGGCCCGTGCTCGGTGGCCCAGAGCTCGCCGGTCTCGGGGTGCGTGGCCAGGCCCTGGATGTTGCGGTGGCCGAGGCTCCACAACTCCGGGCGCGCACCGGCGCGGCCGAGGAAGGGGTTGTCCGTGGGCGCGGCACCCTCGCGCGTGATGCGCACCACCTTGCCGAGGTGGTTGTCCAGCGTCTGCGCCGACTGCATCGCGTGGAAGCGGTCTCCCAGACCCACCCACAGGTGACCCTGGCGGTCGAACGCGATGCGCGAGCCGCAGTGCAGCCGGCTGTCCAGCCGCGGCTGCTGGCTGAAGATCACGCGCACGTCCTCGAGCCGCTCCTGGCCCGGCGCACCCTCGAGCCGGGCGCGCGCCACCGCGGTGGCGTTGCCGCCTTCGCCGGGCTCGGCGAAAGTGAAGTAGAGGAGCTTGTTCTCTGCGAACTTCGGGTCGAGCACGAGGTCGAGCAGCCCGCATTGGCCGAGGTTGGCGATCGGCGGCATCGCCGGCGAAGCCGGCAGCGGCGCGGACACGCGCCCCTGCGCATCGGCGATGCGGATGCGCCCGGCCTTCTCGGTCACGAGCATGCGGCCGTCGGGCAGGAAGGCGAGCGCCCACGGGTTGACGAGGCCCTTGACCACGGGCACGGCCTGCGGCTCGCGGGCTGCGGCGTCAGGCGCCGCGAGACTGAGGGCGACGGCGGCGAGCGCCGCGGCCGAACACACGCGCGCGGCATGCCGCGCAAGAGGGAAAGTTTTCATCGGTGCCCATGGTGCCAGGGCCGGCCACTCCCCAGCAGGCGCAGGCCCATGTTCCGGCCCACCCCGTGCCTGCGCAGGTGCACGCGCACGCCCAGGCGGGGGAGCGGGCAGGGGTGCTGGCGTTGCTGCATGCCGCGGTGCCGACCCAGGCATGATCCGCCCGTGACCGCCCCCGCCTCCACTGCCCGGCCAGCCCCGCATGCGCGCCCGATGCAGGCCCTGTCGGCGATGCTTGCGGTGCAGCTGCTCGTGGCGATGGCCAACGCCTCCGCGCCGGTGCTCGCGCCTGCGGTCGCGCCCGCGCTCGGCTTCGAGCCCGAGCGCATCGGGTTGTATGCGGCTGTGAGCTACTTGTGCGCGGCGCTCACGGGGCTGCATGGGGGCGAAGGGGTGGCGCGGCTGGGCGCCGTACGGCTGAACCAGCTGGCGCTGCTGGGCTGCGCGCTCGGGGCGGCCGTGGCGGCATGGGGCCCGCCTTCGGCATTGCTGGTGGCCGCGGCGTGCGTGGGGGCGGGCTACGGCCTCGTGAACCCGGCTGCGGCGGCGGTGCTTGCGCACCACGCGCCGCTGCGCGCCCGGGGCCTGTTCTTCTCGATCAAGCAAACGGGCGTGCCCATCGGCGTGGGCCTCGCGGGCCTGCTGCTGCCGCTCGGGCTCGTGGCCTGGGGTTGGCGCGCGAGCGTGGTGGTGCTGGCGGCGGTATGCGTGGTGGTGGTGGCCGCGCTCGTCCCGCAGGTGGCGCGGCTGGAGCCGCCCACACCTGCGGCACTCGCGCGCGAAGGTGCGCGTGCGCTGTTGGCCCGCGTGTGGCGCGCCCCGGTGCTGCGCGCGATGTGCCTGGCCTCGACGGCCTACGCGGTGTCGCAGCAGGTCTTCGTGACCTTCCTCGTGTCGTGGCTGCACCTGGCGCAGCACTGGAGCCTCGCGGCCGCGGCCGGCGTGCTCGCGGGCTCGCAGCTGCTCAGCGTGGCCGCGCGCATCGGCCTGGGAGCACTGGGCGACCGCACGCGCGATGCCGGCCGCGTGCTCGCCGCCACCGGGGTGGCGATGGCGCTGGCCTTGCTGGCGATGGCCGCGGTGGCGTGGGCGGGGGGTGGCGCAGCAGCGGGCTGGGCCGTGGTGGCGGCGCTTGCCTG
>JBDKFA010000019.1:0-2998 GCA_039798945.1 Pseudomonadota bacterium
TTGTCGTGCAGGGACGGTCAACACGTCGAGCAGACCGAACGCCAGCGAGCGACCGATGTCCAGCGAGTCCCCGGCAACCATGCGCTCGAAGCTAAAGATTGGATTCGCGATGCGTCCGACCTGCGCGGCATCGGCCGACTCTGCCCAGCCCTGGGCCAGCAAGGCTTGCAGCGCGGGGCTGTTGGCGAGCGCCAGCTGCACGGCTTCGCGCTGGCCCAGCGGTTTGGCCAGTAGTTCCCTGGCGGCCGAAGAGCGCTTCTCGCGCTCTGCGTCGGTGCGTGCCAACACCAGTCGGCCTTCGGTGAAGCTTGCGGCCTCGTCGTTCACGCGGGCCACGGTTTGTTCCGAGCTGATGCTGGCGCAGCCCGACAGCACGGCGATGGCGATCCCCGTTAGTACAAGCCGGACCCCGCGGCTCTTGAGCGCCCGCTTCATCGCTTCGCCCCGCCATGGTGGCCCGCATGCGGATCGGCCGTCGACGCAGCCGGTTTGGCCTGTTCCGCAGGCACGTCCTTGGCGGGCTCACCTGTCTGCATTTCCTTGGCGTAGGCACGCCAGCCACCAATGCGCCCCACCTGGTCGTTGGCCTCCCGCCACGACGCCACCGGCTGGTCGACGTAGGCCACGTAGGCCCGCAACGGCGATACGTACTGCAGCTGGCTCGGCTGGGTGAGCTTGGTCGCGTCTGTACTGGTTTGAGCGAGCGACATGCCGCTCAGCATCAGCAGGGCGCCTGGAAGAAAGTACTGCCGCAAGGGAAGTCGGGCTGGGTAGGGCATGGGGCCTCGTCAGAGTGAGCAGATTTCGTTGGGCGCATTCTCAAAACCAGGACTCGACACCAAGCTGAGCTGTTGTTTACATTTTTGTTATCTGGCTAACTGGTGAGACGGAGTCGGTCAAACTGGTAGCCTTGCAACACCGGAAACCCGGCCGTGAAGATCCTGCTTGTCGAAGACGAACCCAAGACCGGGGACTACACCCACCAGGGCCTGACCGAGGCGGGGTTTGTCGTGGACTGGACGCAGGATGGCGCCGACGGCCTGCAGCTCGCGCTTCAGAGCCATTACGACTTGGTCATCCTCGATGTGATGCTGCCCGGCCTGGACGGCTGGCAAATCCTGCAGTCCTTGCGGGGCCGTGGGCTGCAGATGCCGGTGCTCTTCCTGACAGCCCGGGACGACATCACAGATCGGGTGAAAGGCCTTGAACTCGGCGCCGACGACTATCTCGTCAAGCCCTTCTCGTTTGCCGAACTGCTGGCTCGGGTGCGCACTATCCTGCGCCGCGGCCGCAGTGGCACCGAGAGCAACTCTCTACGGGTTGGCGATCTGGAGCTTGACCTCCTGCGCCGCCGTGTCCACCGCGCCGGCAAGCGGATCGACCTCACGGCCAAAGATTTCGGCTTGCTGGAATTGCTGATGCGCCGACACGGTGAGGTGCTGCCGAGGTCGCTGATTGCCTCGCAGGTCTGGGACATGAACTTCGACAGTGACAGCAACGTCATCGAGGTCGCAGTGCGTCGACTGCGGGTCAAGATCGACGAGAGCCACGAGGTGAAGCTCATCCATACCGTCCGTGGCATGGGCTATGTGCTCGAAGTGCCCGAGGAGCCTTGAGTGCTTCGCAGACTTTCTTTGATTCAACGTCTGACCTTGTTCTTCACGGTCCTGGCCGCAGTGATCGTTCTTGGCCTGGGCTTGGTTTTCATCCAGGCAACGGCACAGCACTTTGTCGAGTTGGACCGCGGCGCGCTACTGGACAAGCAGCACCTCATCTACGACATCGTGCAGAGTGCGAACTCGACAGAAGAAGTCAAGTGGCGCCTCGGCGAGGCCCTCAGCCACCACCATGGCCTTTACGTCGTTGTCAAGGATTCGCAGGGTCGGTTGCTGTACCAGCCAGACAGCTTCCAAGTGCCAGACTCGACAAAGTGGCCTGCCCCACCGCAGGATGCAGTGGACATCCCTCTGGTCCACAGGCGCTCTGGAAACCAGGGGTTCCGTGCGACAGCCTTCTCAGTGACACCAGCCTACGACAAGGCCAACGCGCTGCAGGTGCTGGCGGTCATCGACACTGCTCACCACGAGTACTTCCTGGCAGAGTTGCGGCGCACGCTAATGCTGTACGCCTTGGCCGCCGTGGTTGTGAGCGGCCTGCTGGGCTGGCTGGCGGCTCACCACGGTCTATCACCGCTGCGCGCGATGCGCGCCCGGGCAGCCGCTGTCTCCGGACACCCGTTCAACGAACGCATGCCGGTGGGTGCTGTGCCTGTGGAGATGGCCGACCTGGCCGCGGAACTCAACAGCATGCTCGATCGTCTGCAAGAGGACTATCGCCGACTGGGGGAGTTCTCGTCAGACTTGGCGCATGAGCTGCGCACTCCCATCAGCAACCTGCTCACCCAGACCCAGGTGGCTCTGTCAGCCAAGCGCGATGCCCCGACCTACCGCAACATCCTGGCCTCCAACGCCGAGGAAATGGAGCGAATGGCACGCATGGTGGCCGACATGCTGTTTCTGGCGAAGGCCGAACGCTGCATCGCGCTGCCCATTCGTGAGCAGTTTCCTGCTGCCCCCGAGGTACAGGCGCTGCTGGAGTTCTACGACGCAGTGGCCGAGGAGAAAGGCGTGAAGCTGCGCCTCGTTGGCGAAGGCGTCATTGACGGCGACCGGCTGATGTTCCGCCGAGCCGTCAGCAACCTACTGTCCAACGCCGTACGGCATGGCGACCCGGGAAGCGAAGTCGTTGTCATGATCGAACCCAGCGAGCGTGATGTCGCCGTCAGCGTCGAGAACACGGCGGACGACATTCCGTCCTCTGCTCTGCCGCGACTGTTCGATCGATTCTTTCGCGTCGACCCGTCGCGCGCGCATCCGGCCTCGGAGGGCGCCGGGCTGGGGCTGTCGATCACCAAGGCCATCGTCGACGCCCACGCCGGGGAAATCAAGGCGACCTCCAACGAGCGGCAGTTCCGGCTGGTGATGCGCTTCCCTGCGAC
>JBDKFA010000020.1:0-11700 GCA_039798945.1 Pseudomonadota bacterium
GCCGCGTGCGTGTGCCAGCGCACCGTGCAAGCACCCCACGCCACCCGCAGTTCAGGATGGTGGTCGCGCCTCGCCGCCAGCGTGGCTACGCACTGGGCGAAGGCCATCGCCGCGTCGAAGTCCGGGAACGTGTAGCGCCGTTCCAGCGCACCGTCGCGCAGGGACCAGCCGGGCAGCCGGGTCAGGTGGCCTTCGAGCGCATCGGCCGTCAGGCGGCAATCAGGGCCCAGCACGGGCAGGGCGGTGCCGCTGCTCACGGAGGAGGGCGCGGCCTTCACGCAGGCGCCCCAGCCATGTCGCGGCCCGTCAGCCTGGCGAGCGCGCTGAGGCGCTCGGCGGCCGGTGGGTGCGAATGGTGGAAACGGACGTAGAGCGGATCCGGCGTGAGCGTCGAGGCGTTGTCCTCGTAGAGCTTGAGCAGTGCGCTGCGCAAGGCCTCGGCCGAGCTGTGTGTGCCTGCGTACGCATCGGCCTCGAACTCGTCGCGGCGTGAGAAGTGCGCGAAGACCGGCGAGACGAAGAAGGCGAACGCCGGCAGCGCCAGCAGGAAGAGTTGCAGCGCCAGCGCGTCATGCGGCAATCCCGGCTCGGGACGCACGCCCAGGCCTGCGTAGAAGGCGGTCTGGGTGCTGAGCCAGCCCAGCAGCGCGAGTGCCGCCCCGCTGAATACCAGCACACCCACCAGGCGCTTGAGCACGTGGCGGTGGTGGAAGTGGCCGAGCTCGTGCGCGAGCACGGCCTCGATCTCGCCGTGGCTCAGCCGTGCCAGAAGCGTGTCGTAGAACACCACGCGCTTGGCGGAGCCGAGCCCCGTGAAGTAGGCGTTGGAGTGGCCCGAGCGGCGGCTGCCGTCCATCACCAGCAGCCCGCGCGCGCGAAAGCCGCAGCGCTCCATCAGGGTGCACACGCGCGCGGCGAGCGACTCGTCGGCCAGCGGCTCGAAGCGGTTGAAGAGCGGGGCAATCAGCGTGGGGTAGGCCAGCTGCATCAACAGCACGAACGCGGCGAAGGCCAGCCATGCCCACAGCCACCACCAGGTGCCCGCCGCGCCCATCAGCGCGAGCACGATCGCCGACAGTGACCACCCGAGCAGCATCGACAGCACGGCCCCCTTGGCGAGGTCGGCCGCCCAGATCTGCGGCGTGGTGCGGTTGAAGCCGAAACGCTGCTCGAGGCGGAAGGTCTCGAACCAGGCGAAGGGCAGGTCTACGATTGCGCCGACGACGGCGCAGGCGGTGAGGAACACCAGCTGCGCCGCGATGGGCCCGAGACCGGCCGCCATGGCGGGGCCGACGGTGCCGCGAAAAAGCGCATCCAGGCCGCCGAGCAGTGTCCAGCCCACGAGCACCGCGGCGCCCCATGCGGCCCGCACCAGCGCGAAGCGCTCACGTGCCACCGTGTAGTCGGCCGCCTTGCGATGGGCGTCCAGCCCGATGGTGGCGGCGAAGTCGTGCGGCACGCGCTCGCGGTGGCGTTGCACGTGGCGCACCTGCCTCGTCGCGAGCCAGGCCTGCACGGCGAGCGAACCCAGCACGGCGGCGACGAAGAGGGCACTGATCAGGTCGGCTGCATCCATCGAGCCACAGTGTAGGGCTGAGCGACAATGCCGCGAGGAGACGCCGGAGGAAGACCACGATGCCCGACACCACGCTGGCTGCCAGCGACCAGAACCTGATCTGGATCGACCTCGAGATGACGGGCCTGAACCCCGACTCCGACCGCATCATCGAGGTGGCCGTCGTCGTCACCGACGCGCAGCTGCAGGTGCGTGTCCAGGGGCCCGTGCTCGCGGTGCACCAGAGCAACGCCGTGCTCGACGGCATGGACGCGTGGAACAAGGGGACCCATGGCAAGAGCGGGCTGATCGACCGCGTGCGCGCCTCGACCCTCGACGAAGCCGCCGCCGAGGCGCAGGTCATCGCGTTCCTGCGGGCCTACGTGCCCAAGGGCAAGAGCCCCATGTGCGGCAACAGCATCTGCCAGGACAGGCGGTTCCTGGCGCGTACGATGCCGAAGCTGGAGGCGTGGTTCCACTACCGAAACCTGGACGTGAGCACCCTGAAGGAGCTTGCGCGGCGCTGGCGGCCGGAGGTCGCCGACGGCTTCAAGAAGCAGCAGAAGCACACGGCTCTGGCCGACGTGGAGGAGTCCATCGAGGAGCTCCTGCACTACCGCCAGCACTTTCTGCGGGTCTGAACCCGCGGATCCGAAGGGGCGGCGCCTGGCGCCGCCGCCGCGTTCAGCAGGCGAGCAGCTCGACCTCGAACTTCAGCGTCGCGTTCGGCGGAATCACGCCGCCCGCGCCACGCGCACCATAGCCCAGCTGCGGCGGAATGATCAGCACCCGCGTGCCGCCCACCTGCATGCCCTGGACACCTTCGTCCCAGCCGCCGATGACCTCGCCGCCGCCGAGGAAGAACGAGAAGGGCTGGCCGCGGTCCTTGCTCGAGTCGAACTTGCGGCCCTGCTGGCCATCCTGCCAGAGCCAGCCGGTGTAGTGCACGCTGACTCGCCGCCCTGCCGCGGCCGTGGCGCCCTGGCCGGTGACGGTGTCCTCGTACTGCAGGCCGCTGGGGGTGGTGATCATCGTTCTTGGCTCCAGGTGGTGTTGTGAAAGGGTGGAGGGCGGATCATGCCTGAGCCTGTTCGTGGGACCCCGGGCCCCTGGGTCTCGGAGTCCATTCCCGTGCCCACGCCGCGACCGCAGCCGCGAGCCAGTCTGCCAGCGCCGCTTCCGGCCCGCTCGGCAGCCGCAGGCCCAGCACGCGTGCGGCCGCGTCGAGCGCGCGCACGGGCGTGGCCGTGTCCACTGCCTGCGCGCCGTTCTGCTTGGAGAGCTTGTGCCCATCGGCCGCGAAGACGAGTGGCGTGTGCAGGTACCGGGGGGTGGACACGCCCAGCGCGCGCTGCAGCAGGATCTGGCGCGCGGTGTTGTCCGCCAGGTCTTCGCCGCGCACCACCTGGGTCACGCCCTGTTCGGCGTCGTCCACCACCACCGCGAGTTGGTACGCATGCGGCCCGTCGGCGCGCCGCAGCACGAAGTCGCCGACCTCGCGCGTCACGTTCTGGCGCTGGGGGCCCAGCCGCCGGTCGTGCCATGCGACGATCGTGTCGGCGCCGTCGGGCCCGGAGGTGAGAAACCGCACGGCACGCGCTGCGCGCCCTTGCAGCCCCAGCCGGCAGGTACCCGGATAGACGCGCTCGGCGTGCCGGGCCGGGCCTGCCCCCGCCGCGGCCAGTGCCGCGTCGATGTCCCGACGCGAGCAGCCGCACGGGTAGGCGTGTCCAGCCGCCACCAGCGTGGCCAGCGCGGTGTCGTATGCCGCACCCCGGGTGGACTGCCGCCAGGGCGGCGCGTCGGCCTGCAGGCCGAGCGCGGCGAGCTGGCGCAGGATCACCTCCTCGGCTGCCAGGGTGCAGCGGTGGGTGTCCACGTCCTCGATGCGCACCAGCCAGTGCCCGCCATGCGCGCGCGCATCGAGCCAGCTGGCCAGCGCCGCCACGACCGAGCCGGCGTGCAGCGGCCCGGTGGGCGAGGGCGCGAAGCGGCCGACGTAGCCCACGGCGGCTCAGCCGCGCGGCGCCTCGTGGCGCTCCAGCAGCGCCCGTCGCGTCGTGGGGCTGGCCAGTTGCCCGAGCCACCACTGGAGCGCACGGCCCAGCCCGATGGCGCCCCGCTCGGCGCGCCACGCGTAGTGCAGCCGCGCGGTGCGCGGACCGCCCGCGGTCGGGCGCGCCACGAGCCGCCCTTCTGCGAGCCACGGGCGAGCCATCGGCTCGGGCAGGAAGCCGCCCCCCAGGCCACGCAGCAGCGCGTCGAGCTTGGCGTGCATGGTCGGCACGGTCAGCACGTCCTGCCCGGGCAGGAGGTTGACGGTGACGGGGGCGAGGCGCTGCGCCGTGTCGGCCACGGCCACGGCACGGTGATGGACGAGCCGATCATGGTCGAGCTCCCCGTCCGCACGCGCCAGCGGGTGGTGCGGCGAGACACAGTAGACCATGCTGAGCTCGCCCAGGAGCTCCACCTCGAACCCCCCTGGATTGGTGAAGTGGCCTGCCACGCCGATCGCGAGGTCCACCTGTCCCGAGACCAGGGCTTCCCAGGTACCGGCGAGGACATCGTGGCGGATGCGCAGCCGCGTGGCCGGGCCATGCCTGGAGTCGGCCTCTGCGCCGCCTGCGCCGGCCATGGCCGCACCCGAGACGCTGCAGAACGCCTCCACGAGCTCGAACACGGTGGCGCTGGAGAGCACGTCATCCACGCTGATGGCCAGCGTCGGTTCCCAGCCGCTGGCCACGCGCTGCACGCGATTGGCCACCGCCTCGAGCTCCTGGAGCAGGCGACGGCCTTCGCGCAGCAGCTCGTGCCCGGCCGCCGTGAGCTGAGCCTGACGCGAGCGACGGTCGAAGAGCAGCACGTCCAGCGCCTCCTCGAGCTGTCGCACCTGGTAGGTCAGGGCCGAGGGCACCTTGCCGAGCTCGCGCGCGGCAGCCGCGAAACTCCCGGTTCGTGCGACGGCATCGACCATCGCCAGCGCGTCGGGCGTCAGCGCATGGTGGCGCACCGTCATGGCTGCGACGCCTGGCTCAGAGCCGCTCCTCGCGCAGCCGGGCGATGAAGCGCTCGCAGGCAGCCAGCTGCGCGAGGCTCACGTACTCATCGGCCTGGTGGGCCTGGTTGAGCGAGCCTGGCCCGCCGATGACGGTGGCAATGCCCGCACGCTGGAAGAGTCCGGCCTCCGTGCCGAAGGCCACCAGCGCCGTGTCGGCCGTGCCGGCCAGGCGCGCGGCGAGCGCCACGGCCGGGTCGCCCGCGGGAGCCTGGAAGTCGGGCATCTCGGCGGTGCACTCGAAGCTGAAGCCGCTCGTGGGGTCCACCGTCTGCATGGCCGGCGCGAGTTCAGCCGCCCGGGCTGCGACCTCGCGCTGCATCGCCGCGGCGTCGGCACCGGGCAGGTTGCGGAACTCGTAGTGGATGCGGCAGTCTTCGGGCACCACGTTGTCGGCGATGCCTGCGTGCATCTGGCACACCGCCGCGGTGGAGTAAGGGACGTCGAAGCCTTCCTGGCGGGGCCCGGTCTCGCGCAGGCGGTCGGCGATGTCGGAGATCGTCGAGACGAGCCGCGCGCCGGCCTCCAGCGCATTCACCGCCAGCGGCGTGAGCGAGGAATGAGCCGCCTTGCCGCGCACGCAGCAGCGCCAGCGGTACACGCCCTTGTGCGCAACGGCCGGCACCATGTTGGTCGGCTCACCCACGATGCACAGGCGCGGCGCGAGGCCGGCTTCCTGGAGGTCGGCGATCAACCCGCGCGCGCCGAAGCCTCCCACCTCCTCGTCGTAGCTGAACGCGAAGTGCACCGCGAACGGCAGGTCGGCCTCGAGGAAGGCCTGCGCCTGGGAAACCGCCACACCGATGAATCCCTTCATGTCCGCGCTGCCGCGCCCGTACAGCCGCTCGTCACGGAGTTCGGCCGACAACGGGTCCACGCTCCAGGCCTGGCCGTCCCATGGGACGGTGTCGGTGTGGCCGGAGAGGATCACGCCCCCCGGCTTGCCGGCGCCGATGGTGGCGAACAGGTTCGCCTTGCGCCGGTCCTCGTCGTAGGTCAGACGGATCGGCACCCGCCAGGTGCGCAGATGGTCCGCGATGCACTCGATGAGCGGCAGGTTGGAGTCCTGGCTGACCGTGCGCAGCCGCACGAGGCGCTGCGCCCACTGCAGCGCGTCCTCGGAAAGGGTCGTGGGCAAGGAGGCGTTCATGCGCCCTAGGATAGCGGCATGGACACTTCCTTGCCGGTCGGCCCCGCCGACATCCACGTCGCCGCCGACCGCATCGCGGGCGATATCCGCCGCACGCCGTTGTGGCGGTTGCCGGGGGCCGTGCTCGGGCTCGAGGTTGCCGAGGTGTGGCTCAAGCTCGAACAGCTGCAGCTCGGCGGCAGCTTCAAGGCGCGCGGCATGTTCAACCGCATGCGCGCCCAGACACCGCCCGAGGCAGGCGTGGTCGTGGCCTCGGGCGGTAACGCGGCGATCGCGGTCGCCTGCGCGGCGCGCGCGCTGGGTGTGCGCTGCGAGGTCTTCGTGCCGGAGGTCTCGAGCCCGGCCAAGCGCGCGGTGCTGGCCGCTCTCGGGGCCGAGGTGAACGTGCAAGGCGCCGCCTACCCCGAAGCCCTGGAAGCCTGCCTGCAGCGCCAGGCCCGCACAGGCGCGCTGCTGATGCACGCCTACGACCAGCCCGAGGTCGTGGCTGGCGCGGGGACGATCGGCCTGGAGATCGAACAGGAAGCCGGCGTGCCCGAACGCGTGCTCGTCAGCGTGGGCGGAGGCGGCCTCGTCGCAGGCATCGCCGCCTGGTTCGAAGGACGCAGCTCGGTGGAGGCCCTCGAACCGGAGCTCGCCCCGACGCTGCACGCGGCCCGCGCGGCGGGCGAGCCGGTGGACGTACCGGTGGCCGGGCTGGCTGCCGACTCGCTCGGTGCACGCCGTGTCGGGTCGATCTGCTGGGCGGTGAGCCGGCGTCACATCGCTGCCGCCCACCTGCTGGAGGACGCGGCGATCCGACGTGCCCAGCAGCGCCTGTGGCGCGAGTTCCGCCTCGCCGTGGAGCCTGCGGGTGCCCTCGGGCTCGCCGCGCTGTGGGAAGGCGTGGTGCGGGTGCGACCCGGTGAGCGCGTCGCGCTCGTGCTGTGCGGGGCGAACGTCGACCCGACGAGCGTCGCAGTCAGCTGAGTCCCGGGCCGGGCGTGCCCGGCCCCTGGGAGTCAGGGCAGCACGCGCGAGATTTCCAGGCGCAGGTTACGTGCACCCACCGCCACGGGCTCGCTCAGCCCCTCGAGGTCGCCGGCTTGAGGCGCGGCCTGGCCCGAGCGGCTGACGCGCGCGCCGACCACGACTTGCGTGGCCGAGGAAAGCCCGGCGCCGGCCGCCATGGCCTGGCGGTCGTCGAGTGTGAAGCGCAGCGGCAGGTCCTTCACCTGAGCGCGCAGGATGGCCAGCGGCATGCGCGGACCCTGGGCTGCACGGGCGAAGACGAACACCGTATCCTCCGGGCGGGCTTGGCCCTTGAGCGCCGGTGCCAGCGTGACGGTGCCGGAGACGGAGGCCGAGGACACTGGCGCAGACGGACGGCTCGCGGATGCTCCCGTCGAGGCTGGAGCTGGCGCAGCCGGATTGCCGTCGATGGCCGCAGGCGGTGCGGGCAGCTTTCCGACGGAACCGCCCGCCAGACGCTTCGCCTCCTCGGCACTGGCCCGCGCTTGCGCCGCCAAGGGGCTGTCGGCGGGCTCGACGGCGGCCAGCCGTTCCCAATGTCGCACCGCCGTGGCGTAGTCGCCCACCTCGAAGGCTGCGGTTCCTGCCAGGGCCAGCGCCTTCGGGTGGTCGGGGTCGAGTGCGAGGGCCTCGGCCACGAGGCGCGCAGGCTCCCCGGCGAGCTTGCGGCCCTGGTTCACCGCCACCGCATCGGCCAGGTCGGCCACCGCGGAGGCCTCGCGCGGGCGCAACTGGCGGGCACGCTCGAACGCAGCCTGCGCCTCGCGTGGCTGCTCCAGCACCATGTACGAGCGGCCGAGCATGGTCCAGCCCTCGGCATCGTCAGGCTGCTCCTTCATACGTTGCGCCAGGCGCTGCACCATGTCGACGATCTGTTCGCGGGTGACGCTGCCGGCTCCCTCCGCCGGCACCGCGGCGCGCGCGGCAGGGTCCAGCGCACGAGGATCGCCCGTGACGGCGTAGCCGGCCACCGCGATGGCCAGCACGAACAGGCTCACGCCCAGCACCATGGTTCGCGAGGGCCGCGGTGCAGGGGCGCGCACATCGGCCGGGGCCGCAGCGGGGGCCGCCGCGGAAGGCGTTGAAGCCGCCGGCAGGGCTGCACCGTCCACCAGCAGATCCGCCAGGCGCCGCTCGAGCGGCGCCCGTGCGGCATGCCACTGCGCCTCGTCGAGCTCACCGGCGCCATGGCGGTGCTTCAGGGCCTGGAGCTGGCTGCGCAGGGATTCGATCTCGGTGGTCATCGTGGGGGAGGGGTCGGCTCGGCCGGAGAAGGGAGGGGCTGGGTGAGAAAGGCCCGCACCGGCGCGACCGTGCGTGCGGGGTCCTCCTCGTGGGGCACGTGCCCGAGGTCGTCGAAGACGACGAGTCGGCTGCCCGGAATCTTCGACTCGAACGTACGCCCGACGGCGGGCGGTATGAGCCGGTCCCGACCACCCCACAGGATCAGGGTCGGCTGGCGGATCGTGGCGATGCGCTCGGCGTGCTCACCGCGCACGAACTGCTGCAAGCGCAGCGTCAACGCGCGCCGGTTGCCCTCGCGCAGCGTGAGCTCGAAATAGCGGTCCACCAGCTCCGAGCTCACCCGCTCCGGGTGGCCGTAGACGTTGGACAGGCTGGCTGCCACGAGCACGCGCGGCAACATGTGCTCGGTCAGGCGGTTAAGAACCGGCACGCGCGCGATCAGGAACCCCAGCGGCACCGACTCGGGCTGGAAGTCGGGCCCCGACGCATCGACCAGCACCAGGCGTTCCACCCGTTCGGGTGCGAGCACTGCGGTGCGCCACGCCACCTCGCCTCCCAGCGAGTTGCCTGCGAGCACGGCCCGCCGAACCTTCAAGGCCTCGAGGAGGTCCACCACGAAGCGCGCGTAGGTGTCGCCCCGGTAGTCGTCGGGGGTGTAGCGGCCCGCGAACGGCCCGGTCAGGCCGAAGCCGGGCAAGTCGAAGCTGATCACGCGCCGCTGGCCCTGCAGCGCCTGCGTCCAGCCCTCCCAGGTGTGCAGGCTGGCGCCGGTGCCGTGGATGAGCACGATGGGCACAGGGTCTTGCCGCGGGCCGACGTCGCGCACATGAACGACTTGTCCGTTGACGTCGATGAAGTCGCTGGGCGGCAGGGCCCAGCGCGCGACGAGCGTCTGGACTGGACGGTCCGGCGCGCGAGACACCGCGATGACCACGGCGGTCGCCAGCAGCAGCAGGCCGATCAGCTTGGGCAGCAGGCTTTTCATCGCCGCGCGATTGTAGGCAGGTGCCCTGTCTAGAATGCCCCGAATGTCCTTCGTCCACCTGCGTACCCACTCCGAGTTCTCGATCGTCGACGGCACGCTGCGCGTGGACGACGCCGCCCGTGCCGCGCGCGCCGACCACCAGCCAGCACTGGCGATCACCGACCTGGCCAACCTGTTCGGGGCGGTGAAGTTCTACAAGGCCTGTCGCGAGCGCGGGGTGAAGCCGATCGTGGGCGCGGACCTGTGGGTCCAGCCCGAGCTCGGCGACAAGGCGCCCACGCGCCTGCTGGTGCTCGTGCAGGACACCGCCGGGTACCTGAACCTGTGCGAACTGCTGTCGCGCGCCTGGACGACGAACGTGCAACGTGCGCAGGCCTGGATTCGCCGCGAATGGTTCGACGAGCGCAGCGCCGGCCTGATCGCCCTGTCGGGTTTCGAGCATGGCGCCGTGGGCGCGGCCTTGCTGGCCGGTGACGCCGCGCGTGCCCGCGCGGCGGCCGAGCGGCTGGCAGCGCAGTTTCCGGGGCGCTTCTACCTCGAGGTGCAGCGCACGGCCGGCACCCCGCACGAGCCGCTGGTGCGCGCCACCGCGCAGCTGGCCAGCGAACTCGGGCTGCCCGTGGTGGCAACGCACCCGGTGCAGTTCCTGCAGCCCGATGACTTCGAGGCCCACGAGGCGCGCGTGTGCATCGCCGAGGGCGAGACGCTCGCCAACCCGCGCCGGGTTAAGCGTTTCACGCGCGACCAGTACCTGAAGTCCCAGGCCGAGATGCAGGCGCTGTTCGCCGACCTGCCCTCCGCGCTCGCCAACACGCTGCAGATCGCACGCCGCTGCAACCTGCAGCTCGTGCTCGGCAGGCCGCGGCTGCCCGACTTCCCGACACCGCCGCAGGCCGATGGCACGCCGATGCCCATCGCGCAGTACTTCCGCGAGCTGTCGCTGCAAGGCCTCGCCCAGCGCCTCGAGCAGCTCTTTCCGGACCCGTCCGTGCGCGCGCAGCGCGAGCCCACCTACCGCGAGCGGCTGGAGTTCGAGATCCAGACCATCGTCAAGATGGGATTCCCGGGCTACTTCCTGATCGTCGGCGACTTCATCAACTGGGCCCGCTCCAACGGTTGCCCGGTGGGCCCCGGTCGAGGCTCGGGCGCGGGCTCGCTCGTGGCCTATTCGATGGGCATCACCGACCTCGACCCGCTGCACTACAAGCTGCTGTTCGAGCGCTTCCTGAACCCGGATCGCATCTCGATGCCGGACTTCGACATCGACTTCTGCCAAGCCAACCGCGACCGCGTGATCGACTACGTCAAGCACAGGTACGGGCGCGACGCGGTGAGCCAGATCGCGACCTTCGGCTCGCTCGCGGCCAAGGCCGCGCTGCGCGACGTCGGCCGGGTGCTGGGCATGGCCTACGGCCACGTCGACTCGGTGGCCAAGCTGATTCCCGCCCCGCCCGGGAAGACGGTGACGCTCGCGCCCGTGCCCGACAACCCGGACTCCGGCGTCATCTATGCGCGCAAGGAGGCGCCCGAGCTCGAGCAGCGCGAGGCAGCCGAGGAAGAGGTGGCCGAGCTGCTGGCGCTGGCCACGCGCATGGAAGGCCTCGTGCGCAACGTCGGCATGCACGCCGGGGGCGTGCTGATCGCCCCGGGCCGCATCACCGACTTCTGCCCGCTCTACCAGCAGCCCGGCAGCGAGTCGGCGGTCAGCCAGTTCGACAAGGATGACGTCGAGGCCATCGGCCTAGTGAAGTTCGACTTCCTGGGGCTGGCCACGCTCACCATCCTCGAACTCGCCAAGGAATTCATCCGCGCCCGCCGCCCCGGCCGGGAGGGTTTCCGTTTCGAGGACGTGCCGCTGGACGATCGCGCGGTCTACCAGCTCTTCTCGGACGGCCGCACCGAGGCCGTGTTCCAGTTCGAATCGGCAGGCAT
The DNA here is from genome assembly GCA_039798945.1 of Pseudomonadota bacterium. Lineage (GTDB taxonomy): Bacteria > Pseudomonadota > Gammaproteobacteria > Burkholderiales > Burkholderiaceae_C > Rubrivivax. The sequence goes on from JBDKFA010000020.1 coordinate 10,934, forward strand.
GCAGCGCATGCTGCGCGAGGCCAAGCCCAGCCGCATCGAGGACCTCATCGCGCTGAACGCGATGTTCCGCCCGGGCCCGATGGAGAACATCCCGAGCTTCTGCGCGCGCAAGCACGGGCGCGAGGAGATCGTCTACCCCCACCCGCTGCTCGAGCAGGTGCTGGCCGAGACCTACGGCATCTTCGTCTACCAGGAGCAGGTGATGCAGGCGGCCCAGGTGATGGGCGGCTACACGCTCGGCGGGGCAGACCTGCTGCGCCGCGCGATGGGCAAGAAGAAGCCCGAGGAGATGGCCAAGCAGCGCACCATCTTCCGCGAGGGCGCGCAGGCGCAGGGCATCGATGCGCAGAAGGCCGACGAGGTCTTCGACCTGATGGAGAAGTTCGCCGGCTACGGCTTCAACAAGAGCCATGCCGCGGCCTACTCCCTGCTGGCCTACCACACGGGCTGGCTGAAGGTGCACGCACCGGCCGAGTTCTACGCCGCCAACATGACGGTGGAAATGGACGACACCGACAAGCTCAAGGTGCTGCTCGACGACGCGCGCACCGTCGGGGTGTCCTTCGAGCCGCCCGACGTCAACCGCGGTGTCTGGCGTTTCGAGCCCGTGGGCGACCTGCAGGTGCGCTACGGCCTCGGGGCAGTGAAGGGAACGGGGCAGGCGGCCATCGAGGCCCTGGTCGCGGCACGCGAGGGCGCTGGCGGTGCCGGGGGCGGGCCGTTTCGCAGCATCTTCGACTTCTGCGCGCGGGTCGACCGCCAGCGTG
>JBDKFA010000021.1:0-6597 GCA_039798945.1 Pseudomonadota bacterium
GCGATCCGCGACTACTTCACCGCCGACATCGGCGAGATCCTGATCGACACGGACGACATCTACGAGCAGGCGCACCAGTTCATGAACCACGTGATGGCCGACATGGGCCACCGCGTGAAGCGCTACCGCGACGACGCTGCCCTGTTCTCGCGCTTCCAGATCGAGCACCAGATCGAGACGGCCCACTCCCGCACCGTCAACCTGCCCTCGGGCGGGGCGATCGTGATCGACCACACCGAGGCCCTGGTGGCGGTGGACGTCAACTCCGCGCGCGCCACACGCGGCGGCGACATCGAGGAAACCGCCACCCGCACCAACCTCGAGGCGGCCGACGAGATCGCGCGCCAGATGCGCCTGCGCGACCTGGGCGGCCTGATCGTCGTCGACTTCATCGACATGGAGGAGAGCAAGAACCGGCGCGAGGTCGAGCAGCGGCTGCGCGATGCGCTGCGCAACGACCGCGCGCGCGTGCAGTTCGGCTCGATCTCCAAGTTCGGCCTGCTCGAGCTCAGCCGCCAGCGCCTGCGCCCGGCGCTGTCCGAGGGCAACCACATCACCTGCCCGCGCTGCAACGGCACCGGCCACATCCGCGACACCGAGAGCTCGGCGCTGCAGATCCTGCGCATCATCCAGGAGGAGGCGCTCAAGGACAACACGGCCGCCGTGCACGTGCAGGTGCCGGTGGAGGTCACGAGCTTCCTGCTCAACGAGAAGCGGGCCGAGATCACCAAGATCGAGCTCAAGCAGCGCGTGACCGTGCTGCTCGTGCCCAACAAGCACCTGGAGACGCCCAACTACAAGCTCGAGCGGCTGCGCCACGACGACCCGCGGCTCGAGAACTTCCGCGCCAGCTACACGATGATCGAGGAGCCGGACGACGAGGTCGGCATCACCCGGCGCGAGAAGGCCAAGGCCAAGCAGGAACCGGTCATCAAGGGCGTGCTGCCCGACCAGCCGGCCCCCCCGGCCGCGGCGCCGCGCGCCGCCCCGGCGGCACCGGCTGCGGCCGCTGCGGCCGCTGCGGCACAGCCCGCCGCACCGGTGGCCGCACCGGCACCGGCACCGGCGGCAACGCCTGCACCAGCGCCCGCTGCGCCCCCCCACGAGGCAGCCGACAATGGCTTCTTCGGCTGGGTACGTCGCCTGCTGGGCGGCACGCCTGCACCCGCACCGGCGCCCGCCGCCGCGCCGGCGGCTGCCTCGGGCGAAGTCGCACCGGGCGCTGCAACCACGCCGTCCGAAGGGCGCGAGGGTCGGGAAGGCCGGGAGAGCCGTGAAGGACGCGAGGGCCGTGACGGACGTCGGGGCGAACGCGGTGGCCGTGGCGGACGAGGCTCGCGTGAAGGCCGTGAAGGCCGCGAGAGCCGCGAGGGCCGGTCCAGCCGCGAAGCGCGTGAAGGCCGCGAACCTCGTGAAGGCCGTGAGCCCCGTGAACCCCGCGAGGGTCGTGAACCGCGCGAAGGCCGTGAGGCGCGTGAGCCGGGCGAAGCCCGGGCACGCGGCGAGCGTCCGGCTCGCGACACCCGCGAGCGCGCAGCGCCGGCCGCCGCGACGGGCGACGCGCTGGCGGCCGAGGCCGAGCGCCTGCCTGCCCAGGCCTTGGTCGAGGGCGCTGAAGGCGCACCGGCTGCCGAGGGCACCGAGGCCGACCGGGAGGGGCGCCGCCGGCGCCGTCGTGGCGGCCGTGGCCGTGGCGAACGTGCCGAGGCGGTGGCGGAAGGCTCGGTGTCCGGCGACGAAGGCGCCCTCGCACCGGAGGGTGCCGCCGCCCTGGGCTCGGAAGCACCGGGTGCCGCGGCCTTGGCCGAGGGTGCCGAGGTCGCAGGTGCCGCCGCTTCCGCAGCGGATGGCGCAGGCGGTGGGGAAGCCACAGCCGAAGGCGAGCGCGAAGGCGGTCGCCGACGCGGTCGCGGTCGCGACCGCTTCCGCCGCGAGCGCCGGGGGGTGGAAGGCGGTGAAGGTGCCGAGGGCGCCGAGGCTGCCGAAGCTGCCGAGGGTGTGGAAGGCGCCGCACGTGCCGCAGCTTCCGAAGGCACGGCAGCCGGCGAGGCCTCACCCGGCGCCGAGGCCCAGGCCCGAGCCGAAGCGGGCGTAGGCTCGCCCGGTGCGGCGGCTGCCGACACCGCGGCGTCGGCCACACCTGCCCAGCCCGAGGCTGCGGCCCCGGTGGCCGCGCCCGCTGCGGCGGTGCCCGCGGCCGTGCCCGTCACGCGCTTCGAGCTGCCGCTGGACGAGCTGCACCGCATTGCCGAGGCGGCTGGCCTGCAGTGGGTGAACTCGGACGCCGAGAAGGTCGCCGCGGTGCAGGCCGCGATCGCGGCCGAGCCCGCACCGGTTCACGTGCCGCGCGAGCGCAAGCCCGTTCCCGTGCTCGACGAAGGCCCGCTGATCCTGGTGGAGACCCGCCGGGACCTCTCCCAGCTCAAGCTTCCCTTCGAGCAGCAGGCCCAGGCACCCGCCACACCCTGAGCGCACGGCGCACGGCGCGCGCCGCGCGCTGCGCGGCGCCGCCCCGGCGTCAGCCCCTACGGCAGCCGTTCCAGCGCGTGCTGGTAAGGCCCGTGGTGCATCAAGGCGTCCCAGGTCAGCGGCGGCGTCTGCGGCAGCAATTGCAGCCGCCGCGCTTCGCTGTCGGGGTCCGGGCTCCAGTGGCCGAGCGCCTGCTGCTGCGCGAGGCCTTCCAGGAACTCGTCGAGCGCGCGCCCACTCTCCACGTTGGAGGTGTTGCACAGCGGCACGAGGTCGCAGCCCGCCTCCAGCGCCAGCGCACCTGCCTCGGCGTAGCTGAGCAGCTGCCCGCCCACGCGGCGCGCCCCTTCCATCGTCAGGTCGTCGCTGATGATCGCGCCGCCGAAGCCGAGCTGGCCGCGCAGGATGTCCTTGAGCCAGCGCTCGGAGAACCCTGCCGGCCGATGGTCCACCTTCGGGTAGACCACGTGTGCCGGCATCACGGCGGCCAGGCTGGTGGACAGCCAGCCGTAGGGTTTCGCGTCCTCGGCCAGGATGGCCTTGAGCGAGCGCCGGTCCACCGGAATCTCCACGTGGCTGTCGGCCTTCACGAAGCCGTGGCCGGGGAAGTGCTTGCCGCAGTTGCCCATGCCGGCCAGCAGCAGCCCGTGCATCACGCTCTTGGCCAGCAGCGCCACCACGCGCGGGTCGCGGTGGAAGGCACGGTCGCCGATCACGCTGCTGCCGCCGTAGTCCAGGTCGAGCACCGGGGTCAGCGTGAGGTCCACCCCGCAGGCCCGCAGCTCCGAACCGAGCACATAGCCGACCGCGGTGGCGGCGTCGGTGGCGGCGAGCGCATCGCGCATCCACAGCTCGCCCAGCGCGCGCATCGGTGCCACGTGCGTGAAGCCGTCGGTGCGAAAGCGCTGCACGCGCCCGCCTTCGTGGTCCACGCAGATCACGATATCCGGCCGGATCGACTTGATCTCGGCGCACAGCTCGGTCAACTGGCGCCGGCCCTGCCAGTGCCGGCCGAAGAGGATCACGCCGCCCACCAGCGGGTGCTTCAGGCGCCGGCGGTCGGCGCGGTCGAGCGTCGGGCCGGCGGTATCGAGGATGACGGGAGCGTGCGGGGTCATGCGGGGCAGTATGCCAGCGGTGCCTGCCGCCCCTCCGTCGCGCCTCAGTCGCGCCTCAGTCGCGCGTCTCCACCACCACGAAGGCTGCCGCGTACTCGCTCTCGTCCGTCACGCTCAGGTGTGCGCGCAGACGCCGCTCGTCGAACCAGGCCGCGAGCTCGCCGTGCAGCGCGATCTGCGGCTGGCCGCTGGCGGCCTTGACGACCTCGCACGCGCGCCACGTCATCGGCATGCGCATGCCCAGGCCGATCGCCTTGGAGAAGGCCTCCTTGGCGGAAAAGCGCGTGGCCAGGTAGCGCACGCCGCGCGCGCGGTGCGTGGCCAGCCGCTTGCGGAACACCGAGAGCTCGTGCGGCCCGAGCACCTTCATCGCGAAGCGTTCGCCGTGGCGCTCGAGCGCCGCCTCGATGCGCCGGATGTCGCAGATGTCGGTGCCCACGCCGTAGACCATGGGCTCACGCGCAGGCACTGCGGATGCAGCGCTGGTAGGCGCGCACGGTCTCGGCCATGCCGAACTCCAGCGCATCGGCCGCGATCGCATGCCCGATCGACACCTCCGCCACGCCCGGCACCGCGCGCAGGAAGTCGGCGAGGTTGTCGCGGTTCAGGTCGTGCCCGGCGTTCACGCCCAGGCCCGCAGCGTGCGCCGCCTGCGCGGCTGCGGCGTAGCGCGCGAGCAGCGCCGCGCGCTCGGGCGTCGGCCAGCCGCGCGCATAGGCCTCGGTGTAGAGCTCCACGCGGTCGGCACCGAGCTCGCGGGCACGCGCCATGGCCTCGGGCACGGGGTCCATGAAGAGGCTCACGCGCATGCCGTGCGCATGCAGCTGCGCGATCAGCGGGCGCAGCCGCTCGCCGTCGCGGGCGAGGTCCCAGCCGTGGTCCGAGGTGGCCTGCTCCACGCTGTCGGGCACGAGCGTGGCCTGCTGCGGGCGCACGGCCAGCGCGAGCTCCATCAGGTTGTGGAAGGGGTTGCCCTCGATGTTGTACTCGGCCTGAGGCCACTGCCTGAGCAGCGCCGCGAGCTCGTGCACGTCGGCGGTGGTGATGTGGCGCGCATCCGGGCGCGGGTGCACGGTGATGCCGTCGGCCCCGGCCTCCAGCGCGATGGCCGCCAGGCGCGTCACCTCGGGCAGGCCCACCGGGCGTGAGTTGCGCAGCAGCGCGATGCGGTTCACGTTGACCGACAGCGCGGTGCGGCCCGTGGAAGTCCGGTGCCCGGCCTCAGGCGCGACAAGTGGATTCATGGCGCCGAATCTAGCAGCCGCCGCAGGCCTTGCATCACCTCGCGCGTGCGCCAGCTCACCTGGCCCGCCTGCGCCTGCAGCAGCACCCGGGTGGCGCCGCGCAGCGCCGCCAGTGCGGGCAGGCAGGCGGCCTGCAGCCGCGCGAGGTCGCCCGCCTCGAGGGCCGCGTGCAGCGCGAGCAGCTCGGCCCCGGCGAGCGAGCCCGCTTCCTCGCGTGTGGCCACCACCCCCGACTCGGGCACGAGCTGGTAGCGGTGCGGCGGCTGCACCGGCTGAACCGTGAGCGTCACCGTGTCCAGGGCCGGCAGCACGCCCGTCTCGCGCAGCAGCACGAGCTCGAAGGCACGCAGCGCGGCCTGCGCGTGCAGCGCATCGGGCCCGCCCAGGGCCGGCAGCGTCGCCGCGTAGGCGTCGAACACCACCGGGTGGGCGTCCTCGCGCGCGAGCAGCTTCATCACGAGCTCGTTGCAGTAGTAGCCGCGAAACACCGCCTCGCCCGCACCCGAGGCCAGCATCGGCAGGCCGCCGGCCCACTCCGCCTGGCGCAGCGTGTGCACCTCCACCGGCGTGCCCGCCTCGCCGCCCGCCTCGCCGCCCGCGCCTCGCACCAGCGAGAGCGCCAGGCGCTGGAAAGGCAGCAGCACCGGCCGCAGCTGCGAGTACGGGCGCCGCGCCCCCTTGGCCGCCACGGCCAGGCGCCCGCGCTCGCGCGTGAACACATCCAGGATCAGGCTCGACTCGCTCCAGTCGTAGCGGTGCAGCACGAAGGCCTGCAGCGTCGGGGCGCTCCGGCGCGTGGACACACCGGCCTCAACCTTCCTGACCGTAGCCGTAGGAGCGCAGGTGCGCCTCGTCGTCGGCCCAGCCGCTGCGCACCTTCACCCACAGTTCGAGGAAGACCTTGCCGTCCAGCAGCCGCTCCAGGTCCTGCCGCGCCTGGGTGCCGATGCGCTTGAGGCGCTCGCCGCCCTCGCCGATGACGATGCCCTTGTGGGGCTCGCGCTCGACGACGATGGCCGCGGCCACGCGCACCATACGGTTGGCCATGCGCCCGGGCTCCTCCTCGAAGCGCTCGATGACGACGGTGGAGGTGTAGGGCAGCTCGTCCCCGCACAGCCGAAACAGCTTCTCGCGGATGATCTCGCCGGCCAGGAAGCGCTCGCTGCGGTCGCTCACCGTGTCGGCCTCGTACATCCAGGCCTGCTCGGGCAGGTAGGGCGCCACGATGCCCAGCAGCCGCTGCACGTCGGCCTCGCGGCGCGCGGACATCGGCACGTACTGGGCGAAGGCCTGGCGCGCCTGCATCGCCTGCAGCCAGGGCAGCAGCGTCTCGCGCTGGCGCACCTCGTCGAGCTTGTTGGCCACGAGGATGACCGGCTTGCCCGGCGGCAGCAGCGCCAGCACCTTCTCGTCGTTGGCGCCAAAGCGCCCGGCCTCCACGACGAAGAGCACCGCATCCACGTCGGCGAGGCTCGCCAGCACGGTGCGGTTGAGCGTGCGGTTCAGCGGGTTCGCGTGCTGGGTCTGGAAGCCGGGGGTGTCCACGAACACGAACTGCGCCGCGCCCTCGGTGCGGATGCCCGTGATGCGGTGCCGCGTCGTCTGCGCGCGGCGCGAGGTGATGCTCACCTTCTGGCCGACCAGCGCATTGAGCAGCGTGCTCTTGCCCACGTTGGGCCGGCCGACGATGGCCACGAGGCCGCACCGAGGCGCCTCGTGCTCCGGGTGTGTGCTCACTGGACTACCCTCCGCGCTGCGCGCTCCGG